>JAFAXA010000090.1 GCA_019241425.1 Acetobacteraceae bacterium | reverse complement strand
CGCGCTCCGGATCTTCTTCGAGCAGGAAGTCGGCTTCACCAAAGTCTATTTCTTCGCGGAAGGTGCGCCGCCGATCCCGGCCGATACCGGGGAGCCGATCCAGGCCGTGCCCACGCTCGGAACCTTGCGCCGTTTCCTTCGCGTTCGCTTCGACGCGCGTTTTCTCAAGCCCGCGGATAATATCTGGTTTTTCTTCGCGGGGCATGGCCGCCGCGAGCGCGACCGCGACTATCTGATGCCGATCGACGCCGATCCCGGCAATGTCGAGGAAACGGCGGTTCCGGTGAGCTACGTCGCGGAACGTCTGCGGCGCTCGGGGGCCGAGAACGTGATCCTGCTGCTCGACGCCTGTCGCAACGAGGGCGCGAGGGATGGCCAGGGTGTTGGCACGGAAACGCAGCGCGGCGTGGTTACCATCTCGTCCTGCAGCCCAAACGAGCGGTCCTACGAAATCGGCGAATTGGGGCACGGCGCTTTCACCTACAGCCTGCTGCAAGGATTACGGCAGCAAGGCGAAAGCAACTGCGCGACCGTTGAACGGCTGGATCAGTATCTGCGCTACCGCGTGCCCGATCTGTGCAGCCGATTCAGCCGCCCGCGTCAGACCCCGTACACGAATGCCGAACCGATCGAAAAGCGGCACCTGATTCTGCTTCCGCGCTTCGCGCTGCCCGAAGATGTGGCGCCGATCAAGCTGGACGCGTTGGAAGCCGAGACGAATGGCGAGCTCGAAACCGCGGAGCAGCTCTGGTGGCGCGTGATCGCCGTCTCGGCAACCGACCCGCAAGCGCATGAGGCGGTCAAACGCATCGCACGCAAACAAGCGGCCGGGCGCCCTTCGCCGCCGCCGGAACCCGCCCCCGCTCCGCCTCGGCGCGTGCGACGGCTCACAAGGCGGCAGCTTGCCGCGACCGTGGGCGTCGGTGCGGCCGCGATTGCCGGAGCAATCGCGGCGCCGGCGCTGCTGCGCCGAACGCACCGCATCGCGTTTCGAACGGCGTCATTCGAAACGGCTTCGGTCGATGCGACGGGCGTGAAATCATCCCCTATGCAAAGGGATGCGGAGATGTTCACCCAGCAGATCGGGAACGAGCGACTGGAGATGGTGGCGGTGCCTGCGGGAACGTTCACCATGGGGTCGCCCGCGAGCGAGGGGGAGCGCCGCGCCAATGAAGGGCCGCAACACCACGTCTCTCTGCCCCGCTTCGGCATGGCCGCCTTTCCGGTCACGCAGGCACAATGGTTCGCCGTCATCCGGGCGCACCCAGCCAAGCTGCGCCGCGACCTCGATCCGTATCCGTCCTTTTTCCGGGGCGTCGATCTGCCCGTGGAAACGATCACCTGGAACGACGCCGACGAGTTCTGCGCACGCCTGGCGGCAGTCAGCGGCCGCTCCTATCGTCTGCCGAGCGAAGCCGAATGGGAGCATGCCTGCCGCGCCGGGTCGAGCACGCCATTCGCTTTCGGGCCGACGCTGACACCCGAACTCGCCAACTACTGCGGCACCGGCGGCGCGGTCTGCGGCGACAGCGACGGTGCGAGCGTTGCCTCCGATCTTTACGACGGCATGCGCTACGGCGCCGGATCATACGGAGAAGGGCCGCCCGGCATTTTCCGGGCCACCACCACGGCCGCAGGAACGTTCCCCCGGAACGGCTGGGGACTTTACGATATGCATGGCAATGTTTGGGAGTTCTGCCTGGACACGGCGACCGGCAGCTACGCCGACGCGCCGACCGACGGGAGCCCCAACGTTGCGGGTCCGCCCGACGAGCGCATCCTGCGCGGCGGGTCGTGGTCGCATAATCCGGCGATCTGCCGGTCCGCCTACCGCGACAGCATCTCGGTCGCGGAGCGTGGCTGGCAGGGCCGGATCGGTTTCCGGGTGGTCCTGCCGTTGTAGCGGATCGAAGGGGGAGGCATGAGCGGCAAGACAGGCGCAATCTGGGTCACCACCGAATCCGAGCCCGTCGAAAGGGTCGAGATCGTGCAGGGCAGCCGCGATAGCGAGGATGTCGGAGGTGGCTTCGGCGCGAGCGCCGTGCAGCAGGTGCGGAAAAGCCTGACCCAGCGCGTGCAGGTCAGCGCCGATTCAATGAAGCAGCAGATGAACGCCCTGGTGGCGGTCGTCGGAGACGTGTTCGATCAGGCCCGCACCGAATCCGGATTGCGGCTGGACGTGGTTGAGTTGTCGGTCGAGATAAGTTCCGAAGGGCAACTCAGCATCCTCGGCAGCGGCGGCAAGCTTGGCGGCAAGGGAGGCATCAAACTCACCTTCCGCCGTGCGGACGCATCCGCGACGGGTTGACGATTTGCGGGGTGCGATGGGCTCGCGTAAGGAGCGTCATCCGATCCCGCCGAGGAGGTCGCCGTGCCGCAATCGAGATGGTGGAGCATAGGCGGCACGCTGTTCATCGGCTTGTTCGTCGCTTACCTCGACCGGACGAATCTGTCGGTCGCCATTCGCGCCGTCTCGGAGGATATGGGCTTCGCAGGCGACCGGTTCGCCGTCACCTCGAGTTGGGCCTTGACGAGCTTTCTGATCGGCTACGCTTTCGCCAACATCTTGGGCGGCATCGTCACCCGCCGCGCCGATCCGAAAACCGTTGTCGTCGCGTGCTTCGCAATCTGGTCCGCGGCGACCGTTCTCGTGGGCTTTACGAGTTCCGTCGCGGTGCTGCTGGTCTGCCGCGTGATCCTCGGTGTTGCGGAGGGCGTCTACTGGCCGCAGCAGTCGCGTTTCGCGCGTGCCTGGTTCTCATCGGCCGAGCTGACCAAGGCGAACAGCATCATTCAGTTCTATGGCCAATACGCGGCGCTCGCCGTCGGCTTCATCATCCTGACGCCCATCTACGATGCTTTCGGCTGGCGCACCTTGTTTTTCATCACCGGCGGGATCGGGCTGATAATCATCGTGCCCCTTTATCTCGCGCTGTTGCGTCCGGAGTCGGAGGCGCCGTATCGCCTGCAACAAGCAGAGCAGGGCGCCCCCCGCCTGTCCCTCGCGGCGCTCGGCGGCCCGGCTTTCCTGCTGCTGGTGTTCAGCTACATCACCCAGGGAATGCTGTTCTGGGGCATAACGCTCTGGATTCCACTCGCGGTGCGTTCGCTCGGCTTCACCGGATGGGGGCAGGCCTTCGCCAGCTCATTGCCCTACATGGCCGCGGTGCTGCTCGCTATCCCGATGTCCGCGATCAGCGACCGCACGCAAAAGCGCGTGCTGATCGCCGCGTCGGGCGAGCTGGCCGCCGGCTGCCTCCTGCTGGCCTTGCCGCTGGTGGATAGCGGCGGCCTCAAGCTCGCGCTGATCACCGTCGCGCTCGGTTATTACGCAAGCACCTACACGCCGAATATCTGGTCCATCCTGCAATCGACCGTCGCTCCGGAGGCGATCGGGTCGGCGTCGGGGATCATGAACGGGCTCGGCGCCGGCGGCGGCGGTACGATTGCGGGATTTTTGGTCGCCATCATGAACAGCTATACCGGCTCGTATCTGTCCGGTTTCATGGTGCTGGGCGGATTGGTCATCCTCGGCGGCCTCGCGCTGCTGGCCTATGGAACGATGACGACGCGGCGCGATCTCCTTCCGGCGGCCGGCACGATCGCCTCTCCGGGGCGGGCTTCCTAACCGCTCAGATCTGCCGCGCTGCGGGCAGCGTGAAGCGGAACACGGCACCTCCGCGGGGTTGGTTCTCCGCCCAAATCCGGCCGCCATGCGCCTCGATGATGGTGCGGCTGATCGACAATCCCATGCCCATGCCGCCGCGTTTCGTGGAGACGAACGAATCGAAAAGGCGGTCGGACACCGCAGGAGCGAGGCCCGGGCCCGAGTCGGCAACGCTCACTTCGATCATGCACGAATCGGCCGGGGAAGCGCCGATCACGAGTTCCCGGCGCCCCGGTGTTTCGCGTTCGGCTTCGCAGGTCATCGCTTCGATCGCGTTGCGGATCAGGTTCAGCAGCACCTGCTGTATCTGAACGCGGTCCACGAGAACGCCGGGCAGCTTACGGTCCCACTGAAACCGTGTTCTTACGCCGCCGTCTTTGGCGCCGACGGACGCCAAGGCTAGCGCTTCTTCGGCCAGATCCGGAAGGCTCTGCACCCGTCTTTCCGCGCCGCCATCCCGGACGACGAATTGCCGCAGGCCGCGTACGATGTGTCCCGCCCGCAGCACCTGCTCGGCCGCGAGGGCCAGCGCGTTCTGCATTTCGCGACGCGGAATGCATTGGTCCGGTCCGATCGTCAGCATGCGTTCCGCCGCTCTGACCGCGCTCGCGACCGCCGTCATCGGCTGGTTCAGCTCATGCGCCAGTGCGGACGCCATCTCGCCGGCGGCGCTCAGCCTTGAAACATGCAGCAGTTCCTGCTGCAGCGATTGCAGGCGCGTTTGCGTGGCCAGGCGTTCGGTCACGTCACGGATGACGGCCGTGTACATCCGCACATCGTTGACGGTCACTTCGCCGAGCGCGATCTCGCCGGGGAATAGCGAGCCATCCCGGCGCCGGCCGGTGACGAGAGCGCCTCGGCCGATGACGGCCAAAGTGTACGGCGGGGTCGAGGCGCCGCCGCCATCGTCCCTGACGTGATCAGAGGGAGAAATCAGCGTCGAGACGTGTTGTCCGACTGCTTCGGCGGCCCGGTAGCCGAATAGGTCCTCGGCGGTGGTACTGAACGACTCGATCCTTCCGCTTTCATCGATCAGCATCAGCGCATCGGGTATGGTCTGCAGGATCGAGCGAAGCCGCGTCTCGCTCTCGCTCAACGCCGCCTCGGCGGCTTTGCGTGAGGTGATGTCGACCATGACGTTGACGCCGCCGGCAATACCGCCATCCTTGCCGCGCAGCCGGGTCGGATAGGGAATGATCGGGACGCGGCTGCCGTCCGGCCGCTCCAAAAACACTTCTTGGGGCGAAGCCGGTTGGCACTGTTTCAGCACCATCCGCATCGGATGTTCGTCGGCGCGCACCGACCGCCCATCGGCCCAGCGGAGCCTCCATGAACCGCACCAGCGCGTCGTTTTCAACGGCGGACGCCAGCCCCAGAGAGTCGCGGCGGCATCATTGTAGAAGGTGAGCCAGCCATCGGCGTCGGTCGTGTAGACGGCGACGCCGAGGCCGTCGATCAAAGCCCGGTATCGCGCCTCGCCGTCCCGCAGCGCTGACTCGGTTTTCCTCAGCTCGATGAGGCGAAGGCCAGCCGCAAACTCCGACATCACGGCGTCGGCCAGATCGGCCAGAGCACGCTGGTCCGCTGGCGTCCAGGTCCGAGGCGCGTAATCGACGGCACAAAGCGCACCCACCGTGCAGCCGTCCGGAAGGGCGAGCGGCACGCCGAAATACGCGCCGACGCCGAGCACCTGAACGGCAGGGTGATTGCGTGTGCGCGCGTCAGCGCGCGCGTCGCCGACGATCAGAGGCACACCGTCTTCGACGACCCAGCGGCACAGTGAGTGGGACAGGGGTGTTTCGCGTACGGTCGCCAACGGCTCGGGTAGACCGCGGGCGCTGAGAAAGAATTGCCGATCCGCATCCAGCAGGGTCACGATCGCGACCGGTGCGTTCAACAGCGATTGGGCGAGCCGGGTGAGACGGTCGAAACGCTCGTCGCTTGGCAAGTCGAGCAACTGGGCTCCGTACAACGCTCGCAGCCGCTGGGCCGTCCTTTGCTCGATGGTGACCCGATGCGCTATTCCCAACTTGCATCACCCATAACCAGCTTCGGGACGCTCCTGACCGCATGCACGCGCGGGGCGAAGGCGGACGTTGATTAAGCGCGATAACCGAGGGCACCGCAACATGGCCCTCGCCATGGGTTCGATCGGCTGTTCCGCCTGCCGGCGGTTCGTCCTGGTCGCCGGTGCGATCGGCAGCGGTAATCGGCTGCTTCCAAGGCGTACGTAATCATCCCAATGACACAAACTTGCCTATCGGGCAGTCTCGGAATCGCCGGAATGCGAGACTCGCACAAAAACGCGTAGCCGCCCCGCCAGTAAACCCTGGCCTTGTGCCAGGGCGGTGCGCAGCTCCGGAACACATAATCAGAAACTCAGGAGGTGTCGTGACCACGATCGCCGCATTCGTGCCGCGAGCTGAGATGAGAACCACAAAGGAAGGCAATCGGACTGCCCCCCGGCCGCCACACTCCGGTCGCGACGGGCCGCAACGGCCGCGCCAAGCCACCGCGCCTCCTATGCCCGACCGGGTCACGGACCGGACCGCCGCCACTGCGGCCGGGGATGTCGACTGCGAACACGCGACCGATCGGTCTGTGCAGGACCGCATCGCGGAAGGTCTCGCGGATTACAGCACCGCCGCCGAGGAGGCTTGGTGCGACGCACGCGCTTTGTTCGATAGCTGCGCGTTCCTGTGGCGCGGCATGCAGAATTGGCAATTCACATGCATCAGCCTTTCCCAGGAGATTCTGCGCGAGGTGAACCGGGCGCGCTGGAGTTACGTCCGATGCGGCTCCGTCCCGGAGGCGGTTCGTCTGCAACGGGCCGTTTCTCTCGAGCTGATGCGGCGAGCCATGTCGGCGCATGTCACGCTGCTCGACTTGGCCGTTCAGGCGGGACGCGACGCGGCGTGTCCGCTCCGGGACCGCGGGGAGTCCAGCCGGCAGGGGTAACAATCGGACGCGTTCGCAATGCGTTTCGCTCGGACGCGATCGGGATCTGGCGAAGGGACACGTATGCCTGGATGGATGAAATCCGGCGAGCGGGCCTATCGGGCGACCGTGCAAGAGCCCGCAGGCGAATATTATCGTCTGTCCGTCGAAGGTACGCCCGGCGGGGAAGCCCGGTGGGAATGGGTTGCGTGGACGTCCAACTGGTGCTGCCAGGGCTCCTCACAGTCGGCAATCGACGCGATGAAGGCGGCAGAGCAGGCCATTCAGGGAGCCAGGGCGGTGCCGGCCCGGCGGGGCGTCCGGCAGAGGGTCGCCGGGAGCCGGGGCGCACGCCCACACTGAGCGGGACGTGAAGAGCGGCAACAGGGCGGCGCCTGGTAGTCTTCGAGGACGGGGACGTCGAGACGGGCGGGCAGGCTACCCGGCGCCGATGCGGCCGGTGAAGCTCAGCGGATGTAGTCGAGACCGACCTGAGGATCCCACGCGGGCTCCGACCCTGGCGGCAAGCGCAGCCAGTGCTGGCCGGAAGGCCCGGCCAGGTTGTCGGCTTGCGGTTCACCCAGGCGATTGGTCAGCGAGCCCTCCGCGATCGGGCGCGGATCGAAGTCGGCAGCCAGCGCTTGGTCAGCCCAGCCCTGGCGATCGGGGCGAGGCTTCGCGGCAGCTTCGAGCTGCTGGCGCGAGAGCGCCTGTCGCCGCAGACGGCTCACGGCCGCCTCAACGGGATCCGCCGGCCGTTGCTTTTGGCGCGCCAGCACCGAGCGGGCGTTCGGGCGGAGAGATTTCGGGCCGGCCTCCAGCGTGGCGATGCCGGCTGAGCGTGGCTCGGTTGCGCCCGCACTCCCGACGCCGAGTGCCTGCGGCGGCACGCTTTGCGGTAAGGGCAGGTCAGCCGGTGCGGGGTCCGCCGCGCCAGGAAGGATGACAGGCTCGGGCGTGGGCGCAACGGCGCCGGGATCGGGCAATGCTGCGGTGAAGCTGCCCTGATGCGGCGCTGCAACCGGCCCGGCCGCGGGCTCGACGGCAGCCGGCTGTACAGCGGGCCGCTCCGGCTGGTCCGCGGTCATGATGTTCTCCGGGGGAGGCACGCCCGGCTCCAGCCCGGAAACAGGCGCTTCGTCTTGCGCCACGGGCGCGGTCGGCGCTTCCAAGGGCTTCGAGAGCGGCGGGCCGAGCAGCTGCAACGTGACGGCGCCGGCGGCGCCAAAGGCGATCAATGCAGCCCAAAAACGGAGAAGTGGCCGATACGGTGACCGGCCGGATCGCGTTGCCGGCCAGCGGCCGAGATCCGCCTCCATGACCCAACCAGACATGGGTACCGGCTCCCTGAAAGATAAACCGCTCTTAGCACAGGTCCGCCGAGTCCATGCGCCCGATAATGTCCACCTGCATTGCTTCCGAGCCGGTGGTGCTCGGGGGCGGAAAGCACCCAAAAGCGAGGAGGTGAACCCGCATCCACAACGTGCGCCAACGAGGCGCCAGCGAGAAACGAGGAAGGCGGCGCGGCTTTTCGCGTGATGTCGAGCGCGAAATCGTTGCTGGCGTTACGGCCGCGCGAGGTCGCACAGGGAGGAACAGCGAAGTGCCGAGGTGAGAAACCGACCCGTTTAGCGAGAATGCTGCCCTGAAAGTCAGTCCAGGCTGATCGAACCCACTTCCGGACCTTTGGCGCCTGGCACGGCCTTCACTCGCACCACCTGCCCCTCTTGCAAGGGCGGCAACCCGGCGCGCTCCAACGTCGTCGCGTGAACGAACAGATCCTTCCCGCCGCCTTGCGGGCTGATGAAGCCGAAACCCTTGGTCGGATTATACCATTTCACAACACCGGTCATTTCTGTCGCCGTGCTGAGATCGGCTTGCGGACGGAAGCTGCGGGGCGCCCGTGGCCGGCCGCCGCCACCGCCGGCGCCGAAGCTTTCCGGCGCCCGCGCCGAGCTTTCGTCCACGGAGGTGACGCGTTCCACCTCGCGGCCCCGCTGACCCTGCCCGATCCGGACCTGGACGGTCGCACCCGGCTTCACCGCCTGGTAGCCGGCCGCCTGCAAGACCTTGGCGTGCAGGAACACGTCGCCCGTGCCGTCGGCGAGTTCCACGAAGCCGAAGCCCTTGTCGGGATTGTACCATTTCACGGTCGCCCGAATCTCGGCCGATCCGGCGGAAAGATTGGGGAACGAAGGAGGCGGCTCGCTCTGCCCGTAAAGGCCCTCCTCGCCGAAGCCGCCGCGCCGTGCCGGCCGTTGCCGGTCGTATTTCGATCTCAACTCAGGCCGTCCTTCTACGATCGTGGGGAACTCCCCATCGCCCTCTCACGCCCGGGCGGCCCAGACCTTAACACCACAAGAGCCGGCACCCAACAGGGACGAGCCACCATCGGCGATCAAAAACCGGCGGATAAAGACGGCAAGCGGCCGGGACGAGCCCGGCCGCCTCAGGAGATGACGGAGGGAGTAGCCGGGCGCACCCGGCAACCCGCCGCGGTTTAGAAGAACTCGATATGCGTCTTGAACCCGAGAAGCGCCGCGTCCGGAATGTTCTTTTGGGCGTTCGGGTTGATGTAGTACTGGAAGTCCGGCTGGAAATCGACGCCGGGGAAGAGGTGGATGTTGTAGTTGAACTCGATGTTGAACGTGTGGTTCTGGAAGTCCCGGAAGAAGGGATCCTGAATGGCTTGCAGGTTCTGGAACTTGATCACGTCGCTGCTGACTTTGGTATATGAAAACATCGCGTTGATCGAGTCCTGCGGCCGCTCACGCCAGAAGCCGCGGTTGATGATGCCGGCGGTGAACTGATCCTGCCGGATCGCCACCGACCCGTCCTGATGGGTGTAGTATGCCAGCAGGATCATGCCGTCCTGCGGGCCTGGCCCATAGCGGTGAACCATCTGGTCGGCGGTGACCCAGAGATTGTACGTGCCGCGAACCTTGCGGAACGGCAGCCCCGTCAGCGCCGCCGGCTGACCATTCACGTCATAGAACGTGTCGGTGACCTGGCCGTTCGGCGTCGGTGCCGCACCGATCTTGTAGTGGCCCGGCAGTCGACGGTCGGGATCGCCGGCGAAGAACTCCGGCCGCCAGCCGAGTTCCACCGGAATGACGATGCCGCTGATCTGCGACGAATTGAATTCGAAACCAGTGCGATAGTACTTATTCGTGTAAAGACCGTTGTTGTACGCGTAGACGCCGGCTTGGCCGTAGAACTCCGGCACCGGCTCATAACGCACACGGCCGCCCCAGACGCCATCCGGATAGGAGCTGAATGCGTTGGTGCCGAACAGCGTCTTCGGATTGCCGCAGATCGAGTTGTTCATGAACGTGCAGTTCAACGGCGATGCGGCGAAGTCGTTTGCAACGGGCAACCATCCGAGGGCGATGTCGAGCTTGTTGTCGAGCAGCGTCTGCTCTGCATACGTCATCACGTGGTGGACGACGACGTTACCGCCGGCACCATAAATTTCCTGCGACGGGTTCAGGCCGTCAGGGATGTTGTTGCTGATCGGCGTGCCGTACCGGCCGACAAATATGGTATGCAGCGAAAGGCCCGTCAGACCTGCCAGCCGCTCCATGTCGGCGTCGATGCCCAAGCCGTACTGGCCGGCATTGGAGGAGCCGCCATAAGATGGGCCGCTGCGGCCGCCGCTGATGATGCCGGCGAACTCGTTCACGTTGTCGAACTTCACGGTCAGTCCGTGATCGTCGAGCCAATCGCGGATGCCGCCCGGATTGTCGATCAACGCTTCGGTCACGCGCGGCGCAG
>JAFAXA010000076.1 GCA_019241425.1 Acetobacteraceae bacterium | reverse complement strand
CGCTATCGATCGCCTGGACGCGCTCACGCACCGCCTCAAGGCTCGCCGCCAAACCCGGGCACGTGATCGGAATGTCCAGCGCCCGTCGCGGTCGATCTGCCGTGTGCGCGCCTTCGACCAACCCGACGGCGTGCCGCCGCTGCGTAGCGTCGCCGTCTCGTCCTTGGTCAGCCGTGGCTTTCTTGCTTCGATCACCGTCGCATCGACGATCTGTCCCCCTCGCTCCTTGGTCGCTCGCCCATCGCCAGATAGCCGCGTTCGTGCAGCAGCCGGACGAAGCGCGTCAGCGGATCGGCGCGCGTGAGTTGCTCGCTGAACAGCCAGATCGTCCTGGCGTCAGGAACCGGGTCGTGCAGCGCGAGTCCGGCGAAGCGCATGAACGAAAACCGGTCGCGCAGTCTGATACTCGGCCTGATCGTCCCGCAGCGTGTGGAGCGTCTGCAGCACGAGGATGCGGAACATCAGCACCGCGCCATATGGTGGCGGCCGCCCCCGGCTCGATCGGCGCGATCGAGCGCGTTCTCAAGTTCGGGCCGGAACACCTCAAAATCCACCACGGCGCGAAGTCGTGCGAGCGGGTCTCCCGACGCCGACAGTGCTTGCAGCCGCTCATCCGCATCGAAGAACCCGGGTTGCCGTGCCATCACCGCCTCCCCCCAAGGAAGGCTAAGAGGACCGAATCAGCACGCGCGCCGCCATGGGTTTTCGAGGTGTCCAGTTGTCACCCGATATCGGGCCTTCGGCACGCGATGGCGGCGCGGCTCGTGGAACTTGAACGGCATGACGCGCCCCTAACGCACCATCGCCCGCTCTGCAATCCCGATCTATGCACCAAAGCCCCATCTCATGACCGCCGCCGAATACCGGCGCGCTCGCGCTAAAATGTTCCGGGTCTGGCGACGGGAGACGTGCGCCGATACGGCGGCGTAAAAACTTGTGCATCTCGCGATTTGTTAGGCCGCGCTCGACCCCTGACTCGTTAACTTGGCAATAGCCTCCGTACTGCCCGACGTCGGTTCGCGATCTGCCGTTGATGTCGCGTTCGATCGCAAACAGCCCGTCAATGCGCCGCACCGCGTCCAATGCAATCGGTGAGATCACCGCTGTTGTGTGTCCCCGAGCCTTGCGCCATGCGACTGCCTCGAGATCAGCGAGCACGAAGAAAGGCCGCCCGGCGGGGACCCAGCACGCCGCCTCGAGGATCGGCGGGCCGAACGCGCCGAAGGCACAGAGGACGCGGTTACGTCGCCATTGCGCTCCCCGTCCTCGACCCTCGGATCCGCCGGGGCGGTTTATCTTCATGTGACCCCACACGCGTTCGCAGCGATCGGCCGAAACGGCGTCATGCCTGGAACGATCCCTCGAATGCGAGCTGGGCCAGCGGCGTACGGGAGTTCGGTTGCTCTCTGTCTCGCAGCACTTCAGGCAGGCTCGCCGGGTCACCTTGGCGCCCGATGGCATAGGCCGCCTCGATGCGGTAGCCCGCCGGCACGTTTAGTTCAGCGAAGGCGCGATCCTTGTCGAAGCCGACCATACCATGGACGCGCCATCCCATTTTATATGCCTGAAGGGCGAAGTAACCGGAGGCGGTGCCCGCATCGAACGAATGGGTTGAAGACGGCACGTCCTTGTCGGAACCAGGGGGCCGCATCATGGGATTCGAAACAATGATCACCAGAGCGGACGCGGTTGCGGCCCAGCCCCGATTGGAGGGCACGAGCAGGTCGAGGAACCGGCTCCACGGTGCGGTGTCTCGCCGCGCGTACGTGAACCGCCAGGGCTGCGAATTGTAGGATGACGGCGCCCACCGGGCTGCCTCAAGCATTGTCAATAAATCCATCTCGCTTAGCGACTCCCCCGTGAAGGCACGGGGCGACCAGCGCTCTAGGAACATTGTATCGATGGGGTAGTCTGCGGTCCGGCCATTTGCGGTGGTCATGTGCAATGTTCCTGCTGTTCTCGGCGTAACAGGGAGTGGAAAATTGGGCCATTCGGCGACGTTACACAGCGTCGGTCGGAGAATACGGTGCGCTCGGGAAAGAGGCTCTCACAGCATGCCGTTATCGTTCTTCCGGTCCTCTCGCGACGGCACCTCCTCAGGAAAGCCCCAGTGCTCGACGAGCTTGTCAGCCTCGACGCGGTACAGATCGACATAAAGGCAGGGCCGCTCCTCATGCGTTCCCGTGGCGACCAGGAATACGAAGTCACCCTGTCCCAGCAACATCCCGATTTCGTCGATGGTCCTGTTCCGGGTAAGGACCGCCAGATCGTGGGCGAACGCCGCGACGCCGTCGACCACGCCAGGCTCGTGGCGGATGCAGTGGTCGCCGGTGAAGTATTCCGGGATCCTGCCGTGCTGTCCTGAGAGGTGAACCGTCTGATAGTAGTCGCGCACCACCGCCTTGTTTTTCTCGGTATTTTCAAGTTCCTTCGGCTCGGTCGGCCCATCAACCTGCGTGTGTCCGCTCGGGTTTGGTGGGCCGCCTGGCGCGGCAAAGGCCCAATGCTCCACGATCAAGCCGTCCTGGAAGCGGAACACGTCGAAGAACTCATTCCGCCCGAGAACCTCGCCATGCGCCTGGACGACCACGAAGGGTCCGTCCTGGAGCGCACGCACGACCTCAAGGCGATGGTTCTCCTGAGGAAGGCCGCCGATGTGCGCCCGCAGCCCGGCAACCCCGTCTGCCACGTATGGAGCGTGCTCGACGTACCGGGTCACGTCGAGATTCTCGATGGCGCGGGCCGCGTCGCGCGCGGCGATCCCCTGGATTACCGCTAATGCCTTCTCAACTTCGGTTGGATTCATCGGGTGCCTCGTGGTCTTTGAGTCGTGCTTGCGTCGCGGGTGCGTTGCCGGTGATGGGCCGCCAGCCTGCCTGGGCGACCGGCTAGGCGATGAAGCGGACTACGCCGCCGTCCACTCGCAAGGCCGCGCCGCTGGTTGCAGAGGCTTGCTCCGAGCAGACATAGACGATCATGTTGGCGACCTCGTCGGTGGTCGCGAAACGCTTGATGAGGCTGGTCGGGCGGGCCGACTTCAAGAACGCCTGCTCGGCCTCGTTTTGCGTAATGCCCTGCGCCTCGGCCTGCGATGCCATGAAGTTGCCCAGGATCTCGGACCGGGTCGGGCCGGGGAGGACGGCATTGACTGTGACGCCCGTGCCCGCGACGGCCTCGGCAAAGCCGCGCGAAACGGCGAGCTGCGCCGCTTTCGTCATGCCGTAGTCGAGCATCTCCTTCGGAATGTTGACCGCCGACTCGCTGCTAACAAACACCACACGGCCCCAGCCTTTCTGCACCATGCGCCGCAGATAGTGGCGTGTCGCGCGCACCCCACTCATCACGTTGAGCTGGAACAGGCTGAGCCAATCCTCGTCGGGGATCTTGGCAATATCCTCGACGCCATTGTAGTCCCGGAGGTAGGCCGTGCCCACGTTGCTGACGAGGATGTCGGCGTCCGGCACGTGAGCGATAAGCGCGGCGGCGCCTTCGGCTGTGGACAAATCGGCGGCAACGCCCGCTATGTCGCACTCGGGGAAGGCTTGCCGAATTTCCCTAATGGCTCGATCTACCCGCTCCGCGCCTCGGCCGTTGACGACGACCGCGGCACCGGCGCGCGCAAGTCCCTCTGCGGTGGCGCGGCCAATGCCGGCGGTAGATCCGGTGACAACCGCCCGGCGGTTTTTGAGGTCGATATTCATGCTACGAGCCTTCCCCCATTTCCTCGATCGGAGAGCGCTGGCCGCGCTCCGGACACGCCCGCTACTCGCTGTCGAACTGGACGAGGTCCACAAAGTCGAGCGGGGACCAGCTATTCCCCCGCGCTTGGGTGAGGACGCTGCCCTCGGCGAGGCTGCCGAGCGACACAGGCGCGTAACCGAGCTGCTTGATCAGCGCCGCGCCCGATTTCAGCGCCGCAGCGTCGTCGCCCGCCACGAAGATGACACGCCGTCCGCCCTTGACGTTCGGATCTGCTGCCAGCTTGGCGGCAGGCAGATGGTTAAATCCCTTAAGAAAGCGAGCTCCCGGAAAGGCCGTCGCGACAACGGCGGAGGAGGTGAGCCCATCGAACTCCGCAAGCGGCGTGCCGAACGCGTTCATGGCGTCGATCACGAGCTTGCCGTCCCAATTAGCGGCCGCCTTCGCGACATCCCGGTGTTGGGCGAACGGCACGGCCAAGATCACGGTGTCGGCTTCGGCCGCCTCTCGCACCGACATGGGTAACACCGTAGGGCCGATCGCCTTTGCTTCAGAGGCGAGCGCTTCGGGAGGGCGTCTGCCCGATACGGCTACCTTGATGTTTTTGCGGGCGAACGCCTTGGCCACGGCTTGGCCGACCGCACCGAAGCCGATGATTGCGAAACTCATGTTTTCTTCCTTCGACGATGAGATGAGCCGTCCGCACGCGGGCATCATGCTTACCGGCCGTTGCCGGGAAGGCTCTGTGGTCTCCCGAGCCTTCAGTGGCTGCGCCAAGACAGGTTCGGCGCCTGCTTCGCTAGCTCGATCCACAGCGGCCCGTTCATCGTCTTCTCAATGCAGATGTGCGCGCCGGTGAGCATGGGCTTGATGATCCAGGCGTGGCACGCTGGCGAGTTCTGCGACGCTCTCGGGCCCCCAACACCAGGCGAGGCGGGTGGTCGGCTCGAACTCGCGCCGGCAGCGGAGTCTTCGCGGTCCAGGTTGTCTCGAATTCGTGCCGAGCCGCAGCTCGGGATCGGCGAAACAACGATCGGATCGTCCCTGCCGATGCGGCCACCTTCGCGATGGTTCGTGAAATGGATCGGAGGGCGACCGGCTTCATGTCTGCCGGCCAGTGGAGTGCTTGGAACATGTCACCCTCGAAAATCAGCTGCGCGCCACGCTGCGGCCGTGCAGCGGAGCCCAGCTACGTGGAGTCGGCGCCGGCCACGTCGCGCGGGCGCCGGCCTCTATCAGCCAGCGCCAGCCGGGGGGCGGCGGCTTGCAGAGCGTGATCTGGAGGCGCTTGGGGCTGTTCGGGACTGCCCATATCTCGACATCGGGTGTGCGCGAACGCACCGCTCACGGGATGCAATTCCGCTGGCCAACCGGCCTACACGGCTTTGGCCGGCAATCGTCCTTCGAGAAGTGGCACGTGGCCGACGAGCTTTCCGGACATAAATTTCGTGAAGAGCTGAACCCGCTTTGTCTTGCGGGTCTCGCCCTGCGTTAGCAGCCAAAGCCGCCCGTTTGCGTGCAGGCGCGTGCCCGGCACCCTGACCAGTAGCGGGTCGGCGTCACCGACGAAGCAGGGCAGCCCTGTCATCCCAATCCCGTTTCGCAGCGCCGCGATGTGAGCGCCGGCCTCCACTGTCCGGAACGGCACTTCTGCAATCGGGACCTCGCCTCCTTGCCCCCAATCCGGGATGCCGTCGAACTCCTTCACAACCCAGCGGACCCGCTTGGCCGGTTCCAGGCGCCACGTTGCGAGGAGCTCGCGCGACATGTAGACGCCGCTGAACAGCTCCGGCCCTCTCAGGCCGTGGAGATTGAGCGGAAGGGAGCTGCGCTCGTAGACGACCCGGAGCGCCACGTCGGCCTGGCGATTGGTCAGGTTCACCGGGTCGTCGTATGAGTGTATGCCCATTTCGATTTCGGGATAAAGCCGCGCAAACTCCGCAAAGTCCGGCATCAACAGATGGGACGCGAGGGCCGGCGCTATCGTCACCCGCAGCAGGCCTCCCACGTTCTGGTCGCGGCCGAGGATGCGCGCTTCAAGCTGGTTCGCGGAGGCCTCCATCTGCTCGGCCATCGCGAGGATATCCTCGCCCGCCTCGGTCAGTCGGTACCCCGAGGGCAGCTTTTCAAACACCTGTGCGCCGAGACGCTTCTCCAACTGTGCAACACGCCTCAGAACAGTGGAGTGGTTCACTCCCAGGCGTTCCGAAGCCGCCCGGATCGAACCACCGCGGCCGACCGCCAGGAAATGCCGGATGTCATCCCAGTCAACCATACACAACTCCACAACTATCGGGGCGGTCACCGCCTTCTCAGTGAGAGGTTGGTGCGGCTTCGCGCTCAGACGACCAGTTCCGGTCTTGCCGCCCAGGCCGGGCTGCGCCAATCGATGGCCTCGCAAGCATCGAGAACTGCGCGTTCGAGCGCTTAGTTTCCGACGCAATTACCGCCTCATCCATGAAGGCCCGTCTCTACGGAACCAGCCTGCGGAAAGGCGTCGATCAGATGACGCTTACGTTTCATGTCCAGCAGAAAGGGTGGTTG
>JAFAXA010000044.1 GCA_019241425.1 Acetobacteraceae bacterium | reverse complement strand
CTCCTCCTCCATCGCGGAGAGGTATTTGTAATCGCCCTGCACCACGCCATCGCGCACCAGCCGGTACGGCGTCTCGATGAAGCCGTATTTGTTGACCTTGGCGTAGGTGGCGAGCGAGTTGATCAGGCCGATATTCGGCCCTTCCGGGGTCTCGATCGGGCAGATCCGGCCGTAATGGGTCGGATGCACGTCGCGCACTTCGAAGCCTGCGCGTTCGCGCGTCAGACCGCCCGGTCCGAGCGCCGACAGGCGCCGCTTATGCGTCACTTCGCTGAGCGGGTTCTTCTGGTCCATGAACTGCGAGAGCTGCGAGGAGCCGAAGAACTCCCGCACCGCGGCCGCCGCCGGCTTCGCGTTGATCAGGTCGTGCGGCATCACGGTGTCGATGTCGACTGAGCCCATGCGCTCGCGGATCGCGCGCTCCATGCGCAGCAGGCCGACGCGGTACTGATTCTCCATCAACTCGCCGACCGAGCGCACGCGGCGATTGCCGAGATTGTCGATGTCGTCGATCTGGCCCCGCCCGTCCTTCAGCTCCACCAGCGTCTTGACGGTGCGGAGGATGTCTTCCTTGCGCAGCACGCGAACGGTGTCCGGGCAATTCATGCCGAGCCGCATGTTCATCTTTACGCGCCCGACCGCCGACAGATCGTAGCGATCGGGGTCGAAGAACAGGCCGCGGAACAGCGCTTCCGCGGTCTCGGGCGTGGGCGGCTCGCCCGGCCGCATCACGCGGTAGATGTCGATCAGCGCGTCGTCGCGACTGGCGTTCTTGTCGGCCGACAGCGTGTTGCGGATCCAGGGGCCGTTCGCCTGGTCTATCGCCAGCGTTTGCAGGGTGGTGATACCCGCAGCCTCCAAGGCGGCCAGCCGCGCTTCCGCCAGCTCCTCGCCGGCTTCGGCGTAGATTTCGCCCGTCTCGGGGTTGACGAGGTCTTCGGCGACAAACCGGCCGAGCAGGTCGGCACGGCCCACCAGCACTTCCTTGGTGGTTTCCGCGATCTTGCGCGCGGTGCGGGCGGTGAGCTTGGTCTCCGAATCGGCGACCACCTCGCCGGTTTGCGCATCGACCAGCGGCTCCAGAAGCTTCGTGCCCCGGAACGCGTCGGGGTCGAACGGCCGCGCCCAACCCTTCGGGGTCAGCGTGAACACCACCTGGCCGTAGAACGTGCCGAGGATCTCTTCCGCGTCCATGCCGCGCAATTCGCCGATTTCGATCGGCTCGCCCTGCGCCTCTCGCGCCGCGATCAGTCGCTCGGTCGCGAGCGAAGGCAGCGCGTAGAGGAGCGTCGTGACCGGCAGCTTCCGCTTGCGGTCGATGCGGACGTAGACGAGGTCCTTGCTGTCGAACTCGAAATCGAGCCACGAGCCGCGATACGGGATCACCCGGGCGGCGAACAGGTATTTGCCGCTGCTATGCGTCTTGCCTTTGTCGTGGTCGAAGAACACGCCCGGGCTGCGGTGCATCTGCGATACGATGACGCGCTCGGTGCCGTTGATGATGAAGGTGCCGTTATCCGTCATCAGGGGCATGTCGCCCATGTAGACGGGCTGTTCCTTGATGTCGCGGATGGAGCGGCTGCCGGTATCTTCGTCCACGTCCCAGACGATCAGGCGCAACACGACTTTCAGCGGCGCGGCATAGTTCAGCCCGCGCTGGATGCACTCCTCAACATCGTATTTCGGCTCTTCCAGTTCGTAATAGACAAACTCCAGCCGGCCGCGGCCGGCGAAGTCGTCGATCGGGAAAACCGAGCGGAACACCTCCTGCAGTCCGGTCGGGGTCCGGCTGTCCGGATGCACGTTCATCTGCAGGAAGGCTTCGTAGCTCGCCCGCTGCACGTCGATGAGGTTCGGCATCTGCGCCACTTCGGAGATGCGTCCGAAGTTCTTGCGAATGCGCTTGCGCCCTGTAAAGGATCTGGTAATCGCGTTCATCGACCGTCCTGCTGCCCTGCCATCACGCCCGCCTGCGGCCCCGCATCAAACCCGGCCGCCCGGTCCGCCCCGTCTTCCGCCCTACACTCACGCGTTTGGGGACGGGCAACCGCATGGTTTCCCGTCCCTCCCCGGCCTATCGACCCGAGGCTCGATCGCAACGCTGCTCCGGCGGGCGGTCCGCCCACCCGGAAGATACCGCCCTACTTGACCTCGACAGCAGCGCCCTGATCCTCAAGCTGCTTCTTGAGCTTCGCCGCCTCGTCCTTGTTCACGCCTTCCTTCACCGTCTTCGGCGCGCCCTCGACCAAGTCCTTGGCTTCCTTCAGCCCGAGACCCGTGATGGTGCGGATTTCCTTGATGACGTTGATCTTCTTCTCGCCGGCCTTGGCCAGGATGACCGTGAACTCGGTCTGCTCCTCGACCGGCGCCGCAGCGGCCGCGCCGCCGCCCGCGGGGGCGGCCGCAACCGCGACCGGCGCCGCCGCCGACACGCCCCATCTGTCTTCAAGCAACTTAGAGAGCTCCGCCGCCTCGAGCACGGTGAGGCTGGACAGCTCGTCCACCAGCTTCTGCAAATCAGCCATTTTCGTGTATCCTCAATCTAGACTTTGGTTGCGTTAGTTCAAGCCGAGTTTCATCGGCCGTGTTCACGCTCGCGCCATCGGCCGTGCCGGCGGCGCGAGTCGCTGCTCAGGCTGCTTCCGCCTCGGCCTCATCCCGCTTGGCGTAGGCCCCGAAGACCCGAGCGAGCTGTCCGGCCGGCGCCTGCAACACGCCCGCGACTTTCGTCGCCGGAGCTTGCAGCAGCCCCAGCAGCTTGGCGCGGAGCGCATCCAGGCTCGGCAGCTCGGCGAGCGCCCGAACGCCCGCGGCGTCGAGCGTCTGCGTGCCGAGCGCGCCGCCGATCAGGACGAGCTTCTCGTTGGTCTTGGCGAACTCGACGGTCACCTTGGCCGCCGCCACCGGATCCTGCGACCACGCAAGCGCGGTCGGTCCCTTCAGCAGCGGCTTGATGCCGTCGAACCGGGTCCCTTCCAAAGCGAGATTGGCCAGCCGGTTCTTCGCGACCTTGAAGGTCGCTCCTGCCGCCCGCATCCGGCGCCGCAGATCCGTCACCTCGGCAACCGTGAGACCCTTGTTCTGGGTCACGACCACCATGGACGTTTCGGCGAACACCGCTCCGAGCGAAGCGACGAACTCCCGCTTCTCCGTACGGTCCACGTCCCGTCTCCTCAGTGGCCCCAAGCGGTTTGCGCCGCTTCGGGCCGGGTTGCCCATGAACCCGGCCGATGGCCGGGTCCGGTTCGCCTGTCCTGAGGTCCGGAAGACCCCGTAGCCGGAACAACCAAAGTCTGCCGGCGCCGGCCTTCGCCGCCGCCCTTACTCTCTGGCTTCCCCGTCTCCCGTGCGCGGGCCGCAGCCCCTTGGATCCCGAAGGATACGAACGGTCTCGGACAGGTTCGGAGGGGTATGCGCCCTCCTGCCCGCCGGGCCGAAGCCCGGCGTATCTCCATCAGCGCGCCGTCACCCGGCGAGCGATCCGACCTCCACGCGCACGCCCGGACCCATCGAGGAGCTGAGCGCCGCCTTCTGCACGTAGGTGCCCTTGGCGCCGGATGGCTTCGCCTTCTGGATCGCGTCGGCGAAGGCGCGCGCGTTCTCGAGCAGCTTGTCGTCGGGGAAGCTCGCCTTGCCGATGCCGGCATGGACGATGCCCGCCTTTTCGGCGCGGAACTCGACCTGCCCGGCTTTCGCCGCCTGCACCGCGCCGCGTACGTCCATCGTTACCGTACCGAGCCGCGGGTTCGGCATCAGCCCGCGCGGGCCGAGAATTTTGCCGAGCCGGCCGACCAGCGCCATCATGTCCGGCGTCGCGATGCAGCGGTCGAACTGGATGTCGCCTCCCTGCACCCGCTCCGCCAGGTCTTCGGCGCCCACCAAATCCGCGCCTGCTCCTTGCGCCTCCTCGGCCTTCGGGCCGCGCGCGAACACGGCGATGCGCAGCGTCTTGCCGGTGCCGTTCGGCAGACCGACCAGCCCGCGCACCATCTGGTCCGCGTGCCGCGGATCGATGCCGAGATTCATCGACAGCTCGACCGTCTCGTCGAACTTCGCGGTCGCGTTCGTCTTCACGAGCTTGATCGCGTCCGCCAGCGGGTAGGTCTTGCTGCGATCGACCTTCGCCGCCGCTGTCTTGAGACGCTTGCCTTGCTTGGCCATCGCCTCAGTCCTCCACCACGGTGACGCCCATGGAGCGGGCGCTGCCGGCGAGCATCCGCACCGCCCCTTCCGCGTCGTTGGCGTTCATGTGGATCATCTTCTGTTCGGCGATTTCGCGGAGCTGGCTCATCGTCACCCGGCCAACCGCCGCGCCCTTGCCCGGCGTGGTCGTGCCCTTGCCGATGCCGGCCGCCTTTTTCAGAAAATAGGTGTTCGGCGGCGTTTTGGTGATGAAGGTGAATGTGCGGTCGCCGAATGCCGTGATGACCACGGGGACCGGCATGCCGGGCTCCATGTTCTGGGTAACGGCGTTGAACTCCTTGCAGAAGGCCATGATGTTGAGGCCGCGCTGACCGAGCGCCGGACCGACCGGCGGCGACGGGTTCGCCTTACCGGCGGGGATCTGCAATTTGATATAGCCGACGATCTTCTTCGCCATACGTCCCTGGTCCTTTCGCCAAGGGACCGCGGTCCATGCGATGCCGCCGCCCACGAGATGAGGGCGGAGCGGCGATCTCCCGCGTTCCGAGTGAGGGGCGCCCCATAAAGGAACAAGGCGGCCAAGTCCAGCCCTGTCCGGCGCCTGTTTGCGGAATATGTTGCGAGACCGTACATCCGGGGCATGACCTTCGGCCCGCACCGGCGCGACAGCTACCACCACGGCAACCTTCGCGAGGCGCTGATCGCTGCCGCCTTGCGCTTGATCGCGGAACGCGGGCCGGCCGGGTTCAGCTTCGCGGAAGCCGCCCGCGCCGCCGGCGTCAGCGCCGCCGCCCCGTATCGCCACTTCCGCGACCGCAACGCGCTGATTGCCGAAGTCGTGCGGATCGGCTTCGAGGAACTGGCGGCCGATCTCAACGCCGCCTGGAACGAGGGCCGGCCCGACCCGGTGACGGCGATCGAAAGTTGCGGCCGGGCTTATCTCGGCTATGCAAGGCGCGCCCCCGCCTCCTACGCCGCGATGTTCCAGCCGGGCTTTGCGCTCGAGGATGAGCCGGGGCTGCTCGCCGCCTCCGACCGCGCCTTCGGGGTGTTGCGGAAGGCGGCGGAGGCGGCGTGCGCCACCCTGCCCCGCGAAAGCCGGCCGCCGGC
>JAFAXA010000025.1 GCA_019241425.1 Acetobacteraceae bacterium | reverse complement strand
CGCGACACGAGGCTGCATGTCCCGGCTTTCCCGGCGGAGGCCCTCGATCCGACCGGGGCCGGCGACTGTTTCGGCGCGACCTTCGTGACATGCCGGTTGGGAGGGCGGACCGTTCAGGACAGCTTGCGCTACGCCGCGGCCAGCGGCGCGCACGCGGTCACCCGGCGCGGACCGATGGAGGGCACCGCGAGCTTGTCGGAACTCGACGCCTTCATCGGACCTGGGAACGAGGGCCGGCGGGCGGGCGCTTCGGCGTGAGCCGTTCCGCCCTCGCCCGGTTTCGCAGCCTGCGATCCGGCGCGCGCGTGAGCGGCATGACGTCGGTGTGCTCCGCGCACCCGCTCGTCATCGAGGCCGCGCTGATGCAGGCGGCCGAGAGCGGCGGGGTGGCGCTCATCGAGGCGACCTGCAATCAGGTCAATCAGGAGGGCGGCTATACCGGCCTGACCCCGGCCGCGTTTCGCGATCTGGTGCACGGCATCGCCGATCGCGTGTCGCTGCCGCATGACCGCATCATCCTCGGCGGCGATCATCTCGGACCCAATCCGTGGAAGCACCTGCCGGCCGGGCAGGCCCTGGCCAAGGCCGGAGACATGATCGCCGCGTATGCCGCCGCCGGCTTCGAGAAGCTGCATCTCGATTGCAGCATGGGCTGCGCAGGAGAACCGGCTTCGCTGGCTGACGCGTTGACGGCCGAGCGCTCGGCCGGTCTCGCCGGACGCGCCGAACGCGCGACCGACCGGCCGACCGTCTACGTCATCGGCACCGAAGTGCCGACCCCCGGCGGCGCGACGGCGGCGCTCGACCACCTGCAACCGACATCGCCGGACGCGGTGCTTGCGACCCACGCCGTGCACGAGCGCGCGTTCCGTGCCGCCGGGTGCGAGGACGCCTGGACGCGCGTGGTCGCAATGGTGGTGCAGCCGGGCGTCGAGTTCGGGCACGAACAGGTCGTGGTCTACGACCGCGCGCGGGCCGCATCCCTCCCCCGGACGCTCGACCGCCTGCCGGGGTTGGTGTTCGAGGCGCATTCGACGGACTATCAGCCGGAAACGGCGTTGCGGCAGCTCGTCGAGGATGGCTTCGCGATCCTGAAGGTCGGCCCCGCGCTGACCTTCGCCCTGCGCGAGACGCTGTACGCGCTGGACGCCGTCGCGGCCGCCCTGGGTCTCGAATTGGAGCCGGTCGCCGCCGTTACCGAACGGCTGATGCTGGCGCGCCCGGCGGACTGGCGCAGCCACTACGCCGGCAGCGAAGGGGAACAGCGCATCCTGCGCCATTACAGCTACAGCGACCGCATCCGTTACTACTGGCCTGCCCCCGAAGCCGAAGCGGCGGTCGCGCGTTTGCTCGGGGCTCTCGGCCGGGTGACGATACCCGAAACCTTGATCAGCCAGTATTTGCCGCTGCTGTATGGCCGGGTGATGGACGGCACGCTGCGGCCCGAACCGCGGCGCCTCCTCATCGAAGCGGTGCGCGACGTGCTGCGTCGCTACGAACGCGCCGGCCGGGCGACGACAGTCGAACGCTGAATCAGACGGGGGGGAGAGAGCGGGATGGTGTTGGAAGGAAAGGTTGCCGTCGTTACCGGCGCGGCACGCGGGATCGGCCGGGCCATCGCCGAACGCTACACGCGCGAGGGCGCGCGCGTCGTGATCGCCGACCTGAACGAGGCGGGCGCGCAGAGCGCGGCGGGCGAGATCGGCGGCGACTGCGTTGGGATCGCGTTCGATGTCACGCGCCAGGAATCGATCGACGCGCTGATCGCGTCCGTCGTGCAGCGCTACGGCCGGCTCGACATTCTCGTCAACAATGCCGGGCTGTTCGACCTTGCTCCGACCGTCGAGATCAGCCGCGAAAGCTACCGCCGCCTTTATGCGGTGAATGTCGAAGGGTTGTTGTTCACGCTCCAGGCGGCGGCGAAGCAGATGATCGCGCAGGGGCGGCCCGAAGGCGGCGGCTGCGCGGGCAAGATCATCAATTTCGCGTCGCAGGCGGGACGCCGCGGCGAGCCGCTGGTGGCGGTCTATTGCTCGTCCAAGGCGGCGGTGATCAGCCTGACCCAGAGCACCGGGCTCGACCTGATCAAATACGGCATCAACGTCAATGCGATCGCGCCCGGCGTTGTCGACAACGAACATTGGGAGCATGTGGACTCCATGTTCGCGAAATACGAAGGCTTGCAGCCGGGCGAGAAGAAGCGCGCCGTGGGTGCCGCGGTTCCGTTCGGCAGGATGGCGCGGCCGGAAGAGATCGCCGGGCTTGCGGTGTTCCTGGCCAGTCCCGATGCCGACTATATCGTGTCGCAAACCTACAATATCGACGGCGGCAACTGGATGAGCTGACGCCGGGAACACCGATCAAACGAACAGGGAGAGAAACATGGACGTGCGGATACAGGCCGTTGCGGCGGCCGCGTTGGGAAGTGTCGCCTTCGCCGCAACGGCGCACGCGGACGCGACATTGACCATCGCGACCGTCAACAACGTGCAGATGATCGAGATGCAGAAGCTCTCGTCCACATTCGAAAAGCAGCATCCCGACATTCACCTCAACTGGGTCATTCTCGAAGAGAATACCCTGCGCCAGCGTGTGACGACGGACATCGCGACGCATGGCGGGCAGTTCGACATCCTGACGATCGGCAATTACGAGGTGCCGATCTGGGCGGCGCAGGAGTGGCTCGTGCCGCTCGACAACCTGCCCGCTTCATTCGATGTGAAAGACATCATCGAACCGGTGCGCCAGGGAATCACCTACAAGGACAAGCTCTACGCCCTGCCCTTCTACGCCGAAAGCGTGATGACGCTGTACCGGACCGATCTGTTCGACAAGGCCGGGCTGAAGATGCCGGCGAACCCGACCTACGACCAGATTCGCCAGTTCGCCGACAAGACCACCGACCGGGAGCACGGCGTGTTCGGCATGTGCCTACGCGGCAAGCCGGGCTGGGGCGAGAACATGGCGTATGTTTCGACGCTGATCACGGCGTTCGGCGGCCAATGGTTCGACATGCAATGGAAGCCGACCATCAACACACCGGCCTGGAAGGAGGCGTTGACCTACTACGACGGCATTCTAAAGACGGACGGCCCTCCCGGCGTGTCGTCGAACGGCTTCAACGAGAACCTCGCTTTGTTCACCGGCGGCCATTGCGGCATGTGGATCGACGCGACCAGCGCGGCGGGGACCGTCTACGATCCGAAACAATCCACGGTCGCCGACAAGGTCGGCTTCGCCGCCGTTCCGACCGGTAGCTTCACCGGCGGCCCGACCTGGCTGTGGTCCTGGAATCTCGCCATTCCCGCCTCCTCCAAACAGGCGGACGCGGCGAAGCAGTTCATCACCTGGGCCACGTCAAAGGACTACGTGAAGCTCGTGGCCGAGACGGATGGCTGGGTCAACATCCCGCCCGGCACCCGGACCTCGTCATTCGCCTACGAGGAGTACAAAAAGGCGGCGCCGTTCTCGTCCTTCGTCGAGCAGGCGATCGACCATTCCAACCCGAACGGCCAGACCAAGAATCCGCGCCCCTATACCGGCGCGCAGTTCGTCGGCATTCCGCAATTCCAGGGCATCGGGACGCAAGTGGGCCAGAGCGTCGCCGCGACGCTGACCGGCGCGCAGACGATCGACCAGGCGCTCTCCGGGTCGCAAACGGCGGTGGACCGCATCATCCGGCAAGCCGGGTATCAGAAGTAAGGCGGCGGGGGCGGTCGTCTGCGGCGGCCGCCCCGGCAGCCTGAGCCGGAGCGATCCAGGCCATAACGCGCTTGCGCCGTGTTTGCCGTGCTTCGCTCGTTATCCGCGTCGCGCCGCCTCGATGGCCGCGACGTCGATTTTCCGCATACCCATCATCGCCCGCATCGCCCTGGCGGCGGCCGCGCGATCCGGGTCGGCCATCGCCGCGAGCAACGCGTTCGGGGTGATTTGCCAACTCACCCCGAACCGGTCCTTGCACCAGCCGCAGGCGCTTTCCTCCCCGCCGGCATCGATGATCGCCGACCAGTAACGATCCGTCTCGGCCTGATCCTCGGTGCGCACCATGAAGCTGAACGCTTCGGTCGGCTTGAAGGCGGGGCCACCGTTCAACGCAACGCAGGCGATCCCGAGCACGGTGAACTCCACGGTAATCACGTCGCCCGCACGGCCCGCGGGATAGTCGAGCGGCGCACGGTTGATCGCGGTCACGCGGCTATCGGGAAACACCGAGGCGTAGAAACGGGCGGCCTCCTCGGCCTGCCCATCGAACCACAGAAACGGCTGAATGCCGGCCATCGCACGCCTCCCGAGCCGGCGCGAGCGTAGCGCGTCAGCGCGCAGCCCGGAACCGGGGCCGTGCGAGGGCGATCGCCCGACACACCGAATGCGTCGAGGGTTGCGGATGTGCGCGGTGCCGCAGTTTCGGCGAGGGACAAAAAGACGGCCCGGCTTTGACAGCCGGGCCGCGAGTGAGGTCCGGATTGAATGGGCCGACCGGCCCGCTCAGCCTGGCGTGGGTGTCGGGGCAACGCCAGGCCCGAGCGGCACATTGCATAAGCGCCGGGTCTTACGGAGTGATGTAGATCACAGCTTGGCGCGCAACCTTCCAACCTGTGCCCGGTTGAAGCCCGGCAACCCGGGAGAATCAATTGATGGCCGAGCACGCCACCGCCGAATCGAAGCAAAAGCTCTGGGACATGATCAAGAGCATCCAGGTCGCGATGCTCACGACGGATGACGGATCGCATCTGCGCAGCCGCCCGATGGTCGCAAGCCAGCGCGCGTTCGACGGCACGCTCTTCTTTCTCACCCGGGCAAGCGCGCCGAAGACCGCCGAGGTCGGGGCGAGGGAGCGCGTCAATCTCAGCTACGCGGACGCCCACAAGCAGAACTACGTTTCGCTATCCGGCCGCGCCCACCTCGTCCGCGACCGCGCGACGATCGACGACCATTGGAGCGAAGCCTCCCGCACCTGGTTTCCGAAAGGCAAGGATGACCCTGACCTTGCCGTACTCCAGGTCGAGGTAGAGGAGGCGGAGTACTGGGACGCGCCCTCATCGACCATGCTGTATGCGTACGGCTACGCAAAGGCCGTCCTGACCGGCAAGCCGCCGGCGGGCGGCGAAAACAAGAAGGTGACGCTGTAGAAAGCCGCCGGCGCGGGAGCCGTCCAGCACGCTTCCCGCGATTACGGGGCGCTACCGAGCGATCGCGAGATGGCTTCAACCAGTTGCCAGGATTGGATCGGCTTCTCCAGTCGTGTAATATGGGTGAAGCCGTCCGGAATAATCTGCTGGTCATAGCCGGTAAGGAAGACGAACGGGATTCCGCGCTCGGTGAGCAGCTTGGCAAGTTCGAATGACGGACCGGGCCCGAGATTGATGTCGACCACCGCGGCGTCGGGCCGTTCCCCATCCAGTTGGGCCCGCGCCGCTCCTTCGGTCGGGCATGGGCCGACGATGATCGCCCCGGCACTAAGCAAGGCGCGCGCCGCGTCCGTTGCAAGAAAATAGTCGTCCTCAATGACCAGAATACGGTGGCGGCTAAGGTCCGGCTCGCCGCTCATGTCCAGCGCTCCTCCGAGTGTAGTGCGGATTGTCGGGAGGTTAGTTTCGGCCACGGAGACCCTCTCCGACAACGGGAGACTCCCGGTTGGATGGCGCGCAATCGGAATAAATTTCGCCCTGCCAGCAACCTTTGCGTTCATGGCAGGGGACGGCTCTCGACTATATCGCGGCACTGAGCACCGGCCTAGCTACGGAGGGTCGCGCTGATCTCGCCGCTTCGCGACAGCACGCACATAGCGACGCTGTCGTTCACGCAGGCGAGCCTCACGTCGATCCGCGCATCGCCGATCGCCAGATTGCGCAACGTGATCTCGTCGAGGGACGACGGCATCACCGGCCGATCGAAGATCACGGTTCGCGCCTCCAGATCGAAGCCGATGCCGAGACAGGATTGCAGCAGGCTGAGCTGCGCCGCCGCCGACCACGCCTGCGGCGCGCAGGCGACCGGATAGGAGGTCGGTCCCTGCCCCCGCCGCCGCGGAAAGCCGCACACGAGTTCGGGCAGCCTGCGCAACTCGATGTAGATGCACGCCTGGAACAAACCTTCCAGAATGCGCGCCGCCTCCCGCCGCAGGCCATAGCGGCTGAAGCCGAGTGCCACCATGGCGTTGTCGTGCGGCCAAACCGAGCCGTTATGGTAGGACATCGGGTTGTACCGGGCCTCGCCCGAGGCGATGGTGCGGATGCCCCAGCCGGAGAACGATGCGCTCCCCATCATCTGCGCGGTAACGGCCGCCGCACGTTTCGGCGACGGCACACCCGCCATCAGCAGATGCCCGGCATTGGACGACCGCACGCGGCAGGGCCGCTTGGCGCCGTCCAACGCCAGCGCATAGGTGCCGATGTCTTCGCACCAGAACACCTCGTCGATGCGGTGTCTCAACTGCTTGGCCGAATGGGCGAGCGTCTGCGCCCGGCCCGGACGTTCGAGCGCCTTGGCGATGCGCGACGCGGCGAGCAGCGCCGCATAGGCATAGCCCTGCACCTCACAAAGCGCGATCGGCCCCTCGGCGCCCGCGCCATCGGCATGGAAGATTGAATCGTGGCTGTCCTTCCAGCCCTGATTGGCCAGCCCGTTCTCCGTCATCCGGTAGTATTCGATGAAACCGTCGCCGTCGCGGTCGCCGTATTCCTGCATCCAGCCGATCGCCGCCTCGATATGCGGCCAAAGGCGCGCGAGCGTTGCGAGATCGCCGGTGCGTTTCAGATACGCGCCGGCCAGCATGACGAATAACGGTGTCGAATCGACGCTGCCGTAATAGCGGCGAAACGGCACCTCGCCGAGTTCGGCCATCTCGCCGCGCCGCACTTCGTGCAGGATCTTGCCGGGCTCGGCATCGGCCGCCGGATCGCGCGCGGTTGCCTGATTGGCCGCGAGATAGGACAGCACGCCGCGGGCGATCGCGGGGTCCATCCAGAGCATCTGCAAGGCGGTGATGATCGCGTCCCGCCCGAACGCCGTGCTGTACCACGGGATGCCGGCATACGGGTACGGTCCCTGCGGCGTTTCCGTCAGCAACATGGAAAGGTCGGAAACCGAGCGACGGACCGCCTCGTTGAATATCTGGTTCGACGTCGCGACCGACGCGGCCCGCGAGGCCGAGTGCCGCAGCTCCCGGCGCGCCAGCCGAATATCGTGGAAGAACGCGTAGCCGGCGGGGACCGGCGGCGGATCGGCATCGGCGCGGATTTCGACATACAGCACGGCACGGCCGCCGGGAGGCAGATCGAGGTCGAACACCGCGCGTCCGGGCTCAACCAGGTCCGGAGCCGGATCGAAGCGGAGGCGGGTCGTGCGGCGGCGGTCGTCCAGGCCGGTATAGGCCAGTGTCACGCAATCCGGCCCGATCGCCGGACGCTGGATCCGCCCGCGCCGGCTCCGCCTTTGGCCGCGTACCTCGAACAGATCGGCGAAATCGGCGTCGAAGCGGATTTCCAGCCGCCGCCGCTGGCGCGCGCCCGAGAAATTCCGGATCGCCAGCCGCTCGTGGCAAACCGCCGTGAACAGGAATTTGGTGCGGCGGATATGGATCAGGTCGTGGTCGAGCACCGTTCCGTCGGCATCGTAGAGATCGGGGTTGGTCAGATCGCAGGTGAGTGTCGCGTTGTCGTCGCGGGTCGTCGAACTGAGAAGGATCGGTCGCGCGCCGGACAGCCGCAGATCGAGCTGCGAAAGGTGGCGCGTATCCGACGCATACAGCCCTTCGACGCCGCCCCCGCCGAGAGCGAGGTCGCCGTTCTGATCGAACACCGCGAACATGTCGCCATATTTCAGGGTCCGGGAGCGCCGCTCCTGCAGGGAGGCGGTGGCGCTGATCGCGAATTCGCTCATGTCTGCCGTCGTGTCAGGCTGGGGAAAAATGTCCACAGTGCCTCCAAACTTGCCGGACCGAGGCGGAGGGGCGTGATTCGGTCAGGTAAGTCGCTTGCCGGATGATGTAACCCCCGGAGCCGGCCGGGGCGAGGAAGGGTCACCGGTGCGCAAAAGCAGCGGTCGTTTGGCCGTTGGGCTGCCATGCACGCAGTGGCCAGAGTCTGTCCAGCGCACCGACGATCATGACAGAGCGAAATGAACGACCGGTTTGCGCGCCGGAAATCGTTCAAGGATCCCCCGTCGATACTGTAATCTCACGGCGCCGTGCGTAAAGCGCGAGGTTCGGCGGGACAGCCGCCCATCGAGTTCTGGAGAGTGACATGGTCCCCGGGGCATTCGTTTCGCACCGCCGATGGCCGCTTCTCGGCGGCTTTCCCCTGCTCGCCGCGGCGCTCCTGCTCCCTTCGCTTGCCCCGGCCCAGCCCGCGCAAGCCCCGCCGAGCCGGAACGCCAATATCTGGAACGGCGAAGCCCATGAGCCGAACCCGTCCGGCGTCGAATCCCGTGAGCGCCGGGCGGGCATCGCCCCGGACAGCCAGCAGCAGCAGCAACTGAACAACGAGGTGGAAAAGCTCGACCGCAAGCTGGAACGGCGCGCACAGTAATTCATTGCAGCCGCGAACAATCGGCCGAAATGGCTGGAGTGGTCGGGTCGGACCATGCGGCGGTGGTGAGCCCGGTGGGACTCGAACCCACGACCACGAGATTAAAAGTCCCGTGCTCTACCAACTGAGCTACAGGCTCGCCGCCGCGCCTTGAACGCCAACTCGGCGCAGAGGTCAACCGGCCCGGCGCGCCCCGGGCCGGCGCGTCAGCCCTTGGCGTCCGCCGCTACCTGCATCCGCACGATCCGGTCCGGATCGGAGACGCTGCCGCTTTGCCCGCTGCCCTTCTTGATCGCGTCCACATACTCCATGCCCGACACCACGCGGCCCCAGATCGTGTATTGACCGTCCAGGAACGGCGCCGGCGCGAAGCAGATGAAGAACTGGCTGTTGGCGCTGTTCGGGTCCTGGGTGCGGGCGGCGCCCACCGTGCCGCGCAGGAAATGCGCCTTGTTCGTGAACTCGGCCGGAAGGTTGGGCAGGTTGCTGCCGCCGGTCCCGGTGCCGGTCGGATCGCCGCCCTGCGCCATGAAGCCCGGAATGACGCGATGGAACGGGGTGTTGTTGTAAAACCCCTGCCGCGTGAGTTCCTTGACCCGCGCGACCGCTTTCGGGGCCAGATCCGGGAGCAACTGGATGACGACGCGGCCCGACTTCAGGTCGAGATAGAGCGTGTTTTCGGGATCGAGGGCGGGTTCGGCAGTAGCGGTTTCACTCATAAGACAAGCAGCTCCCAGAACGGCTGATGTGACAAAGGTACGGCGATCCATTGGTCCTCCCGCGTGGTCCCGCCTGCGCCCGGCGCCTCAGCGGCCGAGGCGCTTTAGCACATGTTGCAGGGTCTGGCGCGGCACGAAGGACGAAATGTCGCCGCCGAGCGAAGCCACCTCCTTGACCAGCCGCGAGGCGATGAACTGGTGGCTTTCGCTCGCCATCAGGAACACCGTCTCGATCTGCGGCTCCATGCGGTAGTTCATGCCCGCCATCTGGAATTCGTAGTCGAAGTCGGAAACGGCGCGCAGGCCGCGCACGATCAGGCTGGCACCGAGTTCGCGGGCGAAGTGGATCAGCAGCGAATCGAACGGCTTGACCTCGATCGCAATTCCCTCGCGCGCCGCGATGCCGGCGATCTCCGCGCGCACCAGCGCGACCCGCTCCTCGAGCTTGAAAAGCGGCGCCTTGCCGACATTCACCGCGACACCGATCACCAGCCGGTCCACCAGCCGGGCCGCCCGCGCGACCACGTCGAGATGACCGTTGGTGACGGGGTCGAACGTGCCCGGATAGAGGCCGACGCGCTCAGCCATCCGTGGCATCCGGCTCGCCGTCGTCCTCGCCGGCCGCTGGGCTGCCGGGCTCCGCCTCGGCGACCGTGTCCATGATCGGGAACACGCTGGTCACGTGCTCGTCCTCGTTCAGCCGGAACAGCGTGACCCCCATCGACTGCCGCCCGGTGATGCGCACCTGATCGGCGGGCACCCGGATCAGTCGCCCGGCATCGGTCACCAGCATGACGTCGTCGCCCGGCCGGACGGGAAAGGTCGCCGCCACGGCCCGGCCGCTGCGGGCGCCGAGCGTGATGTTCGCAATGCCCAGCCCGCCCCGGCCGCTGACCCGGTATTCATAGGCGGAGGATCGCTTGCCGAAACCCCGGTCGGTGACGGTGAGCAGCAGCTCTTCCGCCGTTTCGAACTCTTCCGAGCGATCGGTGGGCAGCGCGATCTCCGGCACGCTTTCCTCGCCGTCGCCATTCGTTTCCGCAATCACCTCGTCCTCGGCAAGCCCCGCCTGCCGCCGCCGCGCCGTCGCCTGGCGCAGATAGGCGAGGCGTTCGGCGACGGTCGCCTCCACGTGGCGCAGCACGGACAGGCTGATCACCTCGTCGCCACGCGCGAGCCGGATGCCGCGCACGCCGGAACTGTCGCGGCCCGCGAACACGCGCAACGTGTCGTCGGCAATCTGAAAGCGGATGCAGCGGCCACGGCGCGTGGCCAGGAACACGTCGTCGCCTTCGCGGCAGGTGGCGACGCCGATCAGCCGGTCGCCCTCGTCGAGCTTCATCGCAATCAGGCCCGACGCCCGCACGTTGCGGAAATCGGACAACCGGTTGCGCCGCACGGTGCCCGAGGCGGTCGCGAAAACCAGATGCAGGCTGACCCACAGGCTCTCGTCCTGCGGCAGCGGCAGGACGGTGGTGATCGCATCAGCGCCGAGTTCCGGCAGCAGATTGACCAGCGCCCGGCCCTTGGCGGTCGGTCCGGCTTCCGGCAGCCGCCAGACCTTTTCGCGGAACACCTTGCCGCCGGAACTGAAGAACAGCACCCATTGATGGGTGTGGGCGTTGAAGCTGCGGGTCACGATGTCGTCGCCGCGCGTCGCGGCGCCGGTACGGCCGCGGCCGCCGCGGTTCTGGGCCCGGAACGTTTCCAGCGGCGTGCGCTTAATGAAGCCGTCCCGCGTGATGGTGACGACCATCTGCCCCGGCTCAATCAGGCTTTCGTCGTCCTGATCGGCAACCGCGTCGACGATCGCGGTCAGGCGCGGCGTCGCCAGCTCGGCGCGGGCCGCCGCGAGTTCGCCGCGCATCACCTCCATGCGGCGCACATAGGAACCGAGGATGTCGAGCAGGTCGGTGATCCGGCCGCCGAGTTCGGTCAGTTCGGCCTGGATCTTTTCCCGCTCCAGCCCGGTCAGGCGCTGCAAGCGCAGTTCGAGGATGCCGCGCGCCTGCTCCTCCGTCAGCCGCACCGTGTGCTCCGGGCTGATGACGTTGCCCGGCTCGTCGATGAGCGCGAGCAGCGCGCCGATATCGGCGGCCGGCCAGTCGCGGTCCATCAGGGCAGCGCGCGCCGACCCGGCATCGGCGCTGGCGCGGATGACCCGGATCACCTCGTCGATATTGGCAACCGCGATCGCCAGCCCGACCAGGAGATGCGCGCGCTCCCGCGCCTTGCCGAGTTCGAACCGGCTGCGGCGGAGGATCACCTCCTCGCGGAAGGCGATGAAGGCGAGCAGCGCGTCGCGTAAACCGAGCAGGCGCGGCCGGCCGCCGTCGAGCGCCAGCATGTTGGCGCCGAAGCTCGTCTGCATCTGCGTGAAGCGATA
>JAFAXA010000228.1 GCA_019241425.1 Acetobacteraceae bacterium | reverse complement strand
GACCGGCTACCGCACGCTCGCCAAGGCGCGGATGCTGCGGGAGGCCGACGATCTGCTGCGCCGGGCGGGCGTGTCGCTGGATGCGAGCCTGCCGGTCTCCTCCTTGCGTCTCGGCGAGCGGCAATTGGTGGCGATCGCCAAGGCGCTGTCCCAGGATGCCCGCATCCTGATCATGGACGAGCCGACCGCGGCGCTGTCGGCCGCCGAGGCCGAGCATCTGTTCGGCGTCGTCCGCGAACTGCGGGTGCGCGGCGTCGGCATCGTCTACATTTCGCACCGGCTCGAAGAGGTGCCGCGGATCGGCGACCGGGTGACCGTGATGCGGGACGGTGCGGTGGTCGGCGAAACCCGGCCTGATGCGCCGCAGGCGGATCTCGTGCGGCTGCTGGTCGGCCGCGATTTCGCCGATCTATTCCCGCCGCACGCGCAGTCCGTCGGACGGGAGATCCTCAGGCTGGAGCACGCGCGCTACCAGCCGGCCGTCGAGCGGGCCGGGTTCCAGGCGGCGGAGGACGTGTCGCTCACCGTGCATGAGGGCGAGATCGTCGGCCTGTCCGGCCTGATGGGCGTCGGGCGGACGGAGCTGTTCAACGCGCTCTACGGCTTCGGCGCGAGCGGACGCTGGCATGGGACGCTGCTGGTCGGCGGCCAATCGGCGCAGCTCGGCTCGGTCCGGGCCGCCCGGGCCGCCCGGATCGCCTATGTCACCGACGATCGGCGCGGCACCGGCCTCGTGTTGCAGCACACGGTCGCGGCCAACACGGTGATGTCGACGATCCGGCGCGTGACGCCGTTCGGCCTCGTTTCGCGGGCGACGCAGAGCCGGCAGGTGGCGCGCGCCATGGAGCGGTTCGACGTGCGGCCGCGCCTGCCGGAGGCGAAGGTCATCAACCTGTCCGGCGGCAACCAGCAGAAGGTGGTGTTCGCCAAGGAATTGCTGACCGAGCCACGCCTGCTGCTGCTCGACGAGCCGACGCGCGGCGTCGATGTCGGCGCCAAGGCCGAAATATACCGGCAATTGCGCGGGCTCGCGGATAAGGGCCTCGGCGTGCTGGTCGCGTCTTCTGAACTGCCGGAGTTGCTCGGGCTCTGCGACCGCATCGTGGTGATGCATGCCGGGCGCACCGTCGCCGCATTTGACGCCGGCGTCACCGAAGAAGAACTGCTCCGGGCCAGCATTGGTGAAAGCGAAGCCGCATGACCGTCGCTCCCACGAACACCGCATCGAAGGCCGCGCCGCCGGCCGCGCGCCCGCGCGGGAGTCCGCTCGCCTATCTGCTCCGCTTTCAGAGTCTGTTCGGCCTGGTGCTGGTGCTGATCGGCGGCATCATCTTTTCGCCGCGGCGGCACGGGCACATTCTGTTTCTGGCGCCGGAAAACGTCGCCAACATCGTCCGCTCGATTTCGGAAACCGGCATCCTGGCGCTCGGGATGACCTTCGTGATCATCGCGGCGGGCATCGACCTTTCGGTCGGCGCGGTGCTCGGCCTCGGCAGCGTGCTGACGGCGGCGCTGCTGATCAATGAAGGCTGGGGGATCGCCAGCACCATCATCGTCGTGCTGATCGCCGGCACGCTGTTCGGATTGGCGCAAGGCGCGATTTCGACCCGGCTCAGGATCCAGGCCTTCATCGTGACCTTGGCGGGCTTGCAGGCGGCGCGCGGTCTGGCGCTGATCGCCTCCGACAACCAGTTCATCAACATCACCTACGGCGAAGGGCCGAACAACGCGCCAGCCGGTTTCGCGATCCTCGGCGAACGGCTGTTCGGCGACACGTTTCCGGTGGCGACACTGGTGTTTCTGTTGCTCGCCGCCGTTGCGACTTTCGTGCTCAACAACACGCGCTACGGCCGCTACGTGTTCGCGGTCGGCGGCAACGAACGGGCGGCGCGGCTTTCCGGCATTCCCGTGGAATGGGTGAAGATTTCGGTCTACGGCCTGAGCGGGCTGTGCGCGGCGATTGCCGGCATCGTCCATGCCGGCCAGTTCTCCTTCGGCAGCCCGAATGACGGCTCCGGCTACGAACTGAACGCGATCGCCGCGGTGGTGATCGGCGGCACCGACCTGTTCGGCGGCGCGGGCACGATGACCGGAACCATCGCGGGATCGGTGATGCTCGGCGCGCTCGCCAATATTCTGCAACTAAACGACGTGAGCGCCGCCATGCAGCTGCTGGCGACGGGCGCCATCATCGTTCTCGCGGCGGCGCTCCAGACCTTCGTGGGCGGCGGCGGCCGGTCGCGCTAGAACCAGATAAACGGGAGGAAGCGAATGACGACATCGATCGGAAAACGGCGCGCGCTGCTGGCAAGCGTCGCGGCGGCGGCGCTGATGCTGGCGCCGGGCGCGCGCGCGGCCGACGGCAAGCCGCTGGTCAAGGATTGCGGTCCCAAGGGCGAATACACGATCGGCTTCTCGCAGGCGAACTTCAAGGAGCCGTATCGCGAGCACGTCAACCACGAACTGCAACGGCTGGTGAAGAACTATCCGCAATTCAAGCTCTCGATCGCCGACGGCCAGGCGAGCGTCAACACGCAGGTGTCACAGGTCGACAATTTCCTGACCCAGGGCGTCGACATCCTGTTCATCTCGCCATTCGAAGCGGCGCCGCTCACCCCGGTCGTCACCCGCGTCTACAAGAGCGGCGTTCCGGTGATCGAACTCGACCGCAAGACCACCGGCAACGAGTACACGAGCTTCGTCGGCGGCGATAACCGGCAGATCGCGAAGGAGGCCGGCGAATACGCCGCCAAGCTGCTGCCGGATGGCGGCGAGGTCGCGATCCTCGAAGGCCTGCCGAGTTCGTCGCCCGCGATCGAGCGGCTGGAAGGCTTCAAGCAGGGGATCGCCGTCAATCCGAAGATCAAGGTGGTGGCGGAGCAGCCCGTCGACTGGATGCAGGACAAGGCAGTGACGGTGTTCTCCGCCATGTTGCAGGCGCATCCGGACATCAAGCTCGTTTACACCAGCAACGATCTGGCGGCGGCGGGCGCCTATATCGCGGCCAAGCAGGCCGGCAAGCTCGATCAGGTGAAGATCATCGGCACCGACGGTCTGCCGGGGCCGGCGGGCGGCATGCGGTCGGTCGCGGAAGGGCAGTGGGCCGCCACCTTCGTCTATCCGACCGGCGCCGCGGAGGCGCTCGACCTCGCCAAGCGCATCCTGATCGACTGCGCGACCGAGGTGCCGCGCTCGGTGACGGTGCCGACCACCTTGATCGACAAGAGCAACGCCCGGGATCTCTACGGCAAGGAGCAATTCTGAGCGGCGCGCGATCAGCCGCTTTCCAGCTCCTCGCGCAACGCCTCCAGGGTCAGCCACTGATCCTCGGCGGCGGTTAGCGCGGCCTGCGCGGCGGCCAGTTCGGCGCTCGTGCGGGCGAACCGGGCCGGGTCGCGCGTGTAGAGGCCCGGATCGGCGAGTACCCCCTGGTGCTTGCCGATCGCCTCTTCCAGCGCGGCGATGCGCGCGGGCAGCGTTTGCAACGAGTGCCGGTCGTTGAAGGTCATCCGCCGTTTCGAAGGCGCTGATGCGGCGGGTGCGCGCGTCTCCGGCGCTCGGGGCACGGCGGCGCGCTGCGCGTTCCCCGCTGCCGGACCGCCGCCTTGCGCGAGCATGTCGCTGTAGCCGCCCGCGTATTCGATCCATCTCCCATCGCCCTCGGCGGCGATCACCGATGTGACCACGCGATCGAGGAAGTCGCGGTCATGGCTGACGAGCAGCACGGTCCCCGGATAGGCGGCGAGCTGTTCCTGGAGGAGATCGAGGGTTTCCAGATCGAGGTCGTTGGTCGGCTCGTCGAGCACCAGCAGGTTGGAGGGCCGGGCGAAGGCGCGGGCCAGGGTAAGCCGCCCGCGCTCGCCGCCGGACAGGACGCCGACCGGCGTGTTCGCCTGCTCGGGGCCGAACAGGAAGTCCTTCATGTAGCCGACGACGTGCCGGTTCTGACCGTTGGCCGTCACCGTGTCGCCCTGCCCGCCGGTCAGCGCGTCCCGCAGCGTTTGCGCGGCATCGAGTGTTTCGCGCTTCTGATCCAGCACCTCCAGGGCGAGACTGGCGCCGAGCGTGACGTGCCCGGCATCGGGCGTCTGGGCGCCGGTGAGCAGGTTGAGGAGCGTCGTCTTGCCGGCGCCGTTCGGCCCGACGATGCCGACGCGGTCGCCGCGCAGGATGCGGGTGGAAAAGCCCCGGACGAAGGGCTTGCCGTTCCAGGCTTTCGCCACCTCCTCGGCGACGATCACCAGCCGTCCGGACAGATCGGCAGCGGCCGCTTGCAGCCGGATCGCACCCGCCGGGCGTTGCCGTTCGCGCCGCTTGACACGCAAGGCGCCAAGTTCGGCCAATCGCTTCTGATTGCGCTTGCGGCGGGCGGTCACCCCGTAGCGCAGCCAATCCTCCTCGGCTGCGATCTTGCGGCCGAGCTTGTGCCGCGCCGCTTCCTCTTCGGCCAGCGTTTCGTCGCGCCACGTCTCGAACGCCGCGAAGCCGCGTTCGAGCGTGCGGGTGACCCCACGATCGAGCCAGACCGTGCGACGGGATAGCCGTTCGAGGAAGCGGCGGTCGTGGCTGATGAGGACGAGACCGGAGCGCAGCGCGGCAAGCTCCGCTTCCAGCCACTCGATGCCGGGGAGGTCGAGATGGTTCGTCGGCTCGTCGAGCAACAGGATGTCGGGCGA
>JAFAXA010000186.1 GCA_019241425.1 Acetobacteraceae bacterium | reverse complement strand
ATAGGCGCCGAACGCGGGCAGCACGATCCGCCGCGCGTCCGACACGAAACAGGGCCGCGTCACCGCGCAACCCCGCGCCGGCACCGCCGCCTTGGGGTGATGGTGGCCGGACAACTCGCCCTCCGCCCCGCGCTTCGCCTGATGACGGAACACGAACGGCCCGAGCGCCATCTCGTCCGCATAGCGCCCGCCGAGCGATGCGGGCGGGGAGGGGTCGTGGTTGCCCGCAATCCAGATGAACGACGCGGCGTCCGTCATCGTCCGGAGGCGGGCGATTTCCGTGCGCTCCAGCCGCGTCGCCCCGTGCGTGTCGTGAAAGCTGTCGCCCAGCGCGACGACGGTGCGCGGCTTGTAGCGCCGCAGGATGGCCGCGAGCCGGTCGAGCGTCGCCGTCGTGTCCCAGGGCGGCAGCAACATGCCGCGCCGCGCGAAGGAGGAGCCCTTTTCCAGATGCAGGTCGGAGACGACCAGCAGAGCCTGCGCGGGCCAAAACGCAACACCGGACGGATCGAGCATCAGCCGCTCGCCCGCGAGGTGGACCGCTGCGGCGGCGCTCATCGCTTGGTGTCGAACAAGGTGGCGTTCGCCGTCTGCCGTCCCATCTGCCGGCGCTTGGCGACGAGGCTCGGGCGCAGCACCGCAGGCACCCGCTGCATCGGAACGACCGGGGGCGGCGCGGCCTCGCCGGTCCCTTCCGCGATGATCGCTTCCGCTTCGGCGAGCAGCTCGTCCTCGTTCGCGCCGGTGCGTACGCTTTCGCGGCCGATTTCGAGCAGCACCGGCACCGCCAGCGGCGACACGCGCGACAGCGCCATATGGGTGATCCGTCCGTTGATGCGCGCGAGCATCCCGGCGACACGGCCGAGATCCGTGAGGCCGCCGGCGGCGTCGGCGCGGGTTGCGCGAAGCAGGATGTGGTCCGGCTGGTGCCGGCGCAGCACGTCATAGATCAGATCGGTGTTCACCGTCACCTGCCGCCGCGTCTTTTCCGCGCCCGGATGGTTGCGGTCGATCAGTCCCGCCACCACCGCGACATTGCGGAACGTCCGCCGCAGCATGGAGCTGTCCGCCATCCAGGCTTCGAGATCGTCGCCGAGCATGTCCTGCTCAAATAGACGTGGCATGTCCGTCGGCTGATTGGCGCACCACACGCCGAGCACGTAGTCGGTCGCGACGAAGCCGAGCGGCGCCATGCCGAACCGCTCCATCCGCCGCGTCAGCAACATGCCGAGCGTCTGGTGCGCGTTGCGGCCCTCGAAGCAGTACGCGACCAGATACCAGCGGTCGCCGCGCGGAAAGGTCTCGACCAGCAGGTCGTTCCGCCCCGGCAGCCGCGAGCGGGCGCGCTGCAATTGCAGCCACTCCTGCACGGGTTCCGGAAAAAGATGCCAGCTTTCCCGGTTCTGCAGCATGGTGCGCACGCGATCGGCGAGGTTGGTCGTGAGCGGCAGCCGCGCCCCCGCATAGGCCGGCACCATCGGATCGCTGCCGCCGCCTTCGCTCACCTCCACCACCGTTTCGCGCAGCCGGATGAAGCGCAGCGGCCGCCCGGCGAACATGAAGCTGTTGCCGGGCGACAGCATGTTGACGAAATACTCCTCCACCTCGCCGAGCGTCACGCCGCGACCGCCCTTGCCGACCAGCCGGATCTTCAGCATTGGAGCTTCGACGATGGTGCCGATATTCATCCGCGCCTGCCGCGCGGTGCGCGCCGTCCGCACATGCACGCGGCCATCGGAGTCGCGGAACAGCTTGCGGTATCGTTCATAGGCGGCGAGCGCGTAGCCGCCCGTTTCAACATAGGCGAGCACATCGTCGAAATCGGTGCGGGTCAATCCGGCGTACGGCGCGGCCGCGGTGATCTCCCGGTACATGTCGTCCGGATGAAACGATCCGGCGCAGGCGGTCAGCAGCAAATGCTGCGCGAGCACGTCGAGGCCGCCCGGACGCGGCGGATCGCCGTCCAGCTCCCGCGCACCGACGCCGAGAATCGCCGCCTCGCATTCCAGCACCTCGAAGCGGTTGGCCGGAACGAGGATCGCAGCGGAGGCTTCGTCCATGCGATGGTTGGCGCGCCCCACCCGTTGCAGCAGGCGCGACACGCCCTTCGGCGCGCCGACCTGGATCACCTGATCGACGCCGCCCCAATCGATGCCGAGATCGAGCGAGGATGTCGCGACCACCGCGCGCAACCGCCCGGACGCCATCGCGGCTTCGACGCGCCGGCGCTGCGCGATGTCGAGGCTGCCGTGATGCAGCGCGATCGGCATCGTCTCCTCGTTCAGACGCCAGAGCGCGTTGAACATCAGCTCGGCTTGCGCGCGCGTGTTCACGAACACGATCGTCATGTTGGCGCTTCGCACGCGCTCCAGGATCTCGGGCGCGCTGTCGAGGCCCATATGCCCGGACCAGGACAGCCGCCCCTGCGGCAGCATCATCGCGAGCGAAGGCGGCGCGCCGTCCTGTTCCTCGATCAGCTCATCGGCCCCGGCATAGGCGCGGATGGCTGCGGGATGGGCGACGGTTGCCGACAGGCCGATCCGGCGCGAAGCCGGGGCGATGGTTGCGAGGCGGGCCAGGCCGAGGGCGAGTTGGTCGCCGCGCTTCGTCCCGGCGAGGGCGTGAACCTCGTCGATCACCACCGCCCTGAGGCCGGCGAACAGATCCGAGGCGTCCGGCAGGGATAGCAGCACGGCCAGGCTTTCCGGCGTGGTCAGCAGGATGTTGGGCGGCCGCTCCCGCTGACGCTGGCGTCGGGCCGCCGGGGTGTCGCCGGTGCGGGTCTCGATCGTGACCGGCAGCCGCATCTGCTCGACCGGTGCGGTGAGATTGCGCGCGATATCGGTCGCCAGCGCCTTGAGCGGGCTAACATAGACAGTGTGGATGCCCGGGCGCGGCGTTCCCGCGAGATCGAGCAGGGTCGGCAGAAATCCGGCGAGCGTCTTGCCGCCGCCGGTCGGCGCGATCAGCAGAACGGAGCGCCCGGCCTGCGCCGCCTCAAGGACCGCGCGCTGGTGGCGCCGGAGCGTCCAGCCACGCGCCGCGAACCAGGCCCGAAAGGGTTCTGGCAATGTTCCGTCCATGGCTCGGCTATTTAGGGCCGCCCCGCCCGGGCGCAAAGCGTGCGTTGACGGCCCGGTAAGCTCTGGGGCGCTAGCGTCCGGGCATTGGCCGGAAACGGGACGGAGTGCCGGGATGCGAGCGAAGAGGCGGGCGGGCCTGTTGGCGGCGGTGGGGCTCGGCTTCGCGCTTTTGGGCGGCGGGGTTGCGCGGGCGCAGATCAGCCCGCTCGGAGGCGACACCTCGAAGGGGCTGACGGAAGGCGACCTGGAATTGTTGCTGCGGGCGACCCACACCATCAACCATGGCTCGCTGCTGCGGCCCGGGCAGTCCCGGTCCTGGACCAATCCGGAGAGCGGCGCCCATGGCGAGGTGTCCTTCGTGAAAACGACGGAAGACGGCGGCATGGCGTGTCACGAGCTCCGCAACACGATCTTCGTCGCCGACCGCCCGGACCCGGGCACATACGAAATGAATTGGTGCCTGACGCCGAGCGGGGCGTGGAAGATCAAAGGGTAGACCCTGGGAAAGCGGGCTGCCGGGTTCCGCGCCGTTAGGGCTCGAAGGACAGCAGCGTCCAGCCCCCTGCATTGCTGCGGAGGCGGAGCCGGCAGAGCGGTGCCACATCGATCCTCCAGAACGCGGCCGCCTCGGCGCGCAACGCGACAATGAGCGCCGCGCGCAAGGTGGCGGGGTGGGTGACGGCGACCGTGCGGGCCGCGCCGGGACCAATCGCTTCCAGCCAGCGCGCCGTTCGCTCGATGAGCTCCGTGACCGACTCCCCTCCATGCGGCTTGGCCGTGCAGTCGCGGGTCCACGCGAGGACGTCGTCCGGATTGCTGGACGTGACATCGGCGAGCGTGCGGCCGGCCCAGCGTCCGCAATCGAGATCCCTGAGTTCGGACACGACGCTGGCCTGCAAACCGAGCGCCGCGGCGGTTTGCCGCGCCCGCAGAGCGGGGCTGGTGATCGCCCGGTCAACACGCCGTAATTGGCCGGCGAGCGCGGCTGCCTGGCCCTGTGCCCGCTGTTCCAGCGGCTCGTCGAGCGGAAAGGCGGCTTGGCGCGTCGCAACGGTCGCGGCATGGCTGATCAGGGTGAGTATCACGCCCATGGACCTGCATTCGTTGACAGTCCGGAACCCTGCTTTTACGTCTAGCGCGCTACGGTTCGGAAGCCGGTGAAATCCCGGCACGGACGCGCCACTGTAACTGGTTCTGTGCAGCCAGGAGTCAGACCTCGCCGTGGCACCGTTCACTCAGCGGGGCGCGTAACCCCAGGAGCAAAGCGCGATGTCAGACCGCACGATCGTACCCGCCAGCCTTTCCCTTCCACTTCCCTGGCGCGACATTCTGCCCTGGACGATTTTCGCCGCGCTGGCACTGCTCGCAATCTACTTCGTGGCCGCGGAAGAGGGTGCGACGTCGATCATCCCCGGCATGTATGTGCATGAATTCCTGCACGATGGACGACATCTGCTCGGGTTTCCGTGCCACTGAGCAGGTACCCTTATTATGGTTCCAAATCTTCTGGTGCGCGGGATGCTGGTCGGGCTGATCGCCGGCTTGCTCGTTTTCGGTTTCGGCAAGGTGTTTGGTGAGCCGCAGGTCGATCGGGCCATCAGCTTCGAAGCCGCGATGGATGAGGAGAAAGCGAAGGCCGACGAGGCCAACGGCATCCACGCCGTGCCGGAGCCCGAGCTTGTCAGTCGGCCCGTGCAGGCGGGATGGGGCCTGTTTACCGGCGTGATGGTCTATTCGGCGGCGTTCGGCGGATTGTTTGCGCTGGTTTTTGCGGCTGTTTATCGGCGTGCGGTGAATATGGGCCCGCGTGCGACATCCGCGCTGCTCGCCGCGACCGGGTTTGTTTGCGTCTATCTGGTGCCGAACTTGAAATACCCGGCAAATCCGCCGTCGGTCGGGGAGCCGGAGACGATCGGCTATCGTACTGCCTTATATTTCTCGATGATCGTGCTCTCCGTGGGCGCCGTGGTGCTGGCCTCCGCTCTGCGCAAGCAGCTCGCCGTCCGGCATGGAGAATGGACGGCGGCGCTGGCGGCGATCGGCGTCTACCTGCTGGCGGTGATCGTGGCCGGGAGCATTCTACCATCGGTCGACGAAGTTCCGGGAAGCTTTCCGGCGGGCGTTCTTTGGCACTTCCGCGTCGCGTCCTTCGGCATGCAAGCGGTGATGTGGGCGACCCTCGGCCTGGTGTTCGGCGCTCTGACCGAACGGGCCTTCACCGATGCCCGGGTCCTCGGTCCCGCTGCCCGACCGTAGAGGCGCGACGGCCGGCCGTGCCCGTATCCTTCAGAATTGCAGATCCTCCGGGCCGAGCGATGCGAAGTAGGGGTCGAGCGCCTCGGGCCTGATCTCGGCGAGACTGGCCGGTTGCCATTTGGGATTGCGGTCTTTGTCGATGACCGCGGCCCGGATGCCTTCGCGCAGATCGTGACGCGGCAGGATGCGCGTCATCAGCCGGTATTCGAGCCGCAGGCAATCCTGCAAGCTCGCGAGGCTTCGCGCTTCCCGCAGCGCGCGCAAAGCGAGCTTCAGGCTGGTCGGAGATTTGGTCGCGATCTGTTCGGCCGTCCTTCGCGCGAACGCCGATCCGTCCTGATCGAGCGCCCTGAGTATTGCTTCAACCGTGTCGTGCGCAAAGGCGCGGTCGATCAGCGCGCGATGCGGGCCGAGCGACGGCTCTCCCGCAGTCTCCGCACATTGCCCGATCGCGGTCTCGGTGCCTTGGTGGTCGCGCGGGCTGTCTTGCTCCAGCGCTTGCGCGAGCGCGCCGAGCTTGGCCCCGGCCACGTAGCTGTCGGCCATGCCGAGCGCGATGATGTCGGCGGCGCCAATCTGGGTGCCGGTCAGCGCCAGATAGGTGCCGGTTTCGCCGGGCGCCCGCGACAGCAGCCACGTGCCGCCGACATCCGGGATAAGGCCGATGCCGACCTCCGGCATGGCGAGGCGCGTGGTTTCGGTGACGACCCGGTGGCGGGCATGCGCCGACACGCCGACGCCGCCGCCCATCACGATCCCGGTCATGAACACGACCACGGGTTTCGAGAACTGCGCGATCCTGGCGTCGAGACGGTACTCCTCGGCCCAGAAGATGTGGGCCCGATCGCTGCCCTCGGCCGCGCTGTCATAAACGGCCCGGATGTCGCCGCCCGCGCAGAACGCCCGCGATCCGGCGCCCTCGATCAGCACCAGATGCACGCCGGGATCGCCCTCCCAGAGATCGAGCGCCGCCGCGAGGTCCCGGATCATGTCGAGGGTGAGCGCGTTTAGCGCCGCCGGGCGGTTCAGCGTGAGCCGTCCGACACCGCCCGCCCGGCCAGCCCGCACATGCTCGCCGCCGAGCGCCGCCCCGCTCATCGGGAGCGGCTGGCGGTCTCGTCTGCGCCGGCGCGCAACTGCAACTCCCGGAAGGTGCGGCTGTAGCCGCAATATTGCTCGATCGTGCGCTCCATCAGCGCGCGTTTGCGCTCGTCGAGCCGCGCGATCGCGCGGGCGGGACGGCCGCCCCACAGCCAGCCGGTCTCCAGCCGCTGCCCGGGCTTGGTGTGGGCGCACGCACCGACCAGCACGTCCGCTTCGACCACCGTTCCCTCGGCGAGAACCGCGCCCATGCCGATCAGCGTGCGTTCGGCGATTTCGCAACTCCCGGCATGGACGTTGTGGCCGAGCGTCGTGTTCGGCCCGATGATCGCGTCCCCGTTTGCGCAGCGAATGGTCGTGTTGTCCTGAATGTTCGTGTTCTCGCCGATGACGATCCGATTGGGACCAGCGTCGAGGTCGCAGGAGAAGTAGACGCCCGCGGCCGCGCCGATTTCCACCCGGCCGGTCACGCTTGCGGTGACGGCGATGAACTCGGCGGCCGGCGCGGAGGGGGCTTGTCGCCCGGGCGCGGCAACGCTCGTGCCGGCCGCCTGCACGCGTGCCCGCCGCTCCGCGCGCTCGGCGTTGTCGAGCGGGCGGACCTTCTTGGCTGGAAAACCGGCATAAACGAAACCGGATTCGAGTTCCGATTTGCCGAACACGATCGAGTTGGCTTCGATCAGCACGCCGTCCCCGACCACGGACCCGTCCAGGATCACCACGTCGTCCTCGATGACACAGTCATTGCCGACCGTGCAGGCGTGAACCACGGCGTTCCGTCCAACCGTCACATCGCTTCCGATGGTCGTCGGGTAGATGTCGTGGGCGATGTGAACCGTGGAATGATCTCCGATCGAGAACCGGTCGCCGATGCGGATGAAATGTCCGTCGGCGCGGATCGTCACCTTGCCGCCGATGGAGGCATCGGCGCCGAGCGTGGTCTTGCCGAGAACGCATGATTCTGCGCCGCAAAACCGGGGCGGCGTGGCCAGGCGCGGCTCGACGCCATCGAAGGGGAGGGTCAGCAGGCCGGAAGGGTGATGGAGCATGGGTCTAATATACCGGAGTTTCGCGATACGTACCCCAGACCTTCTTCAAGGTTTCGACAATGTCGCCCATGGTCGCGCCCGCCCGCACCAGCTCGATCGTGACCGGCATGATGTTTTCGGACGGGTCCTTCGCCACCTCTACGAGTTGAGCAATGAGCCGGTCGAATGTGGCGGGATCGCGCTCTCGCCGGACCCGCTGGGTCCGCGCGATCTGCCGCTCGGCCGTGGTGTGGTCGTAGGGGTGGGTCTCGATCGGCGGATCCTGCGTGTTGTCGACCAGGCGGTTGACCCCGATCACCGGCTTCTCGCCCGACTGCTTGCGGAGCGCCGTTTCATAGGCAAAGTCGGCGATGTGCTTCTGAAACCAGCCTTCCTGGATGAGGTTGAGCGTGCCGCCGCGTTCTTCCACTTCCTTCAGGATCTCGAAAATCCGCTTCTCGTATTCCGTGGTCAGCGTCTCGACGTAGTAGGAACCGCCCAAAGGATCGACGACCTGGGTGACGTTGGTTTCGTCCGCGATCACCTGCTGGGTGCGGAGCGCCATCCGCATCGCATCCTCGGTCGGAATGGCGAACGCCTCGTCGTAGCCGTTGGTGTGCAAGGACTGGCACCCACCGAGCACCGCCGCCAGCGCCTGCATGGCCGTGCGCACCACGTTGACCATGTATTGCGGCTTGGTGAGCGAGGCCGCCGCGGTCTGGCAATGAAAGCGCAGCCGCATCGATTCCGGATTCTGCGCGCCGAACCGCTCCTTCATGATCTTCGCATAACAGCGCCGCAGCGCGCGAAACTTTGCGATCTCCTCGAAGAAATCCGCCTGGCACACGAAGAAGAAGCCGAGACGGGGCGCGAACTCGTCGACGCTCATGCCGGTCTTCAGCACTTCCTCGACATAGACGATCAGGCTGGCGAGGGTGAACGCGGCCTCGTGCAGAGGCGACGATCCGGCTTCGGAGATATGGTAGCCCGAAATGTTGATCGGGTTGTACCGCTTCATGTTCTTGGCGGCGAAGGTGATGCAGTCGCGCACGATCCGCACCGACGGCTCGATCGGGAAGATATACTCCTTCTGCGCCATGTATTCCTTGAGGATGTCCGCCTGGATGGTGCCGGACAGCTTGTTGAGGTCGTAGCCGCGGCTTTCCGCCAGCACGACATACATTGCGAGCAGGATCCAGGCCGACGGATTGATCGTCATCGACACGGAGATCTTTTCGAGGTCGATGCCGTCGAACAGCGCTTCCATGTCGGCGAGCGTGTCGATGGCGACACCCTCACGGCCGACCTCGCCCTCACTCATCGGATGATCGGAATCGTAGCCCATCAGGGTCGGCATGTCGAAATCGGTGGAAATGCCCGTCTGGCCCTGCGCGATCAGGTATTTGAATCGCTTGTTGGTGTCCTCGCCGGTGCCGAAGCCGGCGATCTGGCGCATCGTCCAATTGCGCGAACGGTACATGGTCGGATAGGGGCCGCGTGTGAACGGGTATCGGCCCGGCAGGCCGATATCCCCAAGCGGCGTCGCCGCCACGTCGGCGGCCGTGTAGGTGCGCTTCACCGGGAAATCGCCGAGCGTCATGAAGGTGGTCTTGCGTTCCGGCTGCTTGCGCAAGAACGCCGCCACCTCCTTCGACCGCCAATCGCGAACCTCCGCCTGGATCTCCGCGACAGTTTTTTCGTCGATGATGCCGGTCATGGATTTGCCTTCTCGGTGAGGATGCGGCGGACGAGATCCGCGGCAAGCGAGTACGGGTCGCCATCGCCGCGCTGCAATCGCTCGGCGAGTTCCGGCAACAGGACGGCGGAGGCTT
>JAFAXA010000093.1 GCA_019241425.1 Acetobacteraceae bacterium | reverse complement strand
GCAGAAGGTGGATATCCGCCAGATCTCCATCCTGGCGTTGGTGGACCAATTCCTCGCCTTCATCGAGGACGCCCGCCGGGTGCGGCTGGAACTGGCCGCCGACTGGCTGGTGATGGCGGCGTGGCTCACCTGGCTGAAGTCGCGCCTGCTGGTGCCGGCCGGTCCGGAGGAGGCGGAGGAGGGCGAGCAGGCCGCCGACGTGCTGGCCGCCCGCTTGCGCGACCTGCAGATCGTGCGCGCGGCGGCGGCCTGGCTCGGCGCCCGCCCGCAGCTCGGGCAGGAGGTGTTCGCCCGCGGCATGCCCGAGGATCTGACGGATACCGACCGCTCGCGGCTGGTGCTCGATCTCGCGGCGCTGATGCGCGGCTACCTGCTCGCGATCCGGCGCGCGGGCGCGCGGCGCAAATACACGCCACCGCCGGTGACGCTGTGGAGCGTCAAGGACGCCTTGCAGCGGCTCGCCGCCCTGCTCGGCAGCGTCCCGGACTGGACCAGTCTCGAGCGCTATCTGCCGGATGGCGTCGGCGGTCCACTGGAGCGCCGCGCCGCCTTGGCGAGCACGCTGCTCGCCGGGCTCGAACTGGCGCGGGCGGGCGAGCTTCGCTTGCGGCAGGAGCAGCCGTTCGGACCGATCCTGGTCGGCGCATCGGGGGAGACCGCAGCCAGACATGAGTGACACCGAAACCGCGCTTGCGGAACCGCAGGCTGTCGACGAGGAGACGGTGCGGCTCGCCGAGGCGTTCGTGTTCGCGCACGGCACCCCGGTCAGCGCGCGCGCGTTCGCGCAGATCCTGCCGGAAACGGCCGACGCGGATCTGGTCATCGCCGCCTTGCGCGGCCGCTACGCGGGCAGGGGCGTGGAACTGGTCGAGGTCGGCGGCGGCGTGCAGTTCCGCAGCGCGCCCGACCTCGCGCCGCGGCTGCGGCGCGTGGTCGAGGTGCCGCGCCGGCTGCCGCGCGTCGCCATGGAGACGCTGGCGATCATCGCCTATCACCAGCCCGTCACCCGCACCGAGATCGAGGAAACGCGCGGCACCAGCCTGTCGCAGCAAACGCTCGACGCGCTGCTGGAAGCGGGCCTGATCGCGCCCAAGGGCAGGCGCGAAAGCCCGGGGCGGCCGACGCTCTGGGGCACCACGCCCGCCTTCCTGGCCCAGTTCGGGCTGCGCGATCTGCGGGAACTGCCGCGCCGGGAGGATCTGCTGGTCGAGCCGCCGTCGCCGGTGCCGGAAGCCGAACTGGCCAGCGTGCAGGAGGAGGCGCCGGACGACGCCCGGGCGGACGGCACGGAGAACGGCGCGCCGGTTTGAGGCGGCGGGTTTTCCTGCTACGGAGCCGCCCCGGAGAAAAGCTGCGTCATGTTCGATTTTGCCTGGTCCGAGATCGCGGTCATCGGTGTGGTCGCCCTGATAGCGATCGGACCGAAGGACATGCCGGTCGCGATCAGGACCATGACCAATGCGCTGAAAAAAGCGCGGCGCATGGCAGCCGAGTTCCAGACCCATGTGGACGACATGGTGCGCGAGGCCAATCTCGACGACGTGCGCCGCGAGGTTCAGAACATCCGCAACTTCGACTTCAAGGGCACGGTCGAACGCACGGTCGATGCCGACGGCTCGATCCGGGCCGCGTTCCAGGAGCCGGTCGCGGCGCATCCGCCGCAGCCCGTGGGCGTCATCGCCGACCCGCCTTCCGTCGCGCTCGCGGCACACGGCACGGAGACGATCGCGGCTCCGGCGGAGGCCGATGACGCCCACCCGAAGGCGGCAACCAACACCATCGTCATCGGCTGGGAGGAAGAGGAGGCCGAAGGAGCGCCCCCGTTCATTCCGCCTGCCGCGGCCGAAGCGGCGCCGGACAGACCGTCCTTCGTGCCGCCGGACGCGACGCGCGCATCCGACCGGCCGCTCCGCTTCTGAGGCGCATCCTTTCCGCTCTTCTCCATTCAGGACATCGTGTCGAAAAAGCCCAAACCTCCCGTCGAGGATACGATCGACGACAAGCCGATGCCGTTGCTCGAACATCTGGTCGAGCTGCGCCGGCGGCTGATCTGGTCGCTCGTCACCTTCATGCTCTGCTTCTTCGTCTGCTACCATTTCTCCGGGGCGATCTACTCGTTTCTGGTGCAACCGCTTGCCGACATCCTGCAACATCAATCGGGCGGCGACCGGCGGCTGATCTTCACGGCGCTGACCGAAGCGTTCTTCACCTATCTGAAGGTCGGGATGTTCGGCGCCGCGTTCTTCTCCTTCCCGGTGGTCGCGTCGCAGATCTGGCTGTTCGTCGCGCCCGGGCTGTATCGCAGCGAGAAGCGGGCGCTGCTGCCGTTCCTGGTCGCCACGCCGGTGCTGTTCCTGCTCGGCGCGGCGCTCGCCTACTACTTCGTGTTCCCGATCGCGTGGCGTTTCTTCTTGAGCTTCGAGACGCCGACCGGCGCGGGCGGACTGCCGATCCAGCTCGAAGCCAAGGTCAGCGAATATCTGGACCTCGTGATGAAGCTGATCTTCGCCTTCGGCATCGCGTTCCAGTTGCCGGTGCTGCTGACCTTGCTGGCGAAGGTCGGCATCGTCGGCTCGGCGGCGCTGAAGAAATTCCGCCGCTATGCCTATGTCGGCATGTTCGTGATCGCCGCGGTCCTCGCGCCGCCGGACGTGCTGACGCAATGCGGCCTCGCACTGCCGCTGCTCGGCTTGTACGAAATCTCGATCGTGCTCGCGCGCATGGTTGAGCCGAAGCCCGTCGAGGTCTGACCGATGCACGACATCCGCGCAATCCGCGACGATCCGGCGGGTTTCAACGGCGCCATGCGTCGCCGTGGACTGCCCGACGCCGCCGATCCGGTGATGCAGAAGGATGGCTTGCGGCGGCACGCCGTTCGCGCGTTGCAGGAAAAGCAGGCGCGGCGGACGGAGCTTTCCAAACAGATCGCGGCCGGACGCCGAAGCGGGGCCGACACCGCCGGCTTGGAATCAGAGGCGGTCAGCGTCCGCGTCAGTCTGGAAGCCTACGAGACCGAAGCAGCGAAAGCCGAGGCGGAGATCCGGCGATTGCTGGAGGCGATGCCGAACCGGCTTGATCCCGATGTGCCGGACGGGGCGGATGAGAGCGCCAATGTCGTGTTGGCGCAGCGTGGCGAGCTGCGTGAACTGGGCTTTCCGGCGCGTCAGCACTTCGAACTGGGCGAAGCGCTCGGCATGATGGATTTCGCGACGGCGGCCAAGATCGCGGGGGCGCGTTTCACCATTCTGCGCGGCCCGCTCGCCCGTCTGGAACGCGCGCTCGGGCAATTCATGCTCGATCTGCAAACGACCGAGCACGGCTACGCCGAAACTGCCGTGCCGTTGCTGGTGAACGATGGAACAGCCTTCGGCACCGGCCAGCTGCCGAAATTCGCCGATGATCTGTTCCGGACGACGGACGGACGCTGGCTGATCCCGACCGCCGAAGTGCCGCTGACCAACATCGTCGCCGGCGAAATCGTGCCGCAGAAACAGTTGCCGATGCGGCTCGCCGCGCTCACCGATTGCTTTCGCAGCGAGGCGGGCGCGGCCGGGCGCGATACGCGCGGCATGCTGCGTCAGCATCAGTTCCGCAAGGTGGAGCTGATCTCCATCACCCAGCCGGACGAAAGCGCCGCCGAGCATGAGCGCATGACGCAATGCGCGGAGACGGTGCTGAGCAGGCTGGGCCTGACCTTCCGCCGCGTGCTGCTCTGCGCGGGCGACACCGGGTTTAGCGCCGCCAAGACCTACGACCTCGAAGTCTGGCTGCCCGGACAGGGCGCGTGGCGGGAAATCAGCTCCTGCTCCAATTGCCGCGACTTTCAGGCGCGGCGCATGAACGCGCGGTTTCGCGCCCCTGACGGCAAATCGCTCGGCTTCGTCCATACGCTGAACGGCTCCGGTGTCGCCGTCGGACGCGCCCTGATCGCGGTGATGGAAACGTATCAGGAAGCGGACGGTTCGATCGCGGTGCCGCCGGTGCTGTTGCCGTATATGGGCGGCATGGAGCGGATCGCCCGGCCGGCTACGCCGCGCTGACGGGCGTGCGGGCGCGCGATCGCGGCGCCGCGGCATCCGCCATGTAGTCGCGCGTGAGCGGCAGGTCGGCGCCCGCGTAGGCAAGCTGGATTTGGAAGTTTTCCAGCTCCTCGCGCGAGAAGGACCGCTCGGCCCCGATCAGGTAGAACTCCCACATCCGGCAGAAGCGCTCGTCGAACATCGCCGCGATCTCGTCGCGATGACTCTCGAACCGCTCGCGCCACGCCCGTAGCGTGAGTGCATAGTGGCGGCGCAGCACCTCCAGATCGGTGACCGCGAGCCCCGAGCGCTCGATCGGCGGCATGATTTCGCTCAGCGCCGGCGTGTAGCCGCCGGGGAAGATGTATTTGGTGATCCACGGATTGGTCGCGTCCGGCGGCCCGCGCCGGCCGATCGTGTGCAGCAGGGCCACGCCGTCCCGCGCTAGCGCCCGGGCAAGCACGTTGAAGAACGTCCGGTAATGGACAACGCCGACATGTTCGAACATGCCAACCGAAACGATGCGGTCGAACGGGCCGCTGACCATCCGGTAATCCATCAGCTCGAACGACACCCGATCGCCAAGCCCCGCTTCGGCGGCGCGGTTCCGCGCCACCGCGAGCTGCTCCTCCGACAGCGTGATCCCGGTGACCACGGCGCCGTAGTCACGGGCGAGCGTGAGGGCCAGTCCACCCCAGCCGCACCCGATATCGAGCACCCGGAGCCGAGGGCGCGTCAGCAGCAGCTTGGCCGCGATGTGGTGCTTCTTGGCGTTCTGCGCTTCTTCGAGCGTTTCCTCGCCGGTCGGGAAATAGGCGCATGAGTATTGCCGGTCCGCGTCCAGGAACAGCCGGTACAACGAGTCGCTCAGATCGTAGTGATGGGCGACATTCTGGCGCGCCCTCCTCGCCGGATTGAACTGGTCGAGGCGCCGGCGTGTCCAGCCGATCAGGCGCCGGCTGTTGAGGATCGGAAAGGACAGCGCCGGAACGGAAGCGGTGTTCAACTTCAGCACATCGACGACATCGAAGATGCCGCACCCGGTCGGCACCAGGCCGCCGTCCATGTAAAGCTCGCCGGTTGCCAGCTCGGGATGGAGCAGCATGCGCTTGACGGCCGCCCGGCTCCGTAAGGCGAACTGCGCGGCCGGTTGCGCGCCGGCACCTCCGCCGTACTCCGTCCGATGTCCATCGGGCCAGATGATGCGTAAGGATCCGTTCCGGATCAGCCGCCGGAAGGCGGCATCCAACGCCCGCTCGAACATAACCCGCACCACGCAGAAAACGCTCCCACCTTGAACAGTTGGGAACGTTTCAGTTTGCGGCGGCGGGGCCGCCGTCGCAAAGCGGTTATGCGGGCGGGTTGGCGCCGGGGTCGAACAGCTCGGCCGACGTACCCTCGGCCTCCGTCTCGTCCTCTTCGCCGCCGATCGCCTCGCCGCGAGCCTGCCGTTCGGCTTCCTCCGGGCTGCGCGCGACGTTGACCGTGACCGGTATCGAGACCTCCGGATGCAGGATCGCCCGCACCCGCGCCAGGCCGAGCGACTTGATCGGGTGCTCCAGCGCGATCTGGTCACGCCCGATCGAAAGGCCCGCTTCGGCAGCGGCGGTCGCGATGTCGCGGGATGATACCGACCCGTAAAGGCTGCCCGATTCGCCGGCTTGCCGGATGATCACCACGGACAACCCGCTCATCCGCTCGGCCAACCGTTCCGCTTCTTCGCGACGGCGCAGGTTCTGCGCTTCCAACTGGACTCGTTGCTGCTGGAACCGCTCGCGGTTCTCCGCGCTCGCCCGCATCGCCTTCTTCTGCGGGAGCAGGAAGTTGCGCGCGAATCCGGGCTTCACCTTCACGATGTCGCCCATCTGCCCAAGCTTATCGACACGCTGGAGCAGGATCAGTTCTACGGCGGCCATGCTTTGCGATCCTTACCCGTCAACTGACCACGTAGGGCAGCAGGGCCAGGAAACGCGCCCGCTTGATCGCGTTGGCCAGTTCGCGCTGCCTTTTCGCGGAAACGGCGGTGATGCGGGAGGGCACGATCTTGCCGCGCTCGCTCAGGAAGCGAGACAGCAAGCGCACGTCCTTGTAGTCGATCTTGGGCGCGTTCGGGCCGGAGAACGGGCAGGATTTGCGCCGGCGATAAAAGGGGCGGCGTGCTCCAACCGCCGTGCGGCGCGTCGCGGGATTGACTTCAGTATCCGACATGTCCGTCGCGCCTCCTTATTCTTCGCCGCCGCGGGCTTCGCGCAAGCCGTCCGCGAACTCCTCGCGATCGGTGCGGGCGCGGAACTCTTCCCGCTCGTCGGCGCCCCGACGCCGGCCGCTTTCGAAGCGCCCGGCGGGTTTCGGGCCGCGGAAGCCGCGATCGCGCTCCCGGTCATCCGACTTGCGGGACAGAATGACGGACGGCGCTTCCTCGATCTCGTCGACGCGGGTCGTCATGAAGCGCAGCACGTCCTCGTTGAGGCGTAGCTGCCGTTCCATTTCCTGGATCGCCGGCGGACGCGCATCGAGACCGAGCAGAAGATAATGGCCCTTGCGGTTCTTCTTGATGCGGTAGGCCAGGCTGCGCAGCCCCCAGTACTCGCGCTTGCGGACCTGGGAGCCGTCGCCTTCGAGCTGCGCCGCGATCCCGTCGGCGAGGCTGTCGACCTGCTGCTGCGTGATGTCGCTGCGCGCGACGAGCACGCACTCATATAAAGGCATCCGTTGGTCCCTCTGGCTTGTCTCCGCCCCGCCCGCACTCTCCTGATGGAGCGCCGGGCCACACGCCACGATGGCATGCTGGGCATAGCCGGGACGGGTGCCGCCACCCCGGCAGGGAAGGCGGCGCATGAAGCACGGATCGCCGCCGCGAGCAAGGGGCAGATGTGTCGCCGGTCGCGGCGTTGACAGCCCGGGGGGCGGCGGTTACGCCGCCTCTGCCTTATTTACCCCTCTGGACATGCCGATGGCAGCACGCGCGTTCATCTTCCCGGGTCAGGGAAGCCAGTCGGTCGGCATGGGCCGCGATCTTGCCGCCGCCTTCGCCGCCGCCCGCGAGGTGTTCGAGGAGGTGGACGAAGTTCTGAAGCAGCGGCTCTCCAAGCTGATGTTCGAGGGGCCGGCCGACGAACTCACGCTGACGGAGAACACCCAGCCGGCCCTGATGGCGATCTCGCTCGCCGTGCTGCGGGTCATGGAACGCGAAGGGGGGTGGAGGCTCAAGGAGCGGGCGGCGCTCGTCGCCGGCCATTCCCTCGGCGAATACAGCGCGCTCGCGTCCGCCGGCAGCTTCTCGGTCGCGGATGCCGCCCGTCTGCTCCGGTTGCGCGGGCGGACGATGCAAGCGGCGGTGCCGCCCGGAGAGGGCGGCATGGCGGCGCTGATCGGCGTCGACATGGAACAGGCGGGCGCGATCTGCGCCGAGGCTGCGCCGGTGCCCGGCAGCGAAACGGGTGCCCGCGAAGTGGCCGAGCCGGCGAACGACAATGGCGGCGGGCAGGTGGTGATTTCCGGCCATCGCACCGCGATCGAACGCGCGATCGAGATCGCGAAAAAGCGCGGTATCCGGCGGGCGATGCCGTTGCCGGTATCGGCGCCGTTCCATTGCGCGCTCATGGCCCCGGCGGCCGACGCGCTTGCGGAGGCGCTGGAAGTGACCCCGCCGCGCAGCCCGGCGGTGCCGCTGGTAGCGAATGTTTCCGCCGCCAAAGCGACCGAACCGGACCAGATCCGCGACGGGCTCGTGCGGCAGGTCACCGCGACCGTGCGCTGGCGCGAAAGCATCGAAGCGATGACGGCGATGGGCGTCGATCGTTTCGTCGAGCTGGGCGCGGGCAAGGTGCTGACCGGGCTCAACCGCCGGATCGCGCCGGACGCCGCGGCCGTCGCCGCCGGAACGCCCGCGGAGATCGAAGCGGTTCTGAAGACGATCTGACCAGGAGGGCGCGGGCGCAGAGACTCGGGCCGTGGCGGGAGAAGGACGGAGCATGTTCCGGCTGGACGGCAAGGTGGCGCTCGTCACCGGCGCATCGGGAGGTATCGGCGGCGCGATTGCGCGGACGCTGCACGCGCAAGGGGCATCCGTGGTGCTGTCCGGAACGCGGCTGGAGGCGCTGGACGCGCTCCGGTCCGAACTTGCCGAGCGTGTGCACGCCTGCCCCGCCGATCTGCGCGACCCGGCGGCGCCGGATGCGCTCGTGGAGGCCGCCGAGAGCGCGGCGGGACCGTTGCACATCCTGGTCAACAATGCCGGGCTGACGCGCGACATGCTCGCGCTTCGTATGGGCGACGACGATTGGCAAACCGTGCTCGACGTCGATCTCGCGGCGCCGTTCCGGCTGATCCGCGCGGCGCTCAGGGTCATGCTGCGCCGTCGTGCGGGCCGGATCATTTCGATCGGAAGTATCGTCGGGGCGACCGGCAATGCGGGGCAGGCGAACTACGCGGCTGCAAAGGCGGGACTGGTCGGCATGTCGAAGGCGCTCGCGCAGGAGGTCGCATCGCGCCGTGTCACCGTGAACGTGGTCGCGCCCGGTTTCATCGAGACTGCAATGACGGAGGCGCTCGGCGAGGCGCAACGCGCCAAGCTGGCCGGGGCGATTCCGCTGGGCCGGCTCGGTCAGCCGCAAGATGTCGCCGCCGCGGTCGCGTATCTCGCCGCCGATGAAGCCGCCTGGGTGACGGGCGCGACCATTCATGTCAACGGCGGCATGGCGATGCACGCCTGATGACGCCTGCGTTCGCCGCCGCTCGCGCGAAAAAGAAGGCCGGGCCCCGATGTTGGCTGGCGTGACGAAACCATGCTATCGGCCCCCACCCTCGTCCGAGGCGGGTGGGCGGCACCGCCCGGGTCCTGCCCGGCGGACAATGCGGCATGGAAGCTTTGAAGGTTTTGGGCCGCCCGGCCAAACCAGACAGGACCCACAGGCAGGAGTTGCGAGTTCATGAGCGAAGTGGCCGATAAGGTGAAAAAAATCGTCGTCGAGCATCTCGGCGTCGAGGAGTCGAAAGTCACACCGGAGGCGTCGTTCATTGACGATCTCGGCGCCGACAGCCTTGATACGGTGGAATTGGTGATGGCGTTCGAAGAAGCGTTCGGAGTGGAGATTCCCGAGGACGCGGCCGAGAAGATCAGCACCGTGAAGGATGCGATCGACTACATCGAGAAGCAAAAAACCGCCTAAGCGGGTCATTGCGGGGAGGATAACGCCGGTATGCGACGCGTGGTCGTGACGGGTATGGGCATTGCCAGCCCGCTCGGTGTGGGCGTTGAGCATGTCTGGTCCCGGCTGATCAACGGCGATTGCGGAATCGGCGCGATCCAGGCGTTCGACACCAAGGATCTGCCGTGCAAGGTCGCGGGCCAGGTGCCCGCAGGCAGCAAGGCCGATGGCCGGCTCGATCTGTCCGAGTGGATACCGGTCAAAGATCAGAAGAAAATGGATCGCTTCATCCAGCTCGGCCTGGTGGCGGCGAGCGAGGCGATCGCCGATTCCGGATGGGAGCCGAAGAGCGAGGATGACCGCAACGCAACCGGGGTGATGATCGGCTCCGGCATCGGCGGCCTGAAAACGATCTACGACGCCTCCGTGCAGGTCCACGAGGGCAGGGCGCGCCGTTTGTCACCGTTCTTCATACCGTCTGCCTTGATCAATCTCGCCTCCGGCCACGTTTCCATCAATTACGGGTTCAAGGGTCCGAACCATTCGGCCGTGACCGCTTGCGCGACCGGCGTGCACGCGATCGGCGACGCCGCGCGGCTGATCATGCTGGGCGATGCCGACGTGATGGTTGCGGGCGGTGCCGAAGCGGCGGTCTGCGAACTCGGCATTGCGGGTTTCTGCGCGTCGCGCGCGCTTTCCACCAGTTTCAACGACGAGCCCGTGCGTGCATCCCGTCCATGGGACAAGGACCGGGACGGCTTCGTCATGGGCGAGGGCGCCGGCATCCTCGTGCTCGAGGAGTATGAACATGCAATCGCGCGGGGCGGCAAAATCTACGCCGAGGTGACGGGCTACGGCCTGTCGGGCGACGCCTACCACATCACGGCGCCGGCGGAGCGGCATGACGGCGCTTTCCGCGCCATGCAGGCGGCATTGAAGAGCGGCGGCCTGAAGCCCGCGGACATCCAATACGTGAACGCGCACGGAACGTCGACGCCGCTCGGCGACGATCTCGAATTGGAGGCGGTGGAAAGGCTGTTCGGGGATGACGCGCGCGGGGTCGCCATGTCATCGACGAAGTCGGCGACCGGCCACCTGCTGGGCGCGGCGGGTGCCGTGGAGGCGATCTTCTCCATCCTCGCCATCCGGGACGGCGTGGCGCCGCCGACGCTCAACCTCGACGAGCCGAGCCGCGACAGCGTGATCGACCGGGTACCGCGCGCGGCGCAGGAGCGGCCGATCCGGGTCGCGCTTTCCAACAGCTTCGGCTTTGGCGGAACCAACGCAAGCATCCTTTTCCGCGCCGCCGCCTGACGGCGGAGCGCGCGCTCCGCCGGGAGGACGTCGCCGGAAAGGCCGCGTACTGACGGCCCTCGTCGTCGGGTTCGTCGCCGGCTGCGCGTCAACCACCGCCGCCGGCCTCTATGCCGCGCACGCCCTGTATGCGGCCGGGCCGCTCGCCCAGGCGCGCACGCTGGTCGTGCCGAAAAGTGGCTTGCTGTTGCTTGGCGGTTTTCTGACCGAGCAAGGCGTCGTCGCCGATCCGAACCGCTTCCTGCTCGCGGCCGTCGCGACCCGGTGGGAAGGGCCGCTGCACGCGGCTGAACTCGCTTTTCCGGCTGGCGCCAGCCTGCGCGAGGTGCTGAGGGTGCTGCGGTTCTCCCGGCCGGTGCAGCACCTCGTCAGCATTCCGGAGGGGCTGACGGCGAAGCAGATCGCGGCGCTGCTGGCGCGCAACGATGCGCTGAGCGGGCCGGCTGCCAAACCCCCGGAAGGCCGGACGCTGCCGGAAAG
>JAFAXA010000080.1 GCA_019241425.1 Acetobacteraceae bacterium | reverse complement strand
GGCAACTACTATCCTGCGTCCGACATCCCTCAGATGGCGCGCCGACTCTACGAACGGGCACGCGTCCGCTTGCTGGTCGATGTCAACTACACGCCCGTGCCGCTGCAACCTTCACTCTCGCCGGTCACCGGCGAGCCGCTCGACATGTCGCTCTGCCGTCTGCGCAGCATGTCACCGATCCACACACAATACCTGAAGAATATGGGTGTCCGCGCCACTCTCGTGATCTCTGTGATGGTCAGCGGGAGATTGTGGGGCTTGATCGCGTGTCACCATTACGCCCCGCGCCGCGCTCAGTTCGAGACACTCGCCATATGCGAAATACTGGCCGAAACCCTGGCCACCCGCATTGCTGCTCTCGAGAGCTTCAACCAAGGGCAGGCGCAGCTTCTGGTACGTCGGGTGGAGCAGCGCATGATCGATGCCGCTTCCCGGCAAGGCGATTGGCGTGCCGGGTTGTTCGACGGCTCCGACGCCGTTCTGAAGGCCGTCAACGCGACCGGCGCGGCCCTAATCTGTGATGAGCAGATCTCGACCGTCGGTGAGGTGCCCGCGACAGCGGATCTGCGAGCTCTCGCCGCACGACTCGACGGCCGCCCCCGGACCTCGTTGACGGTCAGCAATTCTTTCGGTGTGGAGAATCCGGCGTTCAGCCATCTCACGCCCATTGCGAGCGGGTTGCTGGCGGCTCCGGTTTCCAATCTGGCAGGCGAATACCTGCTGTGGTTCCGCCCCGAGCAAGTCCGCACCGTGACCTGGGGCGGCGACCCGCATAAGCCGGTGATCATCGGCGATGATCCAACCACTCTTTCGCCCCGCCGCTCCTTCGCGCAGTGGCACCAACTCGTCGAGGGCTCGTCGGCGGATTGGGTTCCCACCGATTTGATCACGGCCCGCATGGTTGCCGACTCGGTCAGCGATGTGCTGCTGCAATTCCGCTCCTTGCGCGTGCTGGTCGCGGAGGACCAGTTGAGCAAAGTGCTAAGCCAGATCCGTGACTCAGACCAACCGGTGGTGATTGCTCATCCGAGCGGTGAGATTTTACTCGGCAACGATGCGTTCCGGCGCCTGCTGCCGCCCGGACCTTCACCCGTCAGAACCCTCGGCGATATTGGGGCGTTCTGCGAAGACGGAGAACTCCGGCGCCGGCTGACCGAGCTTGTCACCGATCGTCGTGCCTGGCGTGGTGAGGTAACGTTGAAGGTTGCAGGCGGGCAGGTCGCGAGCCTGTTCGCTCGGGCCGACCCGGTTTTCTCGGCGCCCGACCGTGTGCTGGGCTATGTTCTGATGTTCGAAGACCGGGCGGAACGCAAGGCAGCCGATCGTGCGCGGCGGCGCTTTCAGGACGCGATTGTTGCCCGCCGCCGGTCGATGCCTTCCCGTTTCGGATCCAATGATGAGGTCAGGCTGCGCGAACTCATCTCGACGCTGCTCGACAATGCCCAGCTCGCCGCTCTGGAAATTACAGACGGAATGCAACCGTCTGAGATGCCCGACATGCTCGCACGCATCGAACACTCCGTCGAACGGAGTGCGCTCCTTCTCACGGCGCTGATCGGGATGCGCCGCTTGTGAGGAGCCGTCAGGCTGGCAGGCGATGCTGAAGCGGAACCGGGGTCAATCATGCGAGCGGGCGATCTCGGCGCCGCAGCCGGCGAGTTTCTCCTCCACCCGCTCATAGCCGCGATCCAGATGGTAGACGCGGCTCACGACCGTTTCGCCGCGCGCCGCGAGTGCCGCGAGCACCAGCGAGACGGAGGCACGCAGGTCGGTCGCCATAACCGGCGCGCCGGATAGCGACCGCACCCCGCGCACGATCGCGGATGCGCCGTGCACGTTGATGCGGGCGCCCATGCGGTTCAGTTCCGGCACATGCATGAAGCGGTTCTCGAAGATCGTTTCCGTCACCATCGCGGCGCCCTCGGCAACCGCCATCAGCGCCATGAATTGCGCCTGCATGTCGGTCGGAAAGCCCGGGTAGGGTTCCGTCATCACATCCGCGCCGTGCAGCCCGTTCAGCCGCCGCACCAGGAGCGCGTCCCCTTCCTCCGTGATCTCCACGCCCGCTTCGGCGAGCGTCCGGGCGAGCGCGCCGAGATGGCCGAGCCGTCCGCCCCGCAGCCGGACCGTGCCGCCGGTGATCGCGGCGGCGCAGGCATAGGTGCCGGTCTCGATCCGGTCGGGGATGATCGCGTGCTCCGCGCCGCCGAGACGGCTCACCCCCTCCACCACCAGCCGCTCGCTGCCGACGCCCTCGATCCGCGCTCCCATCGCGCGCAGGCAGGCGGCGAGGTCGCCGATTTCGGGTTCCCGTGCGGCATTGGCGATGGCGGTCTGGCCGTCGGCGAGGCAGGCCGCCATCAGCAGATTTTCGGTCGCCCCGACCGAGGGCACGGGCAACAGGATGGACGCGCCGCGCAAGCGCCCGCGCACCCGGGCGTTGATATAGCCGGCCTCCAGCTGGATCTCGGCCCCCATCTGTTCGAGGCCCTTGAGGTGCATGTCGACCGGCCTGGTGCCGATGGCGCAGCCGCCCGGCAGCGACACCCGCGCCTGCCCGGTCCGGGCGAGCAGGGGCCCGAGCACCAGCACGGAGGCCCGCATCTTGCGCACGATGTCGTAGGGCGCCTCCGTGCTGGTCACCGCGCCGCCCAGCGAGAGCACGCGGCCGCCTTCGGCCAGCTTTTCGACCGCGAGGCCGTGCTGCCCGAGCAGGCTCGCCATGGTGTGGATGTCGGCGAGCTGCGGCACGTTCGACAGCACGAGGCGCCGTTCGGTCAGCAGGGCGGCCGCCATCAGCGGCAGGGCGGCGTTCTTGGCGCCGCTGATGGCGATTTCGCCGGATAGCGGCCGGCCGCCCCGGATGCGAATCTGGTCCATGCCGGTCCTCAGAGCCGCGGCAGGGCGACGCCGCGCTGGCCCATATATTTGCCCGCCTTGTCGCGGTAGCTCACCTCCGGCGGCGCTGCGCCCTGCAGGAACAGAAACTGGCAGATCCCCTCGTTCGAATGGATGCGGGCGGGCAAAGGAGTCGTGTTGCTGATTTCGATCGTGACCTGGCCCTCCCATTCGGGTTCGAGCGGGGTCACGTTCACGATGATGCCGCAGCGGGCATAGGTCGATTTGCCGAGGCAGATCACCAGGATGTCGCGCGGGATGCGGAAATATTCGACCGTGCGGGCGAGCGCGAAGCTGTTCGGCGGGATGATGCAGCAGTCGGTCTTGCGGTCGACGAAGCTCGCCGGGTGGAACGCCTTGGGGTCGACGGTCACGCTGTCGACGTTGGTGAAGATCTTGAACTCGTCCGACACACGCGCGTCATAGCCATAGGACGACAGGCCATAGGAGATCACGCCGTCGCGCCGCTGCCGGTCGACGAACGGCTCGATCATGCCGCGCGTCTGCGCCTGCTCGCGGATCCAGCGGTCGGATTGGACGGTCATACTAACTGCTTTTCCTAATGCGACAGCGCGTAATCATGAGTGGATTAGATTTTCGATCATGCCGAGCAAGAAGATAAGCATCATGTATCCGGTCCAGCCACAAAGAAGAAAGATTGGCATCATGGCC
>JAFAXA010000152.1 GCA_019241425.1 Acetobacteraceae bacterium | reverse complement strand
GCCGAACATGACGAGGCGGCGCAAGCGATCCTGCTCACCGACGACCGGCCGTTGCTCGAAGCGGTCGTCGCTTCGGTCGCGGCCGAGCTGCCCACCCTGCCGCGTCAGGGCATCGCCGGCGCGAGCTGGGAGAGGCACGGCGCGGCGATCCTGGTCCGGGACTGGGCGGAGGCGGCGACGCTCGTGGATCGCCTGGCGCCCGAGCACCTGCAAATCATGACGCGGGAGCCGGACGCGGTGTTCCGGACGATCCGCAACGCGGGGGCGGCGTTCCTAGGCGCGTTCTGCCCCGAAGCGGTCGGCGACTACGTGGCCGGACCCAACCACGTCTTGCCGACCGGCCGCACCGCGCGGTTCGCGTCCGGCCTCTCCGTCTACGACTTCCTGAAGCGCACGACGTGGGTCGCGGCCGACGAAGCGGCGCTCCGGCAGGTCGGACCGGCGGCGGTCAGGCTCGCCGAAGCCGAGGGCCTGCACGCGCACGCCCGCAGCATCGCCATGCGCCTGCAACCGGCCGGGGGCGGCCGTTCGGCTTGACCCCGATTGCCGCCACGACCATGTTCCGGCCGAAATTAACGGCCGGGGTGTTCCGGGAATGATCGAGGGCTGATGTCGAAAGAGGATATGATCGAGTTCAGCGGCATGGTGATGGAGCTGCTCCCCAACGCCATGTTCCGCGTGAAGCTCGACAACGAGCACACGATTCTCGCCCATACCAGCGGCAAGATGCGGAAGAACCGGATTCGCGTGCTGGCCGGCGACCGCGTCAACGTGGAAATGACGCCCTACGATCTGACCAAGGGCCGGATCACGTTCCGCTTCAAGTAGACTCAGGCGTGGCGCGGCCGCGTCTGGTCCTCGCCTCGGCAAGTCCCCGGCGCCTTACCCTGCTGGCCCAGATCGGCGTCACGCCGGACGCGGTATTCTCCCCCGAAATCGACGAAACCCCCGGCCGCGACGAAACCCCGCGGGCGCTGGCCCAGCGCTTGGCCCGCGAAAAGGCCGCAAGCGTGAAGCTGGACCCGGGAACCTGCCTGCTCGCCGCCGATACCGTGGTCGCGGCCGGACGGCGCGTGCTGCCGAAGGCCGGGACCGAGGCGGAAGCCCGCGCCTGCCTCGATCTGCTTTCGGGCCGCCGCCACCGCGTGCTGACCGCGATCGCATTGATCGACGGCGCCGGGCAGCGGCGTGAGCGCCTGAGCGAAAGCGTGGTCGCCTTCAACCGGCTCACCACCCTCCAGCGCGACGCCTATCTCGCCAGCGGCGAATGGCGGGGCAAGGCCGGGGCCTACGCGATCCAGGGCCTCGCCGCGAGTTTCGTGCGGTTTCTGTCGGGCAGCTACTCCGGGGCGGTCGGGCTGCCCCTGTTCGAAACCGCCCAATTGCTGCGGAGCGCCGGCTGGGCGTTGCCGCCGTGACCACGCGCATTCTGGCCGCGGCGAGCCCGGGCGAGATCCGGGTCGCCGTCGCGGAGGGCGAGGCGCTGCGCGACTTCGCGCTCTGGCGTCCGGGCGCGCCCGACGGCGTCGGCGACCTCCATCGTGGCCGCATCACCGCCCGCGTGCCCGCCATGGCCGGGGCGTTCGTCGCGATCGGCGGCGCCGACGGCTTCCTCCCCGATACGGACGGCGCGGCCGGGCGGAACGAGGGCGAAATGCTGGCCGTGCGCATCGTCCGCGCGGCCCAGGGCGGCAAAGGGCCGCGCCTGCGGGCGGAGGCGGAGCCGGTCGCGGCGGGACCGCCGATGCTGCTGCGGCACGGCGCCGGGCCGGTCGAGCGGTTCGCCCGCGCCTATCCGGACGCCGCCGTGGCGGTCGATGACGCGGCCCTGCTCGCCAGCCTCCGGCCGGCTTTGGGCGAGCGGCTCCTGCTGACGCCGGACGCCTTCGGCGACCGCATCGCCGACGCCGTCGCCGCCCTCGCGGATAGGACGGTGACGCTGCCGGGCGGCGCCGTCCTGCATATAGAGCCGACCCGCGCCCTGGTGGCGATTGATCTCGACACCGGACCGGCGACGGCGCAACGACAGGCGAAGGCCGCATCCCAGAACGCCCTCAATCGCGCTGCCATCCCGGTGCTCGCGCGGGCGATCCGCCTGCGCAATTTGTCGGGCGCCATCCTGGTCGACTTCGCGGGCCTGTCCGCCCGCAAACGGGCAACGCTCGGCCCGGCTCTAACGGCGGCCCTGGCCGAGGATCCGCTCAAACCCCGGCTGCTCGGCTTCACCGCCCTCGGCCTTGCGGAAATCGTCCGCCCGCGCGTCCACCCGCCGCTGCACGAACTGCTCGCGGGGCCGCACGCCGCCGGACTTGCCGCCTTGCGCCTGATCGCGGCCGAAGCCGCGGCGGCGCCGCACCGGACCTTTCGGCTGCGGGCAACGCCGCCCGTCCTGGCGGCGCTCGACCGTGATCCGGTGGCGCTGCCCGACCTTGCGCGCCGGACCGGCCGGACCTTGATACTGGTGCCGGATCCCTCCTTGCCGCCGAACGGATGGATGATTGACGACGCAGACCGCTGACGACCCCGCTCCCGCCTGTCCGATCTGCGGCAAGCCCGCGCACGACCGCCGGCTGCGCCCGTTCTGCTCGCGCCGCTGCGCGGATGTCGACCTCGGACGATGGCTGACCGGGAGCTACCGCGTCCCGAGCCCCGAGCCGGCCGGCGAGGACGAACTGCCCTGATGGCGGCTTGATCCTCGCCGGGGGCATGCGGTAACAGACCGCTCCGCCCGCGAGCGGACGCCCAGGTAGCTCAGTTGGTAGAGCATGCGACTGAAAATCGCAGTGTCGGTGGTTCGATTCCGCCCCTGGGCACCTTTCCGGCAATAACCCGGACGGCCATAGCCGCCGGCGCTGGCTGTCGTATCGATGGGCCAAGCGGCCGGCCCGGCAGCCGTCGCGCGGGCGGCCCCTGCGCTGCCGGTCGCGTCTTGCCCCCGCCGGCGGATGGCGCCGCCGGCGCTACTCCGGCTCCGACAGCCTCTCGTTCATGTTGTCGAGCACTTGGCGGTCCTCCTCGGAAGGCGGCTCCGGGTCCTCGACGGCGACGCCCGGGGGAACGGCGTCTCCGGGGTCCCGCTCCGCCTTGCGGCGACGCCGTGGCGCCTTGCGGGCCGGAGCCCCGCCTTCCGCCTCGCCGGTTCCGAGCTTGCGCTCCAGCTTGGCGACCGTGCGCTCCAGTTCCTCGGCCCGCCCGGCATCGGCGCCGGAGGCGCGCTTCAGCTCCCGGTTCTTGGCCCGCAGGCTCGCAACCGTGCGCTCCAGCTTCTCGATCTGCGCGCGCAGGTCGTCCTTGCTGACCTTCGGCGCCGGTGCCGCCCGGCTCGCCGACGCCGCCACCCTGCCGCGGCCCCGTGCGGGCGCCTTGGCGGCGGCGGGCCTTGCGCCGCGTTTCGTCGTGGCTCGCGCCATCCTCGATTCTCCTTCTTTCACCGGCAGATCAAAACCCTGCCGACTCCATCCGCCCGTGGCAAGCCAAGCTGCAACGGCCCAACCCCGGACGCTTGCCTTTTCGGTGGGAGCGCGCCATCTGGGCATGACACGCATCCGGGCGTTTCGGCCGGAACGCAGCGAGGGATGAGCCGGGCGTTCAGACAGCGCGGCATGGAGGAACAATGGGTACGTTCAGCCTTTGGCACTGGATGGTGGTGCTATTGGTCGTGCTGCTGCTGTTCGGCAGCGGTAAGGTGAGCACGCTGATGGGCGACTTCGCAAAAGGCATCAAGTCCTTCAAGAAGAACATGGCCGACGATACCGATGCGTCAATGGAAGCGTCCGCCGAACATCCGGCCGGCACGTTGTCCGCGCCCAACGTTTCAGCCCAAACCACCAAAACGCCCGAGACCGTCCGTCACGGCTGATGCCGGACGGAACGCCTGTCCCGCCGCAAGCCGTTCAGTCGATCATCGCCGCGGGACGGCGGATGGACGATCGCGGCTGGGTGCCCGCCACGGCCGGCAATATCAGCCTGCGCTTGCCGGGCGGCGACATCGCGATCACCAGCAGCGGCGGGCATAAGGGTTTTCTCACCCCGGAAGGCGTGATGCGCGTCGATCCGGACGGCCGCCCCCTCACCGAGGGGGGGCGGCCAAGCGCGGAAACCCTTCTGCATTGTCAGATCTACCGGCTGTTCGCCGAAGCGGGCGCCGTGCTGCACGGACATTCCGTAGCGGGAACGGTTTTGTCGATGGCGCTTGCGGATGAAAGCAAGCTGGTGTTCGCCGGCTACGAGGTGCAGAAGGCTTTCGATGGCCAGACAACGCACGAGGCCGCGCTCGATCTGCCGATCTTCGACAACGACCAGGACATCCCTCGTCTCGCCGGCCGGATTGAAGCTCGGCTCCGGCAAGGCGCGCCGCTCGGCTATCTGATCCGCGGCCATGGCGTCTATGTCTGGGGTCCGGACATGCCGGTGGCGCTGGCCCGCCTGGAAGGACTCGAATTCCTGCTCGCCTGCGCGCTGGAGAGGAGAAAACTGCCGCCATGAACCGTCCTTCGGCAGGCTGACCGCATGGCCGCCACCGCCGGCATCCTGACCGACATCGAAGGCACGACGACGCCCATCGCCTTCGTGCACCGGACGCTGTTTCCGTTCGCACGAACCCGGATGGCGGCCTTTATCGCGACCCACCGAACCGAGCCGGAGGTGGCGGCGGCGCTGGCCGAAACCGAAAAGCTGGCGCCCGGCCGCGCCCCGCTGGACACGCTGCTCGGCTGGATGGACCAGGACGCGAAGGTGATGCCGCTGAAGGCGCTGCAAGGGCTGATCTGGCGCGACGGCTACGCCGCGGGAGAACTGCAAAGCGAGCTGTACCCGGACGTCGCGCCCGCTTTGCGGCGCTGGCACGCGGGCGGTCTGCGGCTGGCGGTTTATTCGTCGGGGTCGGTCGGGGCGCAGCGGCTGCTGTTCGGTCACGCGCCCGAAGGCGATCTGACACCGCTCTTCGCCGGGTTCTTCGACACCGCGACCGGCGCGAAGCGCGAGGCCGCCAGCTACGGCGCGATCGCCCGCGCGCTCGATCTCGGCCCCGGCACGCTGCTGTTCCTGTCCGACGTCGAGGCCGAACTGGACGCCGCCATGGCGGCGGGCCTCGCCACCTGCCAGCTCGTTCGTCCCGCCGACGGCACGGTCGCCTCCTCCCGCCATCAGACGGCCGCCGACTTCGCCGCCGTATCGAACCGCTTCGGCCTGCGCTGATCCGCCTCAGCGTCGCGGCAGCACCGCCTGCAACGCCCGCGCGGCGGCGGTTCGGACCAACGCCGGGCCGGTAAACGCCGGGCCGCTGAGCGGGCCGAGCACCAGCGTCCGTTGCCGCCCGAGCGCCGCCAGCGCCTGGCGCGCCACATGGGCCGGATGCTGGGCGCCGGGGAAATTGCCGCCGAACCCCGAGCGCTCGCCGAAGCGGCTGCGCGTCGCGGTCGGGCAGAGGGCCAGCACGTCGATCGGCCGCGCCCCGAGTTCGGCCGCAAGCGCCTCCGTGAAGGACAGGTCGAACGCCTTGGTTGCGGCGTAGACGGCGAAGCGGGGCACCGGCAAGAACGCGGCGCCGCTCGAAACCACGATCAGCCCCGCCCGCCGGTTCGCCGTTTCGGCGCGCGCGATCATGCCAGGCAGCAGCCGCCGGCAGAGAACCAGCGGCGCGGTCACGTTCACCGCCACCGTTTCCCGCAACGCCTCCTCGGAGGCCGACAGAAAGTCGCCGTACGGGCCGAGTCCCGCGGCATGGATCAGCAGGTCGATGCCGAACCGCTCGGCCGCGCCCGCCAGCATGTCGAGCCCGCGATCGTCGGCGAGATCGCCCGCCACCGTTTCGACCAGCCGGCCGGCCCCGAGTTCGCGGGCCAGCCGGCCGAGGGCACCCTCGTTCCGCCCTGTGAGCAGCAATGACGTGGTGGGCGGCAGCGCCCGCGCGAACGCCTCGCCGATGCCGCTGGTCGCGCCGGTGACAAGCGTTGCGCGCGGCGCCGTTTTGGTAAGTGCCATGGCGGCTAGATGGCCCGGCTGCCGCCAACCGGTAGTCTTTTCCGCGGCGTTGCGCGCCGGACCCGGGCTCGTCGGCGCCGATATTGCTACGTTATAACACTTCATGCCCCCGAAGCTCCGCCCGGGCCGGTTTGCCGGTCTCCTGCTCGCCTTCGCGCTGGCCTATGCCGGCGCCGCCGCGTCGAACGCCGCCGAGGCCGAACGTCCGCTCCCGGTCGTCGCCGCCGAAAATTTCTACGCCGACGTGGCCCGGCAGGTGGCCGGCCCGGGCGCGGCGGTCGCCAGCATTCTGAGCAACCCCGACCAGGATCCGCATGCCTTCGAGGCGAGCCCCTCGGTCGCGCGCGCATTCGCCGCCTCGCGGATCGCCGTCGTCAACGGCGCCGGCTACGACCCGTGGGCGACCAAGCTGCTCGCCGCCACGAAATCCGCCGGCCGGACCACGATCGTGGTCGCCGATCTGCT
>JAFAXA010000241.1 GCA_019241425.1 Acetobacteraceae bacterium | reverse complement strand
TTCACCATGGGTGAGCGGCAGCAGCCCGGGCGCATCCAGCGGCAAGGGAACAGCGGCCTGTACGGCTGCCGCGGCGTCCCGGTCCTCGAAGAAGTAGAACCCGACACTTCCGCGCTCTCGTTCGGACGCCGCCGGCAACGGTTCCGCCGCCGCAAACCCGTGCGCGCGCAGGGCAGCCGCCACGATCGTCGCCTTGGATTGCGCGGCGGTGCTGCCGGCCGCGTAGCTGACGAAAACGCGCGGTGGCGCGAAGGCGGGCAGCGCCCCGACATCGATCGGAAGCGGCGGGGCGGTTTCCGTGACCTGTCGCGCAACCGGCGCCGGTGCCGGTGCCGCGGCAACGGGCGGGACTGGCCGTTCCGCCGCCGCGACCGCCGTCGGCGGCGGCTGCGGAGCCGGAGCGGCAGCTTGCGGCGCTGGGGTGGGCGCGGCAGCGGGCGGCGGCTCGGCGATGACCTGTGGCTGCGCGGGCGGCACCGGCCGCTGCGGCAGGGGTGCGGTGGACGCCGGGGCGGCGGCGGGTTGCGCGGGCGGGATAACGCCCGCCGTCATTTGGGCGGTCGGTGGCGGATGCTGGCCGGTGGCGGCGCCTTCGCTGGCGGTGTGTCGCTCCAGCCAGAGTGCGCCCGCGGTCAGCCATGCGGCTGCGGCAACGGCCATTGCCGCCAGCCCGAGGCTTCGACGCTTGGGCAGGAACGCCGCCCGTCCCCCGCGCCCTTGGAGCGGCGCCGCGTTTTCCCGGACGGACTGGGCCGCGCGGGGCTCGCGCTCCTCTAGGAGTGCCAGCAGGTCCGAGGACGAAGCCGGGACCGCGTCCGGCCGTTCGTAGAGGCGCACCGCGCGATCCACATGCTCCGGCTGCACATGGTCGGCCCCCGCCGCCGCCGCGACCAGAGCGGCCATGCGGGCGACGGAGGTCAAGGCGCCTGGCAGACCTTCGGAAACGACGCTCAGCCTGTCGGCCGCTGCCGGTTCGATCAGCGCCCGGGCCTGGCCGGTCTGCACGCAGAGCGCCTCAAGATAGGCCGGGATGTCGGCTTGCCAGATGCGGCCCATGCTGACGATCGCCGCAGTCGGATCGACCAGGGACAATTCGAGCGAAAGCTCGGGGCGCCCGGCCAGGAGGAACGGACCTTTGCCGGAATCCGCGAGCGCGCGCAAATCGGCATTGCCGAGCCGGTCGGCGTCGTCGATCACCGTGATGCGCCGGTTTCCGCCACGGTTCTGTGTTTGCTCGATTTCGTGCAACAAAGTGGTTTTGCCGACGCCCTCCGGCCCGAGGATCGCGACCAGCGTCCGGCCGCTGTCGAGGGCGGCGAGCGCCTTTTCGAGCGCGGCACTCCAGACGCGATGGGCAACGATCGGTGTGCGGGGCGTGCCAAGCGCGAACAGCGCCTGACGTCCGGCACCGCGCGCGCGCGCTTCCTTCAACTCGGTCGCCATGCTCACCAAAATGGAATTCCGCCGCCTGTAATGGGACTCACTATTGCGTGGGTGAATTGGGCTTTCCGGATGCTGCGCCTTGCATGGCTGTGGCAACGCCCACCATCGGGCCGAGGCTTCCTGCCATATCCGTTGGTATCAGCACCGTGGTACCCCGTTCCTTGTTCATCTCATACAATAAATTCATCTGCCGGAGCTGAAGCGCGGTCGGGTTGTTCGCATAGGTTGCAGCGGCGGCCAGAATTTGCCGTGCAATTTCCTCCTCGGCCGAAGCGAGCGTGACGCGCGCATGCTTCTCGCGTTCAGCCTGCGCCTGCCGGCTCATCGCATCTTGCAACTCTCGCGGGATGACCACGTCCTTGATTTCGACTGATACAATGCCGACGCCCCACGTTCCGGTCTTTTGCCCGATCGTTTCACGAAGCTGTGCGTCGGCGGCCCGGCGATCGGCGAGCAGACGCGACAAATCGGTGGCGCCGATCATTTCGCGCAGGCTCGTCTGGGCGACACGCTCGATCGCCTCCCGGTAGTTGGCGATCCGGATCGCGGCGTCCTTGGCGTCGCCGACCTGCCAAAAGACGATTGCATCGACGCCGACCGCGACCGTGTCGCGTGTCAAAGCCTGCTCGGCGGCAATCGTTGTTGTCTGGATACGAAGGTCGATCGTCGCCGCCACGCGGTCGATCAGCGGGAACAGCAGATAAAGGCCCGGTCCCTTGACGGCGTGAAAGCGGCCGAGCCGGAGCACGACCGCGCGCTGCCATTCCGCCGCGATCCGCACCGATCGCACCAGCACGATCAGCACAAGAACGGCGATGACGATGAGTGCGACGGCCGCGATGTCGGTTTCTACGTGCGGCGGCATATGACGCGGCCTTGCACGACGCGGCACACGCGGTGGCGTTTGCGGTTTGCGGGACTGCATCGCCACTCGGACACGACCGGCCGATGCAAGCCGCGCCGCCCGGGATGGCGGATGTGTTGCATGGTCGTGAGGGTAGAGCAGCCGTTCCCGGCCCGAAAGCGGTGCGTTTGCCGGGCTGACGACGCGTGGATATGATCGGTCGGACATATCGCCGGAGTTTCCCGATGCGCCGCTTCGTTCGGCTGGTCCTGGTCGCTGTGCTGCTTGTCCCGGCGGTCGCCCGCGCCGATGCGCTCACCGTGCTTGCGGCGGCCAGCCTGACCGAAGCTTTGGGGGAGGTCGCGTCCGCCTGGTCCAAGGGCGGGCACCCGACGCCGCGCCTTTCCTTCGCCTCCAGTTCGACGCTGGCGCGCCAGATCGAGCAGGGCGCGCCCGCCAATGTCTTCGCGTCCGCCGACGAGCAGTGGATGGATTATCTCGACACCCGGCATCTGCTGGCCGCCGGCACGCGCCGCGACCTGCTTTCCAACCAGCTCGTGCTGGTGGTGCCGGCGGGTCATCCGGAGCACGTGCAGATCGGTCCCGGCTTCGATCTCCTGGCGCTGCTGGGGCCGAAGGGCCGGCTCGCGATGGGAGACCCGGCGCATGTCCCGGCGGGCCTTTACGGCCGCGAAGCGCTGACCAAGCTCGGGCTGTGGGACAAGGTCGCGGACCGGATCGCGCCGGCCAACGACGTGCGGAGCGCGCTGCTACTGGTGGAGCGGGGCGAGGCGCCGGCCGGCATCGTCTATGCGACGGACGCGGCGGCCACCAAGGGCGTCGCGGTTGCCGGCGTGTTTCCGGCGGACAGCCACGCGCCGATCACCTACCCGTTCGCGATCATCGCCGGCCAGGACACGCCAGACGCCCGCGATTTCCTGCAATTCGCGAGCGGGGCCGAGGCGCGCGCCATCTTCGCCGGGCGCGGCTTCACGCCGGTGGAGTAGGGGCGATCACGGACTGGCTCTCGCCCGCCGAGTGGCAAGCCGTCCGCCTGACGCTCGACGTCGCCGCCCGGAGTGTCCTGTTCGGCCTGCCTCCGGCGGTCGCGGTCGCGTTCCTGCTCGCGCGCTACCGCTTTCCGGGCCATGCCGTGATCGATTCGATCGCGCATCTGCCGCTGGTGCTGCCGCCGGTGGTCGTCGGCTGGCTGCTGCTGCTGCTGTTCGGCACGCGCGGTCCGATCGGCTCCTGGCTGCTGGCCTGGTTCGGGATCAGGCTCGTGTTCACCACGGGCGCGGCGACGCTCGCCTGCGGGGTCATGGTGTTCCCGCTGATGCTGCGGCCTATCCGGCTGTCGATCGAGGGCATCGACCGGGGTCTCGACGACACGGCGCGGACGCTCGGCGCCGGGCCGCTCGATCGCCTGTTCACCGTGGTGCTGCCGCTCGCCGCGCCTGGCATCCTGGTCGGCGCGATCACCGGGTTCGCGGCCGCCCTCGGTGAGTTCGGGGCGGTTATCACCTTCGCCGGCAGCATTCCGGGCGTCACCCAAACCCTGCCGCTTGCGATCTATTCCGCCCTGCAGGTGCCAGGAGGGGAGGCGGTCGCCGCCCGCCTCTCGCTGGTCGCGGTGGCGCTCGCGGTCGCGGGGCTGATCGGCGCCGAGCGTCTCGGCCGAAGAATGCGGGCCGCGATCGGGCGGTGAGCCTCGACGTCGCGTTCCGGCACGCATTTCCCGGCGTGACCCTCGATGTCCGGCTTTCCGCGCCGACGCCCGGCACGGTTGTCCTGTTCGGGCCATCCGGCTGCGGCAAATCGACGGTGGTGGCCGTGCTCGCGGGGCTGCTCAGGCCGGCGGCCTGCCGGGTCGCGGTCGATGGCGACGTTCTGGCCGACACCGAAAGCGGCCTGTTCGTGCCGCCGGAGAAGCGCCGGATCGGCGTCGTGTTCCAGGACGCCCGCCTGTTTCCGCATCTCTCGGTGCTGCGCAACCTGCGCTACGGGTTGCGGCGGGCGCCGGGTGGCGCGTTCGCGACCGAGGCCGTGGTGGATCTGCTCGGCATCGGCCGGCTGCTCGACCGCCGCCCGCACACGCTCTCCGGCGGTGAGCGGCAACGAGTCGCGATCGGACGGGCCTTGCTGTCGCAACCCCGGCTGCTCGTGATGGACGAGCCGCTGGCAAGCCTCGATGCCGCGCGAAAGGCCGAGATTCTGCCCTACCTCGCCCGGCTCAAGACCTCCTTCAACCTTCCGATCCTCTACGTGACGCACGCGCCGGACGAGGTCGCGCGCCTGGCCGACACGTTGGTGCTGATCCGCGAAGGCCGCGTGATCGCGTCCGGGCCGCTATCCGAACTGGCGGCCCGCGCCGATTCGCCCTTGGCGGCGCAGGCCGATGCGGCGGCCGTGCTCCCGGCGCGGGTGGTGCGGCACCATCCCGAGCGGGCCCTGACGGCGCTCGAAGCAGGCGGACGGGTGCTGCTCGTGCCGCTCCTCCCGGCCCCCGAGGGGGAGCGCTTGCGCGTGCGCATCCCGGCCCGCGAAATCGTCGTTGCGCTGGAAAAACCGGCCGGTATCAGCATCCAGAACATCATTCCGGGAACCGTGCATGGGGTCGTCGAGGATCGGGCCGCCCATGCCGCCCTGGTCGAGATCGTGCTCGACGACGGCCACCTGCTCGCGCGGGTAACGGCGGACGCCGCCCGCGCTTTGGCCCTGGCGCCGGGGCGGCCTGTTCTCGCCCTTATCAAATCGGTCGGGATCGAAGTGCTGGCCTGAGCCGGACGGGCGGCAACGCCGTCCCCCCAACACGCGCGGACGCTGTTGCGGGCGGCACGTTTCCGCATAGTGTCATGACGTTGGCTCGAGGGGCGGGCAGCCCGGACGGCCGCGCCTTGCAAGCGGAGGACGGCCCTTGGCTGAAGCTCAAGACAAGCTGCATGGTCCCCGCGTTCTGGTGGAGCCGCAGGACGGCATCCTGCCGGTCCGCGCCCTGATCGACGATGCGACGTCCTCGATAACCGTGAAGATGTTCGCTTTCACGTCCCGCGTTCTGATCGAGGGCCTGATCGGCGCCAAGGCGCGCGGCGTCGACGTGCGCGTGATGCTCAATCCGGCGCGGTCCTCCGGCAGTCGCGCCAACGACGAAACCTTCGAGCAACTCAAGGCGGCGGGCATTTCGGTTCTGTGGACCAACCCGAAATTCGCGGTCACGCACGAGAAGTCGATGGTGATCGACCGCTCTACGGCACTCATCGCGACGTTCAATTTCAGTGACAAGTATTTCACGCACACCCGCGATTACGGGCTCGTGCTCACCGATCCGGCCGTGGTGCGGGAGATGATCGCCTGCTTCGAGGCGGACTGGCACCGCACCTCCTTCATGCCGCCGTTCGGCAGCCGGCTGCTCTGGAGCACCACCAACTCCCGCGAAACGATGGCCAAGTTCATCGACGAGGCCACGCGGACGATGACGGTGCAGCACCCGAAGTTTTCGGACGCAACCATTCTCGACCGCCTGCTCGCCGCTCACGACCGCGGCGTGCGCGTGCGCGTGATTTGCGGCGGCCGGCACGGCATCAGCGTGTCCGACATGCCGGACACCTTCTCGGCGCTGCGGATCCTGATCCGGGCCGGCGTCAAGGTCCGCAAGCAACACCGGCTGCGTCTGCACGCCAAGCTGATCACGACCGATGCGAAGCGGGCTTTGGTCGGTTCGATGAACATCGACCGCAGCGCGTTCGATCTCCGCCGCGAGCTTGGCATGATCGTGGAGGACGAGAACGCGGTCGCGGCGCTGCGGCGCCAGGCGCACGCGGACTGGGACGAGGGTCGCCCCTATGAACCGTCCGATCCGCTTACCGTGCAAGTTCATAGCGAAGGAGACGACGCCGCGAGTGCCGGCCTCGACCACGTGGATCTCGATCATGAGTGAGCCGCCATCGGCGTGGGAACTGGCGCGCGCGTTCAACCGCATCGCTCTCGAGAGTTTCGGCGGCGGTTTGTCGGCCTGGTCCCGCGAGGTGATCGTGCGGGAGCGAGGCTGGGTGACCGACGAGGAGTTTCTGAGCGCCTCGACCATCTGCCGCATTCTGCCCGGCGCCAATCAGGTCAACATGGCGGTGTTCGTCGGCATGAAGCTGCGGGGCGTCGGGGGTGCGGTCGCCGCCGTCATCGGCTTGTGTTTGGTGCCGATGGTGATCGTCCTCGCGGCGGGCGCGATCTATCTGCAATTGCGGGACAATCATGCGCTGAGAAACCTGATGCGGGGCATGACCGCGGCGGCGGTCGGGCTGACGTTTTCGGTTGCCTGGCGGCAGGGCCGCACCCTGCTGACCGCGCCGGTGCCGTTGCTGCTGTTCATCCTGTCGCTCGTGATGGCAGCGGCGATGCGCGCGCCGCTCTGGCTGACGCTGCTGCTGCTTGGGCCGTTCGGTTTCGCGTGGGCATGGCGGCGCGAGACGGCGTCATGAGTGCACAGACGCTCTGGCAGATCTGCGCGGTTTTCGGTGCGGCGTCGTTGCTGTCATTCGGCGGCGGCAATGCCATCGTGCCGCAACTGCAATTGCAGACGGTGGTGGAGCATCAATGGCTGACGGCGGTGCAGTTCGCCGACAGCTTCGCGATTGCGCAGGTTGCGCCGGGTCCGAGCGTGCTTCTCGTGACGCTGCTCGGCTATCACGTCGCGGGCTTCGCGGGCGCGCTGCTGGCGACGGTCGCGATGATCCTGCCGGCCGCGATCCTGGTCGCCATCATGAGCCGGGTTTGGACGATCGGCGAGCACTCGCATTGGCATGTGGCGGTTGAGCGCGGCCTTGCTCCGGTCGCGATCGGCCTGATCGCCGCCAGCGGCATCGTGATTGCCGGCACAGTGGACCACCGGCCGATCCAGTGGGTCATTTCGACCGCCGCGACCTTGCTGCTCAGCCTGACGAAGCTGAACCCGGTGCTGGTCGTCGCCGGCGGTGGATTGCTCGCGATGGCGTGGGGCGGAGCGTAAGGCGCGCAAATGATCGTTGTGTTCGGCTCCATCAACGTCGATTTCGTGTTCTCGGTCGACACGCTGCCGCAGGCCGGACAGACCCTGCTCGCGCGGGCGATGCGGACGGAGGCGGGCGGCAAAGGGGCGAACCAAGCGGTCGCGGCGGCGAAGGACGGCGCGACCGTCTTCATGTTCGGCAGCACGGGCGCGGACGCGCTGGCCGACCTCGCGCTCGGCGGATTGCGGGCGGCGGGCGTCGATGTCGGCGGCGTCGGCCAGGCGAACACCACCGGATGTGCCACGGTCTGCACCGATGCGGCCGGCCGCAATCAGATCGTCGTCGCGCCGGGCGCCAATCTGGCGGCGCGGCAGGCAGCGGCGACGGATGCGCTGCTCCGTGAAAGCACGGTCGTGTTGACGCAGATGGAAGCGGATCCCGGCGAGACTGCGCAATTGATCAAACGGGCACGCCTGGCCGGCGTTCGCCCGATCCACAACCTGGCACCGGCCGGCAAGCTGCCACCGGACGCGCTGCGTGCCCTCGACATGCTGGTGGTCAACGAGGACGAGGCCGCCTGGGTCGGGCAACAGCTCGGCTGCGAGGGCAATGCCCGGGAATTGCGGACCCGGCTCCGCATCAGCGTGATCCGCACGCTGGGCGGCGCCGGCGTCGAGTGGGCGGAGGCCGGCGGCGGCGAAGGCGCGCTGCCGGGCGTGAAGGTGCAGGTTCGGGACACCACGGCGGCCGGAGACTGCTTCGTGGGCGTTCTCGCGGCGGCTTTGGATCGCGGCCAGCCTCTCGCAAGCGCGGCAGTGCGGGCCAATGTTGCAGCGGCGCTTGCCTGCACCCGCGCCGGCAGCCAGGGCAGCCTGCCCACGGGCGAGGAGATCGACCGGGCGCTCCACGGGGCAAGCTGATCGGAGAGTTCGGCCGGGATGACGGTGCTGCGCCTCGGACTGCTGCAATACGGGGTAAGCCGCATCGGCCGGATCGGTGACTGGGCGGCCAAGCTCGACGCCCTGCTGGCGGAGGGGGCGGCCGGCGCCGACCTCCTCATGTTGCCCGAATATGCCTGCATGGAGGTCGCCGCCGCCCTGCTGCCCTCCGGGCCGGACCCGCACCGCGAACTGGCGGCGGTCTCGGACCACACCGAAGCGTTGCTGGAGATCATGCGCGATGCCGCGCGGCGGCACAGTGTCTGGCTCGCGCCCGGCACGCTGCCCTGGCGCGACCCGGATGGCGGCGTGCGCAATCGGGCGCCGCTGATCAGCCCGGCGGGCGCCGTTGCGTTTCAGGACAAGCGCGTGATGACGCGGTTCGAAGCGGAGCAATGGGGCGTCGGGCCGGGCGGGCCGCCCGCCGTGTTCGAAACGCCCTGGGGCCGGATCGCAATTTCCATTTGCTACGATTGCGAATTCCCGAATCTGGTGCGGGCGCAGGTGGAAGCGGGCGCGTGGCTGATCCTGGTGCCGAGTTGCACGGACACGCTGCACGGCTTCAATCGCGTGCGTCTCGCGGCGCGGGCGCGGGCGCTGGAGAACCAGTGCTTCGTCGCGGTGGCGCCGACGGTCGGCGATGCGCCCTGGCTCGCGACGCTCGATGCCAATCGCGGCTACGCGGCGGTGTTCGGCCCGGTCGATCGCGGCTTTCCGGCGGACGGGGTGATCGCGCGCGGAACGCCTGACCGGCCGGGGTGGCTGTTTGCCGAACTCGACCCGGCGCGTCTCGACGCCGTCCGGCAAGACGGCGCGGTGCGCAATCTGCGCGACTGGCCGCAATCCGTTCCGGCCGCAACCATCCTTCGTCCGCTGCCCTGAGCGGCCGGGGCGTGGAACGGGTGGCGGACCTCTCGGCCTGGACCGGCGTGCCGCGCCCCGGACGCGTCGTTCTGGACGGACGCTACGCGCGGCTGGAACCGCTCGACGCGGCGCGGCACGGCGCCGATCTGCTGCGCGTGGCCCAGGCGGAGGGTGCCGAAGCGCGCTTCCGCTATCTCGCGGAGGAACCACCGGCCGATCGCGACTCGTTCGAGCGGTGGCTTCTGCCGGCCGCGGCCTCGGCCGATCCGCTATTCTTCGCGGTGGTGGACCGCGAGACGGGCCGGGCGGAAGGACGCCAAGCGCTGATGCGCATCGACCCGGCGCATGGGGTGATCGAAATCGGCGGCATCCTGTGGGGACCGGCAATCGCGCGCACCCGGATCGCGACGGAGGCGGCGTATCTTTCCGCGCGCCATGTGTTCGACACGCTCGGCTATCGTCGTTTCGAATGGAAATGCGACGAGGGCAACGAGGCGTCCAAGCGCGCGGCGCGGCGTTTCGGTTTCGCGTTCGAGGGCGTGTTCCGGCAACACATGGTGGTCAAAGCCCGTAACCGCGACACGACGTGGTTCGCGATGACCGACGGCGATTGGCAGCGCCTGAGGTCCGGCTACGAGGCGTGGCTGCGGCCGGAGAATTTCGACGCGGAGCATCGGCAGAAGCGAGGGCTGATGCTCTCGTTTGACACTCGCTAGCAACGAGTACCTTGTAAGCCGCGAAATTTTCGGATTGGAGCCGGAAGTAAATTTCCGCCGCGGTGTATCGGGATCAGCGCTGCTGGCTGGCTCGGATCACAGCTTTGTGAGCCAGTGAGAAAACGCGTTTCCGGCAGTTTCAATCGTAACGTCGGAGGGGTACGAGATCCGGGATTCAGGTCGGACCGATCAGTGAGACCGCACAGGAGCTTCCGCCTAATCTGTTCCATCGACGACAGCGTCAGGCGCAAGAAGGCAGGCCGATCGTTCCGTTTGGGAAGGTCCAGAACCAGACTCGATGGCTGTGCGATATCGGTTCTCGCTGTAGCGTCGCTTGCATGCGGCTGCGCCCGGTTGAACACGCGACCGGGCCACCCTGATAGCTATCGCGGATCCTCCTATTACGATGAAAGGAAGAGATGGCCGACGGTGGGTCTGCCAGACCGGAGCTTCGAGTCGGCGCAGAAGTCACCTCTCTCCGCAAGTCCTGTTTACCAAACCGGGAGGACGCCGGCGGAGCTTTGGCAAGCGCGCGGATATGCCTGGAACATGCACCTGAAATATCAGGCGGCAGCCTACAAAGCACAGGACTTGCAGGACGAGCTGGCAATCCCGGTTTTCGGATTGGCGATCGCCGCCGTCGCAACCGGGATAGCGCAAGCGAGCACAGCAGCGATCGCGGGGACAGGGCTGGGCGGTGCCGCGGGTGCGGCGGGTGTCTCATATCTTCATCCGGATAAGGATGCCGCGACAGATCAAGCTGCCACGGCCGCGTTGCTGTGCGTTGTGGACCAATCGAAAATCCTCAATGACACCTCGGCGATACCGCTCGTTCTCGACAAGGCCGCTCTGCAGGACGCGCTGAATCAGATGCGCGTCGACGCAGGACCGCTTCTGACAGGTTCCACTTCGAACCAGCCGGCAAAAGCCGCCGTGCAAGCGGTCGAAGCGGCTGCCGAGAGTTCGATGCACGCATTGGACTCGGCGATAGCCCAATATGTCGCTCTGCCCGGTGAGATTTTCCAGGCTGCGGATACGATCGATCAAACCGCGCAAACGTCGGGCGCACGCAGCTTCGACTACAGTTCGGTGTTGAAAAGTTTGCAGGCTTCCTCAAGCAATCAGTCGTCGACGGAAAAGGCCAAATTCGACCTCCAAAAAGCGACCGACTCAACCGGCTCGGCGGGCAGGTCCAACAGGCCAGGCGGGGCCAAGGCAACGACGCTGAAAGCGACCACATCGATCCTGAACGAAGGACTGACAGACGCCCAGGCTGAGGCGGCACCATCCGCTACAAAGGAGGGAGCCGAAGCCTCTCAGCCCGAGGCGACGAGTGGATCAGTGCGCAGCTTCAAGGCAGACGCGGCGCTGGTCACGAATCCGAAGGAGGGCAGCTTGCTTGCGTTGCTCGGGAATCCGGCAATCGGTGACTTGACCCGAGTGAACATGCTGGCCAAGGAGGCGTTGGACGACATTCCAAATCCTAATTTCGCTGCCACGGCTGCTGCCATCAAGACCTGTAGCGCGCCCAGATAGACGCTATTGGGGCAATCCTAACAGACGCTTGGAGCGCCATCTCCTCCATGGTTGTTCGTGGCCGGTGCGTCAGGGCGGCGGATGCAGTTCCAGCTTCTGCACCCGCCAGTTCAGCAATTCCGCGACGAACAGCGTGTTCTCGGACGGGCAGGCGATCTGGTGGATCCAGCCGAACTGCTTCGGCGCGCGCCCGCCGCGCCCGAGCACGCCGAGCAGCTTGCCATCCAGGCTGAGCTTGTAGATGCGTCCCGGATAGGCGTCGGACGCGTAGAGCACCTGGTTCGGGCCGGGGGTGATGCACACCGTCCAGGGCGCGCCGGCGACGAAGGTTTTGGCGGTGCCGGGCGGCGGCGACTGGTCGGGCTTGTTGCCGATCACCGGCCTGGTGTCGGGGTCGAACGGCACGTCGATCGTGAATTGGTGGAGCGGCTTGCCGTCCGTGTCGAACACCTGGATGCGGCGATTGCCGCGATCGGCCACGTAGATGCGGTTGGCGGCGTCGATCGCGATGCTGTGCGGCGTGTTGAACTGCCCTGGCCCGTCGCCCGGCGTGCCGAACGAACCGAGCCATGCGCCGTCCGGGCTGACCTTGGCGACCCGGGAGTTGATGTAGCCGTCGCTGATATAGCCGTTTCCGGCGCTGTCCCAGGCGATGTCCGTCACCTGCCGGAAATAGCCGTCGATCGGCGGCAAGGGCGGCTTCGGATGCTTCAGCGGTTCGGTCGATTCGTCCGACGCTTCCTGCTTGCGGCCGAACACCATCGTGACTCGGCCCGCCGGATCGAACCTGATCACGGTGTCCGATCCCTTGTCCGTCACCCAGATATTGTCGGCCGGATCGATTTTGACGGTATGGGCGAATGACCAGCCATACAGGTTGTGGCCGATCTCGCGCAGGAAGGTGCCCCCGGCGTCGAATTCCAGCAATTGCGCGGCGGCGGCGGCGTAGGCGGGACCGGTCGTGTTGCCGCGCGAGAAGGCGAACACATGGCCTTGCGAATTCACGGCGACACCGGAGACTTCACCGAAATACAGATTGGGTGGAAGCTTCAGCGGGTCCGGCACGCTGTCATAGGGGATTTCCGGCGGCGCCGCCGTTTGCGCGACGGCGGCGGGCGCGGCAAGGAGCGTCAGCAGTGCGGCAACGCGGCCGATCATCGTCGTTCCCTTCCGGCTCCGGCGCGTTCGGGGCGCGGCCGGTCGGCTCATGAGGCCGGGGCGGATCGTTCCTGTCAATTTGGCCCCGGCCGGCGGTCGCGCGGGCGGCGCGGCGCCGCGGAGGCCGGGACGCACGGGCGCCTGCTTCGTTCTTTGCTGGCTGGTGTTCGGGATCCCTGCGGCGCGCGCGGGCGAGAAGCTGGCGGAGACCGTGCAACTCGGGACGGTGGCGACGCTCGCGCCCTTATGCGGGCTGCGCGACGAGGCTTGGGCGGAGGATTTGCGGCGGGCGGCGCTGCAATCGGCGACCGGAACGCGCGCCCATGATGATGCGCGGCTCGGCGCCGCCCCGGGCAGCGCGCTGGCCGCCAGCGCCCTTGGCTATGCCGAGTCGGAGGCGCTGGAGAATTTCGCCGAAGCGGCCGCCGAGGTGACCTGCAAGCCGCTCGCCGCCGATCCGGCGCTCGGGCGGGCCGATGACACGGTACGCGCCTTTCGCGAGCAAGCGGCCGACGCGCCCCGCTTCTAGAACACAGAGCCGGGTCGGCTGTTGTGACCGGGGCGGCACCGGATACAGTGCCCGGCGCGGCATGTCGCCCGCGGCCGAATCGGGGTGTTGTCACGGATGACGATCTCTCTCGCGCCGGCAGGCCGGGCGCCGGCATTCGACCCAACGTTTCAAACCCAGTTGCTGGAGCTGTTCAGGTGGCGCCGCGACGTGCGGCGGTTCCGCCCCGATCCGGTGCCCCCCGAACTGCTGCACGCTTTGCTCGACGCGGCGTCGCTTGCCCCGTCGGTCGGACTGAGCGAGCCCTGGCGCTTCGTCATCGTTGATGATCCCGTGCGGCGCGCGTGCGTCCGGGCGACGTTCGAGGCCTGCAACGCGGAGGCGCTGGCCGGTCAGCAACGGGATCGCGCGGCGCTTTACGCGGGGCTGAAACTGGCCGGACTCGACGAAGCGCCCTGCCAGTTCGCCGTGTTCGCCGAGCCGGACCCGGCGCAGGGCGGCCGGCTCGGGCGGTGCACGATGCCGGAAACGACGGCGCATTCGGCGGTGATGGCCGTGCACACGCTTTGGCTCGCCGCCCGCGCGGCCGGGCTCGGCTTGGGGTGGGTGTCGATCCTGGACCCGGCGGCGGTGCGGGAGGCGCTGGACGTGCCGCCGCACTGGACGCTGATTGGCTATTACTGCCTCGGTTATCCGCAGCGTGAGGACGACGTGCCGGAACTGGAGCGCGCGGGTTGGGAGCGGCGGCGCTCAGCCGCGACGACGCTGCTGAGCCGCTGAGCGGATCGCACGCCCCGGAATGGCCGGGGCGCGCGTCGGGCGTCAGCGGAAGAACACGATCAGGCCGCGAACGATGACCTTCACCGGGTCGTCGCTGTTCGAATCGCTCAATTGCAACGTGCACGAGAGCTGGCCCGGGCCGGAGAAGATTACGTTCACCTGAAACTCACCGAGCGGCCGCTCGGTGAGTTTGGCGCCGCCGTTCGTTACGAATGCGCCGACGAAGTTCCTGAGGCAGACGAAACCGGGCGCGCCGCCCGGAGGCGTGTAGGAGGCGTCTGCGTCGTGGGCCGTCCCGGCTTCAGATTGTCGGTTCCGCCGCCGTTGAAGAAGCTAAACGAAAACTCGCTGACGCCGACGATGGCGCTGATCGGCGTCACCGGACCGACCGCGCCGCTGGCGGCGTCGCCCGAGCGAATTTCCCCGGCAGGATGACTGATTCCTGACCCGTAGGCGAGTTGAAACGATTCGCTCATTCCGTCCTCCGTTTTGCGCGGTGTCCGCGTTTTCGCGGAACGGAGAATGGTTTAGCTGAGATGAGAGGGTTATGAGCTTGCTCACACGTCGGTGGAGCGATGACGGTGCTGCTTCTCGGGTGCGCCCTTGGCGGCGGCGCGCTAATAGCCCCAGGATTGCGGATCGAAACGCCGATCCTCCTGCACGACGAAGCT
>JAFAXA010000171.1 GCA_019241425.1 Acetobacteraceae bacterium | reverse complement strand
AGAAGAACGCCGACTGGGACTTCGAACTCGCTTCCTCCAAAGGCTTCGGCGAAGCCTACGGCAAGCGGCTGGTGGAAGCGCTCGGGGGCAAGGGCGAATACGCGGTGTTCGTCGGCTCGCTCACCGTGCCGCTGCACAATGCCTGGGCCGACGCCGCGATCGCCTACATCAAGGCCAACGCCCCCGGCATGACCCTGGTTGGCGACCGCTACGGCGTCGCGGAGAATGTCGACCAGTCGCGCAGCACGGCGCTCGACCTGATGCGCGCTCATCCCGACCTTCGCGGCATCCTCGCCTTCGGCAGCCAGGGGCCGATCGGGGCGGCGCGCGCCGTCGACGAAAAGCACATGAAGGGCAAGGTCGTGGTGATGGGGCCGTTCTCGCCCGGCCAGGGCCGAAAGCTCGTGCATGACGGCGTACTGACCGGCGGCTATATGTGGAACCCCGAACTGGCGGGCGAGGTGTTCGTGACCCTCGGCGTCATGGTCGCGCGCGGCGACAAGATCACGGACGGCACCAACATTCCGGGCCTGGGCGTCGTGCATCCGGATGGCCATAACCTGATCGTCGACGAACTGGTCGATCTCAACGACAAGACCGTGGACGATCTGGCGAAAACCGGCCTTTAGACCGCTCGATGGCGGACCCCGCCGAACCGGGTGAAACCATCGGGCTGCTCGAACTCGAGCACGTGTCGAAGCAGTTCGGCGGCGTCCACGCGCTGGACGACGTGCGTTTCGACATCTTGCCGGGCGAGGTGCTGTGCCTCGCCGGCGAGAATGGTTGCGGCAAGAGCACGCTAATCAAGATCATCAGCGGCGTGCATCAGCCGGAACCGGGCGCGGTCATGCGCTTCGCCGGACAGCCGATGGGGACGATGACGCCGGGCGCGGCGCGGGCGCTCGGCATTCAGGTGATCTGGCAGGATCTGGCGCTGTTTCCCGAAATGTCGGTCGCGGAAAACATCGGTTTCGAACGCAATCTCGGCGCCCGCCCGCGCCCCGTCAATCGCACGGCGATGCGCGGCGCCGCGCAAAAGATCCTCGACCGGCTCGGCGTGCGCCTGCCGCTCGACGCGCCGCTCCGCACACTGCCGATCGCGCAACGGCAGATCGTCGCGATCGCCCGCGCCCTGGTCGGCGAGGCGCGCATCGTGTTCATGGACGAACCGACCGCCTCGCTCTCGCAAGCGGAAACCGACGCGCTGCTCGCGATCGTCCGCCGCCTCTCGGCGGAACGCATCGCCGTGGTGTTCGTGAGCCACAGGCTCGCGGAAGTGCTCGACGTGTGCAGTCGTGTCACTGTGCTGCGCGATGGCAAGCTGGTCGGCACGTTCCCGACCGCGGGCATGACGCAAACCCGGCTCACCGAGCTGATGACCGGCAAGAGTTTCGACTATGCCGTGGGGCAGCGCGACCTTGCCGCCGCGAGGCCGGTGCTCACGGTGGAAAACCTGTCCCGCCGCGGCGAGTACGAGGACATTTCGCTCACCATCCGCGCGGGAGAGATCGTCGGCGTCACCGGCCGCCTCGGCTCCGGCCGCACCGAGTTTGCGCTCAGCCTGTTCGGCATGACGCAACCGGATCGCGGCACGATTATGCTCGACGGCAAGCGCGTGCGTTTCGGCAGCAATCGCGCGGCGATCCGGGCCGGCGTCGCCTATGTGTCTGAGGACCGGCTCCAGCTCGGCCTCGTGCAGCCGCAGTCGATCACCGACAACACGGTGATCGCCGTGCTCGACCGGCTGCTCGGCCCGAAGCCGCTGATCTCAGGCGGCAAGCGGGACGCGCTCGTCGACGACTGGATCCGCGATCTCGGCGTCAAGATCGGCCGCAAGGAGGACGCCGTCTCGACGCTCTCCGGCGGCAATCAGCAGCGCATCGTGCTCGCGAAATGGCTCGCGACGACGCCGCGCCTGCTGGTCCTCGATTCACCGACGGTCGGCGTCGATGTCGGCGCGCGCGCCGGCATCTTCGCGATCGTGCGGCGTTTGGCCGAACAGGGCCTCGCGATTCTGCTCATTTCCGACGAAATCCCGGAAGTCTATTTCAACGCCGACCGCGTTCTCCATATGCGGGACGGGCGGATTGTCGGCGAATACCGCCCGGCCGCAACGGCGATCGACGCGATCGAGGAGGCGGTGCATGCATAGGCTCGGCATCGGCCCGACCGAAGGCTGGCTGCTCGTCGTGCTGGCGGTGATGGGCGCGGGGCTCGGCGTGCTCGCGCCGGGCTTCGCGAGCTTGCCGAACCTGTTCGATCTGCTGAACGTCACCGCCGTCAACATCATCTTCGGCGTCGGGCTGCTGGTCGTCTTGATCGCGGGCGGCATCGACATTTCCTTCGCGGTCGCCGCCTCGGTCGTGCAGTACGTGGTGGCGCTGATCCTGCCGTGGTTCGGCGGCGGCGATTGGGCGCTCGGCCTGCTGCTGGCGGCGGCGTTCGGAACCCTGCTCGGCTGCTTCAATGCGTTCCTGATCTTCCAGTTCCGCATCGTGTCGATCGTCGTGACGATCGCAACCTTCAATCTCTTCTTCGGCTTGCTGATGTTCTTCTCCGGCGGCGTCTCGATCTACGACCTGCCGGAGTGGCTGACCACGCGCGTCGCGGTGATCGGCCTTGACACCGCCTCCGGTCGCGCCGAACTCACCTTGCCGTTCTTCGTCATGCTGGCTTGCGTGGTCGCGACCTGGCTGCTGTTGCGCCGGATCAGCACCGGGCGGCAGCTCTACGCCTTGGGCGACAACCCGGACGGCGCGCGCCGCATCGGCATCCCGATCGGCGCGATGCACTATCTCGCCTTCGGCTGGCTCGGCCTGATGGCCGGGATCGCCGGGCTGATGCAGGCGCATTACGCGGAGGAGGTGGTGCCGAACGCGCTCTACGGTCGCGAACTCGACGTGCTGGCGGCGGTGGTGCTCGGCGGCGCCCGGCTCGGGGGCGGGCGGGGCACCATCCTCGGCGTGTTGCTCGGCGTGCTGCTGGTCGCGGTGACGCAGAACGGGCTGAACCTGCTCGGCATCTCGCCCTACGCCTTCAAGATGATCATCGGCGCGATCATTCTGATCGCAATCACCTTGTCGAGCGAAGGCGTCGGCCGCCTTCTCGGCGGCTGGCGTGCGCCCGCACGGCGAAGGGCGGTTTGATGACGACGAGAAGTATCCCCCGCCCCGGCGAGCGCGGCATCGGCCGCTTGCTCGATGCGGACGTTGCGGGCCTGCTGCTGTTGTTCGTCGTCGTGGTCGCGGTGTTCGGCGCGGCCGCGGACAATTTCCTGACCGGCAGCACCTTCGCCTCCATCGCCTTCCAATTGCCGGAGCTTGGCCTGCTCAGCCTCGCCATGCTGATGCCGATCATTTCCGGCGGCTTCAATCTCGCCATCACCTTCACCGCCAATTTGAGCGGCCTTGCGATGGCCGGAATCCTGCACGCGGGCGGCGGCGAGAGCGCGGGCGTGCTGTTCATCCTGCTCGGTATCGCGGCGGCCCTGGCGACCGGCGCCGTCGTCGGTTGGGCGATGGGTGCGATCATCGCGACCACCGGCGCGCATCCGATCCTTGTTTCGCTGTCCACCATGATCTTCGTGCGGGGCTTGGGCGAGTTCCTGACCCGCGGCGGCGACATCTCCGGCACGCCGCAAGCCGTGCAGGCGATCGGGCAGGGCACGCTGCTCGGCATTCCGGCGCCGCTGATCGTGTTCGCCGCCGCTGTGCTCGTCTGGCACGTGCTGATGTCCCGCACTCGCCTCGGCTTCGCAACGCGCATGATCGGCTCCAACCTCGAAGCGACCCGGTATTCCGGCGTGCCGACTCGCCGCTCGCTCACCCTCGTCTATACGCTGTCCGGCTTGATGTGCGGCCTCGCCGGCATCGTCATGCTCGCCCGCTTCAACTCGGTGCGCGTCGGTCACGGCGAAGCCTATCTGCTCATCACCGTGCTCGCGTGTTTTCTGGGCCGCGTCGATCCCTTCGGCGGCTTCGGACGCGTGCTGCCCGTCGCGATTGCGCTGGTGATCCTGCAAGTCATCGCATCCGGGCTTAATCTGCTCGGCGCCAATCAGCATCTCGCGACCGCCCTCTGGGGCGGCTTTCTGCTCGTCATCATGATCGCGCGCTCGGTGTGGGCGGGCCGGTCGCTGCACCGGATGATCGGGCGCCGATAGTCTCACTCGGGAGATCGACGATGAACAAGCTCGGCGTGCACGCCTTCGTCTGGGAAAAGGGCTGGAGCCACGACGAGTGCGCGCGCGCGATCGCGCGCACGGCGGAAACCGGCTTCGACCTGATCGAGGTGTCGGCGCTGGAGCCGAAAACCATCGACGTCGCGTTCACCCGCCAGCAGCTCGAACGGAGCGGTCTCGGCGCGACCTACTCGCTCGGCCTCGACGCTGCCTCCGATATTTCGGCGGACGACCGTGACAAGGAGAAACGCGGGGAAGCGAAGCTGCGCGACGCGATCGCCATGGCGCGCGACATCGGGGCAACCCACATTTGCGGCATCCTCTACTCAGCGTTCGGAAAATACGCGGTGCCCCCAACCGCCGAGGGCATCAAGCGCTCGGTCGAGGTGATCCAGCGAGTCGCCGAGACCGCTGCCAGCAGCGGCATCGTCATCGGCCTGGAAGTGGTGAACCGCTACGAAACCAACATCCTCAACACCGCCTCGCAGGGCGTCGAGATGTGCCGGCGCGTCGCTGCGCCGAACGTCAAAGTGCATCTCGACGTCTACCACATGAATATCGAGGAATCGGACATCGGCGCGGCGATCATCGAAACCGGCGACCTGCTTGGCTACTTCCATACCGGCGACTCCCATCGCGGCTACATGGGGTCCGGCTCGATCGACCTCGCTGGCGTATTCCGGGCGCTGGTGAAGGCGAACTACGCGGGTCCGATCACCTTCGAATCCTTTTCGTCCCGCGTCGTCGGGCAGCCCCTCGAAGGCATTCTCGGTATCTGGCGCAACCTTTGGGAAGACAGCGCCGATCTGGCGTCCCACGCCTTGATGTACACCAAGGCGCAGCTCAAGGCGGCGCGGGAGGCCCAGAAGCAGGCGGAGCGCAGCCGCCTGCCGTGAAGCGCCAGGGGATGAGCCGCCACGAAAAAGGGGCGGCTCTCACCGCCCCTTTCGCCTGCCCGAAGCCAAGAGTGTCGTAATGACCGGAACCAGACGCGACGAAGCAGGCCCTGGATGGGGCCTTCCGACGAAGGCGGCGGTTCAGGCCGCCCGGTGGTCCGCCGATCGGATCGCCGCGTCGAACAGGTCGAGCACCTCGGCATGGCTCGAATGATCGTTCATCTGCTCGATGCTGCGGAAGCCGCGCGCCCGGGAAAGGTCGCGCAGATGATCCTGTGCGCTCCGGCCGATCCGCCTGGCGTCCAGCCGCAAGGCGGCGGCGCGCAACGCCCCGACCGCGCAATGCCGGCCGTCCAGTGTCGCGTAGTGGCCCTTGATCCAGCGATCCTCGTGCTCGATCAAACGCCGCGCCAGCAGCAGAACCTCGCCGACGGTCGGTTCCGTCACCGGCGAGCGGGTTCCCGGCACGAAGCCGTGGATGTCTCCGGTCCACCCTTCCGGGGCGAACAGCGAGCGCAGCCTTTGTCGCCAAGTGGATCGCGCCGGCGAGGGCTCCGGACTAAGCGGTGCGGTTACCTGCTCGGCAGTGGGGGAAAACGCGCTTCCATCGAAAGGCATGTCCGGCTCCTTCGTCTATGCGCCTGCGGTTCTTTTCTCCAGCCTGGGCGGTGAGCGTATGCCTGCGGCGCGGTCTTTTCAATTCACTTCGTCAGGTCCCGGCTGGACAGTGTCCGGTCCGTCGTTCCACTAACGCCCATGCGCTTGCCCGGTTTGGCCGCCTGCCTCCTGTTCGCGATATCGGCAACGGCGCGGGCCGAGCCGGATGCCGGGAGCGGCAACGCCGATCGCGCCTGCCTGCAAGCCGCGGCGGTTGCGGAAAAAACCCGGCAGACACCGCCCGGCCTGCTGGCGACGATTGCAAAGGTGGAGAGCGGTCGCCCAGAGAGCGGATCGGGCCTGCGGCCCTGGCCCTGGACGATCGACGCCGACGGGCAGAGCCTGTTTTTCCCCAGCAAGGACGCGGCGGTCGCGTGGGCGCGGGCGGCGCTCGCCCGGGGCGTCGGCTATATCGATGTCGGGTGCATGCAGGTCGATCTGCCGATGCATCCGGACGCGTTCCGCTCGCTGGAGGACGCCTTCGACCCGGAGGCCAATGCGGACTACGCCGCGCAGTTCCTGCGGGCACTGCGCGACGGGCCGGCGGGCGGCAACTGGTTCACGGCGATCGGGCTCTATCACTCGCGCACGCCGGAATTCGCGGCTGCGTACCGGGAAGCGGTCGCGGCGGTCGGAGCGGGGCGACCCACCCCGGCCGTCGGCGCGGGCAGCACGCGATTGCAGTTCCTGCGCGTTGCACTGACGGGTGGCGGAAGCGCGCGCATCAATGTCGGTCGGCAACCGAGCCGGATCAAACGTCGCCTCAGCGCCTGCCAGGTCGCGCGGGTGCTCGGGCCCTACCTTCGTTCCCCCTCCGCGTCATGCGCCAACGGCCGCCCTTCCTGAAGCGGTGAAGGCGTAACGGTCTGGTGCCCGGCCCGAACTATCCTACATCGCTCCGGAAGGGATCACGCACATGCCGATCATCACACGCCGTGAATGGGAAACGCGCGGGGCGCGGATCACGCCGGAGACGGCCGTGATCGGGCGCCGCACCTTGCTTGGCGCGTCCGCGTCTCTGGCGTTGGCCGGACGCTCGGTGCGCGCGGCGGAGGCGCCGGCGCTCCCGGAGGCCGCGCCGCGCAATCCGGCTTTCGACGGCGGCCGGGCGCTTACCGAGGAGAAGTGGGCGGAGACCTACAACAACTACTACGAATGGGGCGAAGACAAGACGATCTGGCGTGACGCCCAGGCGCTGAAGCAGCGGCCGTGGACGGTCAAGTTCGAGGGCTTGCTGAACCAGCCGCGCGTGGTCGGCGTTGACGATTTGCTGAAGCAGATGCCGCTCGAAGAACGGGTGTATCGCCACCGCTGCGTGGAGGCGTGGGCGATGACGGTTCCGTGGACGGGGTTTCCGCTGCAAGCGCTGCTGAAGATGGCCGAGCCGCTCGGTTCCGCGAAATTCGTTGTGTTTGAGACGGTTCAGGACCCGTCGATGCCGAATCTTCGCAACCCGATCTATCCCTGGCCCTATGTCGAGGCCCTGACCATGGACGAGGCGGCAAACGATCTGGCCTTCATGTCGGTCGGCCTGTTCGGCAAACCGCTGCCGCCCCAGAACGGAGGCCCGATCCGGCTCACAGTGCCTTGGAAATACGGCTTTAAGTCCGCCAAGTCGATCGGCACCATCCGGTTCGCCGAGAAGCGCCCGACCACGTTCTGGGAGGGGATCAATCCCGACGAGTACGGGTTCTGGGCCAACGTCAATCCGAACGTGCCGCACCCGCGGTGGAGTCAAGCCAACGAGCGGCTGATCGGCACGAATGACAGGGCGCCCACGCAGATCTATAATGGCTACGGTTCGTCCGTTGCCGCCCTCTATGCCGGGCGGCAGAGCGAAAAGCTGTATATGTGATAGCTCAGCGCATCCTTGCCGTTCTGGCCGCCATTCTGCTCGTGGGCGCCGTCGCCCTGGCGACGCTGAGCCCGCCGGATATGCCGCTCGGGCAATTGCTGTTTCTCGCCAATCACGATGCATTGCAGAACGCCGAGGCGGTGATCGATCACTACGCCTCGCATTGGCTCTGGAGCTGGGCGTGCGTGCCGCTTCTTGTGCGCCCCACATGGCTATTGCCCGCCATGCTCGGCATCCTGTGCGCCGGATTGTCCACGAGCCTCGCTTCGCGCGGCGCGGCGCGCAACCCGCATCACCGCAAGCGGAGCTGATCGCCCGGGTTACGCGGCGGCCAGCAGGCGGCGCGCGACCCCGATCACCCGGTGCGCTTCGTCCCAGAGACTGTAGTCGGCGAGGCGGTCGAGATCGGCCCAAACGGCATCCGTCACGTCCGAACCCGGCCGCGCCTCGCCGCGCTCCCATCGCGCGGCGAAGTCGATGATCGTGTAGTGATACCGTACTCGCCCGGCGTCGTCCCGGTCGATGCTGTCGACATTGGCCGCGAGATGCAGGGGGCCGGCCGTGATCCCGGCCTCCTCCAACAACTCCCGGCGCGCCGCCTGCTCCGCGGTCTCCCCCACCTCCTGCGCGCCGCCGGGGAGGCTCCACATGCCGGCATTGGGCGGCTTACCGCGCCGGACCAGCAGCACCGCGTTGTCGCGGAGAACAACGACGCCGATGCCGACGATGGGGCGCAGCGGGTAGCGGCGATCCTCCTCCGGCAATCTGCGACCCTTTTCCGCCTCCGGTCACTCTGAGGCGCGATCCGGCCCTGGACAAGGGCGCCCGGTTCAGCCGGCCAGAATGGTCCGCACGGCTTCCCGCCGCTCGAACAGTCGCAGCAGCGTCTTTGCGGCCTGCCCGCGTTCCGAGCGCAATTGCGGATCGCGCGCGATCAGCGCCGCCGCGTCCTTGCGCGCCACTTCCAGCAGATCCTCGTGCTGTTCCGGATCGGCGAGCCGCCAGCCGGGCAGGCCCGCCTGCTTCGTGCCCAGAATGTCGCCGCCGCCGCGCAGGCGGAAATCCGCGTCCGCGATCAGAAATCCGTCCTCGGTGTCGCGCAGCATGGTGAGCCGCCGCCGCGCCGCTTCGTTCACCCAATCATCATGCAGCAGCAGGCAGAAGCTATCCTCGGCGCCCCGGCCGACGCGCCCGCGCAATTGATGCAACTGCGCCAATCCGAACCGCTCGGCATGTTCGATCACCATAACGGTCGCGGCCGGCACATCGACGCCGACCTCGATAACCGTGGTCGCGACCAAGAGGCGGATGCGGCCGGACGCGAAATCAGCGAGCGCGGCGTCGCGGGTCGCGGCGTCCTGCTGGCCATGCGCGAGCCCGATCGCGTCGCCGAAGCGTCCGCGCAGTTCCGCGAAGCGCGCTTCCGCGGCGGCGATGTCGGTGGCCTCGCTTTCCGCCACCATCGGGCAGACCCAGAACACTTGCCCGCCGCCGGCGATCTTGCGGTCGACCGCGTCCACCACCTCGCCGAGGGTTCCGAGCGAATGCAGGGTCGTGCGCACCGGCTTGCGGCCGGCGGGCTTTTGCGCGATCCGGCTCACCTCCATTTCGCCGAACTCGGTCAGCAGCAGGGTGCGCGGGATCGGCGTCGCCGTCATTACCAGCACGTCCGCCCGCTCGCCCTTGTCGCCCAGGGAAAGGCGCTGATGCACGCCGAACCGGTGCTGCTCGTCGATCACCGCCAGCCCGAGATCGCGGTATTCGACCGCCTCCTGAAACAGCGCGTGCGTCCCGACGATGAGCGGGACCGATCCGTCGGCGAGGCCGCGCAGGATCCGCGCGCGGGACGCGCCCTTGATCGAGCCGGTGAGCAGGGCGACCGGCACCGGGCTGAGCGCCGACAGCGTGCGATGGTGCTGCTTCGCCAGCACCTCGGTCGGCGCCATCAAAGCGGCTTGGGCGCCCGCTTCGACCGCCCGCAGCATCGCGAGCAGCGCAACCAGCGTCTTTCCCGCGCCCACATCACCTTGCAGAAGCCGCAACATGCGCCACTCGGCGCCCATGTCGCCCTCGATTTCGGACAGCGCCTGGAGCTGGTCCGCGGTCGGCCGATGCCCGAACCGCGCCAACGCCCGCGCCTGCAACGCGCCGTCGCCCTTCAGCGCCCGCCCGCGCCGGCGGCGCATACCCCCGCGCACGAGCGCGAAGGCGAGCTGGCCGGCAAGCAGTTCGTCATAGGCGAGCCGCCGGCGAGGGTCGGGGCCGGGAAGTTCGCCATCCGGCGACTGCACGGCGTGGAGCGCATCCCGAAAGCCCGGCCAGCGTTCCCGGCGCAGCAGCGCGGCATCCTGCCATTCCGGCAGATCGGGGATTAGCGGCAGCGCCTGCGCCATCGCCGCCAGCACCTGACGCGGCCAAAGGCCGGCGGTCAGCGGCCAGACCGGCTCGACGGAGGCAAGCTGCTCGCCGCGGTCGGCGAGGATCAGGTGGTCGGGGTGCGGCAGGGTGACGCGCTCGCCGAAGCGCTCGAGCTTGCCGGAGACGATCAGCTTGGTGCCCGGCGCCATCTGCGCCTGCCGGGTAAAACGGAAGAACACCAACTCGGCGGTTCCCGTGCCGTCCGTCACGATCAGCCGCCAGGGCTGGCGCGCATTCAACGGCGCCTGATGCCGCAGCACTTCGACGGCGAGCGTGGCGACCGTGCCCGGCCGCGCGTTGGCGATGGTCGGCCGCGCGCGGCGGTCGATATAGGAGTCCGGCAAGTGAAACAGCAGGTCGATGACGCGGTCCCCGCCCGCCGCGCGTGCCAGTAAGCCGGACAAGGCCGGTCCGACCCGGCGCAGGGTGGTGAGCGGCGCAAACAGCGGCGTGAGCGGGTCGTGTTCCACGGCTGACATCGGGGGGTCCGGCGGCTATATGACACCGCACCGATGAGCGAGCCAGAATACGCCCTGCTGGACACCAGGCGCCGCCGCCTGCTGTACCGCGCCAATCACCGGGGCACGCACGAGAACGACATCCTGGTGGGCGGCTTCGTCGCCGCACGTATCGCCGCCTTCGACGCCGATGAGCTGGACGCGCTGGAGGCGATCCTCGAACTGCCGGACGTGGAGCTTGCGAACTGGCTGACCCGCCGAAAGCCGATCCCGGCCGAGGCGGACAGCCCGATGCTGCGCCGGATACGGGACGCGGCCGGGGCATGAGCACCCGCTCCGCGAACGCGCCGGTGCGCAACGCCGTCCCCGTCTATGGCGCGCCCGAAGGGTTCGACGCCCAGCTTCTGCTGCGCCGTCGTGCCGAGATGCAGGGGCATCTGTTGCACGTCGCCCGCGACGATGCGCGCATGGCGCGGCTCGCGGAGGCGCTACGTTTCTTCTCGCCGGAAACCGAGCTGCTGCGGTTTCCCGCTTGGGACTGCCTGCCGTACGACCGCGTCTCGCCGAATCCTTCGCTGGTGTCGCAGCGGATCGCCACGCTCGGGCGCCTGCTGGAAAAGGCCGACCGGCCACGGATCGTGCTGACCACGGTGAACGCGCTCGCTCAGCGGGTGCCGCCGCGCGATGCGTTCCGCGACGCCCGTCTGGTGCTCGAAGTCAACGGCACCGCCGATCCCGAACAACTGGCCCGTTTTCTGGAAGCCAACGGCTATGGCCGCGCAGGCACCGTCATGGAGCCGGGCGAATACGCGATGCGCGGCGGCATCATCGACATTTTCCCGGCGGGCGAGGCGAGGCCGGTCCGGCTCGACCTGTTCGGCGACACGGTCGAATCTATCCGCGTGTTCGAGCCGGACTCGCAGCGTAGCCGCGAGAAGCGACAGCGCATCGTGCTCCGTCCGGTGTCCGAGGTGCCGCTCGATCGCGCGGCGATCACCCGTTTTCGCGAGGGATGGCGCGAGCTTTTCGGTTCCGGCGCCGCCGAGGATCCGATCTACCTCTCCGTCTCCGAGGGCCGCCGCCATCCGGGCATGGAGCATTGGCTGCCGCTGTTTCACGCGGAATTGGAAACGCTGCTCGATTACCTGCCGGGCGCATCCGTCAGCCTCGACCACCAATCGGACGGCGTCCTGACGGCGCGTTTGGAGATGGTCGCGGATCACTACGCCGCGCGGAAAGGCCCGACCCGCGAGGGCGAGGTTCCGTACCGGCCGCTGCCGCCGAAGCGGCTTTACCTCGACCGGGCCGACTGGACCTCCATGCTGGCGGCCGGGCCGGTGCTGGCCTTCACGCCGTTCGCCCGCCCGGACGGGGCCGAGGGGATCGATGGTGGCGGCAGGCCGGGGCCGATCTTCGCCCACGGCTCGGCCGCCCCGGGGGTCAACGTCTTCGACCAGTTGCGCGGCCAGGCCGAGCGCTGGGCCGCCGAAGGACGGCGTTTGGTGATCGCCGCCTGGACGGCGGGTTCGCGCGAGCGGCTGTCCCATTTGCTGCGCGAACACGGCTTCCACGACGCGCGGCAGGAAGATGAGTGGGCGGCGGTGCGGCGCAAGCCAGCGGGCGCCGTTTCGCTGGTCACGCTCGGGGTCGAGCGCGGCTTCGTCGCCGACCGGATCGCCCTCGTCGGCGAACAGGATCTGCTGGGCGAGCGCATCAGCCGGCCACCGCGCCGGCGCAAGCGGGCAGATCAGTTCATCGCCGAAGCGACGGAAATCGCCGAAGGCGATCTGGTCGTGCATCAGGACCACGGCATCGGGCGCTATGACGGGCTGGTGACGCTCGCCGTTTCGGGTGCGCCGCATGACTGCCTTCGCTTGCTGTACGACGGCGACGACAAGCTGTTCCTGCCGGTCGAGAACATCGAAATGCTGTCCCGCTTCGGCAGCGAGGGCGCGGGCGTCGGCCTCGACAGACTGGGCGGCGCCGGCTGGCAGACCCGCAAGGCCCGGGCCAAGCAGCGCATCCGCGACATGGCGGGCGAACTGATCCGCATCGCCGCCGCCCGCCGCGTCCGCGACGCGGAGATGATGACCCCCGAGGAGGGCGCGTGGGACGAGTTCTGCTCGCGCTTTCCGTTCGCGGAAACCGACGATCAGGCACGCGCGATCGCCGACGTGCTGGAAGACCTCGCCTCGGGCCAGCCCATGGATCGGCTGATCTGCGGCGATGTCGGTTTCGGCAAGACCGAGGTGGCGCTACGGGCCGCGTTCGTCGCCGCGATGTCGGGCAATCAGGTGGCCGTCGTCGTGCCGACCACGCTGCTCGCCCGCCAGCATTACCGCACATTCGTCGCCCGGTTCGAGGGGCTGCCGGTGCGGATCGCGCAGCTTTCCCGCATGGTGGCCGCCAAGGAAGCCGCGGAGGTCAAGCGCGGCATCGGCGACGGCTCGATCAATATCGTGGTCGGTACCCACGCGCTGCTCGCCAAGGCCATCCAGTTCGCGGATCTCGGCCTGCTGATCGTGGACGAGGAACAGCATTTCGGCGTCGCGCATAAAGAACGCCTGAAGCAGCTCAAGGCCGACGTGCATGTGCTGACGCTGACCGCGACGCCTATTCCGCGCACATTGCAATTGGCGCTGACCGGCGTCCGCGAGATGAGCGTGATCGCGACGCCGCCGGTCGATCGGCTGGCGGTGCGCACTTTTATCATGCCGTATGACAGCGTCGTGATCCGTGAGGCGATCCAGCGCGAGCGATTCCGCGGCGGCCAGATCTTCTGCGTCGTCCCGCGGATCGAGGATCTGCCCCGCATGGCGGACCGTCTGCGCGAGATCGTGCCGGAAGCGCGCATGGCGCAGGCGCATGGCCGCCTCGCGCCGACCGAACTGGAACGCGTGATGACCGAGTTCGGCGACGGCAAACACGACATCCTGCTCTCGACCAACATCGTCGAAAGCGGGCTCGACATGCCGGCCGTCAACACGCTCGTCATCTACCGAGCCGACATGTTCGGTCTCGGTCAGCTCTACCAATTGCGCGGCCGGGTCGGACGCGGCAAGCAGCGCGGCTACGCCTATCTCACCTGGCCGCAAAGCCATCGCCTGTCGGCCGCCGCCGAAAAGCGGCTGACGGTCATGCAGACGCTCGACAATCTCGGCGCGGGCTTCACGCTCGCCTCGCATGACCTCGACATAAGGGGCGCGGGCAATCTGCTCGGCGATGAGCAATCGGGGCATATCCGCGAGGTCGGCATCGAGCTGTACCAGCAAATGCTGGAAGACGCGGTCGGCGAGTTGCGGGCGGGCGAGGGCAGGAAGCGGCCGGAGGAGCGCGACTGGACTCCGAATATCGGCCTCGGCCTGCCGGTGCTCATTCCGGAAACCTATGTGCGGGACCTGCCGGTGCGGCTCGGCCTTTATCGCCGCATCGGCGCGCTGGCGTCGGATGCGGAAACCGAGGCGATGGGCGCCGAGCTGGTCGACCGCTTCGGCCCGCTGCCGCCGGAAGTCGACAATCTGTTGCAAGTGGTGGCGTTGAAACGCGCGTGCCGTGAGGCGGGCGTCGAGAAGCTCGAAGCCGGGCCGAAGGGCATGGTGCTCAGCTTTCGCGGCAATGCGTTCCGCAATCCGGCGGCGCTCGTCTCCTGGCTCGCGACCAAGGGCGGGCTCGTCAAGCTGCGGCCGGACCATAAGCTCGCGATCGTTCGCGAAATGGATGTCGCGACCCGCGTACGCATGGCACGGGATACGCTCGGGAGCCTGACGCGCATGGTGGAACAGGCGAAAGCCGCCTGAGCCCCCAGTCTACGAG
>JAFAXA010000125.1 GCA_019241425.1 Acetobacteraceae bacterium | reverse complement strand
CCAGGCGTGGTGCATGCGCCCCGATCGCAAGCTGTTCGCGAGCGTGGCTTCGGCCGCCTCGTGACCGAACAGCGAAGGATTGGCGCGGGGCTCGGGAACCGTCACGGGCGAAGTGTCGCGCCTGCGAAGGCGAAGGGAAAGCCCGGGCCGCCGGCCCTTAGAACGCGCCCGTGGTGCCGACCCGTCCGCCCGGTGTCGAGATCCCCTCGCTGTTGGTCGGCGTGGGCGGGCGGGGCGAAGACGGTGCCACGGAGGGCTGGGCGCCGACGCCCGGGCGCACGGGCGTCGCCGTCTCCGCATCGCCCGGCGTGGTTGCGGTACCCCCGGCAGGTGCGAGCGGCGCTGCCGCCCGCGTCGCCGGCGCGAGCCGTGCCCCCGCATCAGGACCCGTATCGGCGCCGCCGCACGCCGCCACGCATAGTCCGAGGCCCAGAACAGCGAGATGCTTCACCAGACTTCCCTCCACCGAAATACAACGAACGCCACCGTGCGAAGAGCGCAGGCGGGGCAGCAAGGTTCACCGTGCGTGCACGAAGGTTCAGCGCTCCGGAGCCGCCCAGATTGCCAGACACGCAGCCGGCGGGGGCGGCGGCGGAGCGGCCGGCGCTGCCGGGCGGCCAAGCTGATCGAACCACCATTGCAGCGTCGCGTCGCAGCCGTCGCCGGGAGGAACCGGAGCGGTCGCCCCCATGCACTCCGGCTGCTCCGCCGGGCACCGGAAGCGAATGTGGAAATGCGACGCGTGGCCGTACCATGGCCGGATCAGCCGCAACCAGCGCCGGTCCCCGCCGGCGGTGTCGCACAGTTCGCGCTTGATCGCCGGATGGACGAAGATGCGATCGACGTCCGGCAATTGCGCCGCCAGGCGCAGCAGCGTCGCGTGCTCCGGCCGCCAGATCGCCGGATCGACGCTTCTGCCGTCCGGAGCAACGACGCTCGGCGGTTCCAGGGCGTCGCGCTCGGCCGGCGACAGAACCGGCTTCGGGGTCACGTCGAGCCAGATATCCGCTTCCAGGCCAAGTTGATGGCCGGCGTGGCTCGCGATCGGGCCGCCGCGCGGCGCCGCGATGTCGTTGATGTAGAGATCGGGCAGGCCGGCCTCCTTGGCCTCGCGCGCCAGCAACTCGATGTCGGCGACCGTTCGCGGATGGCCCCAGAAGGTGCTCCGGGAGATCCGGATTTCCTGAAACCCCGGACCTTGCGCCGGCAACTGCACCGCGCCCGCGATGCAACCGGAAGCGTTGCTGCCGATCACGCGAACCGGTCCGGGCGCCGGTCCCTCTTCGGCCTCAAGGCCGGCCGCCGCGCCGAGCGCCACCGCCAGCAGCGCTGAAAGCAGCGACCGGCGAAGCATATCGCGCGTCCGGGTCACTCGCGTTCAATCGCCCGCAATACGGCCGCATGCACGGCCGCTTCGTCCCCGTCGCCCCGGATCAGCACGCAGCGTTCCGGCTCCCCCGCCGCGATCGCGCGAAAGCCCTCGCGCACGCGGGCGTGAAAAGGGGGGGACAGAAGTTCGTAACGATCGAGACCGCCGGGGCGCGCGGCCAGCCGTGCCGTCCGGACGTGTTCCGGGATGTCGAGCACGATCGTCCGGTCCGGGGCGAGCCCGATCATCACGCCCAGGGCGCGGATGGCCGCCAGATCGGCGCCTTGACCGTAGCCCTGATAGGCGAGCGTTGAATCGGTGAAGCGATCGCATACCACCCAGTGTCCGGCGGCGAGCGCCGGACGTATCGCGCGGTCCACATGCTCGGCGCGTGCCGCGAAGTGCAGCAGCATCTCTGCCAAAGGCGTCCAGTCCGCACCGGGGGCGAGCAGGAGGGCGCGTAACTGCTCGGCGCCATCGGTGCCGCCCGGTTCGCGCGTGCGCAGAACCGCGATGCCGCGCGCTTCCAGCGCTCGCGCCAGCAAATCCGCCTGCGTTGACTTGCCCGCGCCCTCGCCGCCTTCCAGCGTGATGAAACGGCCCGGCGTCGGTTCAGCTTCCGGACACGTAGTGGGACAGCACCGCCATCGCCCGGCCCGGCAGCCCGAGCTTCGGGACGTCGGTTCCCGCGAGCAACGGCGCTTCCAGCGGCGGCACGCCGTGGCCGGACACGGTCAGCTTGCCGAGCGGCGAGCCGCGCTGCACGGGCGCCATGATCGGCCCGTCATACGTGACCTGGATGCTGGCATTGCGCCGCCACCCCCGCGGCAGGGTCACGACCAGGTTGCGGCCGCCCACCAGCGGCACC
>JAFAXA010000263.1 GCA_019241425.1 Acetobacteraceae bacterium | reverse complement strand
GAAATTGTATTCGCCCTCGGCGCCGGCGTGGCCCCTTATCGCCAGTAGCGCGGCCCGCATCCTCTCCGGTTCCGTGCCGCCCGCGTCCCGAATCGCCCGGGCGAGGGGGTGGACCGCGTCGTAGGTCCAGGCAGGATTGAGGTCGGGCGTGACGTTATATGTCGCTTCGTAGCGCGCGGCGAATGCCTTGCTGACGGGGTTTGCGTCGGCGGCGTAGTCGGCCACCCCGTGGGTGCCGAACAGCGCCGTTCCCGCGAGCTTGCGCGCGGTCGTATCGGCGATGGTCGCCGAGCCGAGCCAGGTGACGTGCACGCCAAGTTCGCGCAATTGGCGGGCGAAGATCGCGAGGTCCGGATCGAGGGAGAAATAAGTCACCAGCAGATCGGCGCCGGACTGCCGCACGGCCAGGATGACGGCGGAGAAATCCGTCATGCCGTTGGTGAAACTCTCGACCAGCACGGGCGTGATCCCGCGCGCGTCCAGCTCCGCTCGGAGCGCCTTGGCTCCGTTGGTGCCGAACGTGTCACTGGTATGGACCACGGCCCATTTGCGCCCGCTCAGATCCTTGCTGCCGTACTCGGCCATGACCTTGGCGGAGTAGCCGTCATGCGGGCGGCAGCGGAACAGCCAGGGATTGCCCGCCTGCGTCAGCGAGGGATCGGAGCCGCCGAACATCATCGGCTTGCCGGTTCTGAGCACGTCCGGCGCGATGGCCTTGACCTGCGTCGACCGCACCGGGCCGATGAAGGCGGCGGTCTCGGCGTGTCCGGCGAGCCGCGAGAAGGCGAGCACCGTTCCGGGATTGGAGGTCTGGTCGTCCTCCATCACGATCCGGAGCGAGCGGCCGAGCACGCCCTCCTTGTTCACGTCCTCCAATGCGAGATTGGCGCCGTTGGCGGCGAGCTTGCCCGGTTCGGCCCCGGCGCCGGTCATCGGAACGATCATCCCGATTGTGATCGGCTCGGCGGCCCGGCCGATGCGGGGCACGGCGAGCAGTCCGGCAGCGGCGGCTTGGCCGAAGCGGCGTCGGGTGAGGCTCATGGATCACTCCCGGCAGCGTCCGACCGGCATGTGCGCGCCGGAGCGCTAGTGCAGAAAGGTTTCGGCCAAAACTAACTCGTAACCACGTCGAAATGCAAACCCGCGACATGCGGCGCTTCGGTCTTCGACGGCAAACCTGCGGTCCGGGACGGCGACCGGGCGAGAGGAGGCCGAAAGGGGCCGGCATCCGCCCGTCAAGCGGAAGGGAACTCGACCCGGCGCACGAAGACCAGCGTGCCGGCGTCGTTGCGGACGACGTTGTAGCCGTGCAGCCCGTCGCCGTTCGGATCGAAATTATATTCGCCCTCGGCTCCGGCATGGCCCCGTATCGCGAGCAGCGCGGCGCGAACCCTCTCCGGTTCCATACCGCCCGTGTCTCGAATCGCGCGGGCCAGGAGATGGATTGCATCATAAACCCAGGCGGCATTCTGGTCCGGCTGCTGGGTGAAGGCGGTTTCGTAGCGCGCCGCCAAAGACCTGCTGACCGGGTTGGCTTCGGCGGCGAAATCCGCAACGCCGTAGGTGCCGTGAAGCGCGGAACCCGCGAGCTTGCGCGCGCTCGTGTTGGCGATCGCCGCCGAGCCGAGCCATGTGACGTGGACCCCAAGCTCACGAAGCTGGCGCGCGAAGATCGCGAGGTCCGGATCGAGAGAGAAATAGGTCACCAGGAGGTCGGCGCCGGATTGCCGCAATGCCAGGATCACGGCGGAGAAATCCGTCATCCCGTTGGTGAAGCCCTCCACCAGGACCGGGGATGTGCCGCGCGCCTCCAATTCGTCCTTCAGGGCTTTCGAGCCGTTGGTGCCGAATGTGTCGGTCGTATGGATCACGGCCCATTTACGCCCGCCCAGATCCTTGCTGCCGTACTCGGCCATGACCTTGGCGGAGTAGCCGTCATGCGGGCGGCAGCGGAACAGCCAGGGATTGCCCGCCTGCGTCAGCGAGGGATCGGAACCGCCGAACATCATCGGCTTGCCGGTTCTGAGCACGTCAGGCGCGATGGCCTTGACCTGCGTCGACCGCACCGGGCCGATGAAGGCGGCGATTTCGGCGTGTCCGGCGAGCCGCGAGAAGGCGAGCACCGTTCCGGGATTGGAGGTCTGGTCGTCCTCCATCACGATGCGGAGCGGCCGGTCGAGCACGCCATCCTTGTTCACTTCGGCCAGCGCGAGACTGGCGCCGTTGACCGAGAGCTTGCCCGGTTCGGCCCCGGCGCCGGTCATCGGAACGATCATCCCGATTGTGATCGGCTCGGCGGCCCGGCCGATCCGGGGCGCGGTGAGCAGTCCGGCGGCGGCGGCTTGGCCGAAGCGGCGTCGGGAGAGGATCATGGGTGCTCCGTCAGTATCCGGACCGGCACGCGAAAGGAGAGCGCAGGTGCGGAAAGGTTTCGGACAAAACTACTTCCGAACCGGCGCGGATGCAAAAAAACAACCCGCGACAAGGCGGCAGACTCGGCTATTCTGGCCGGCAAACGTCCGGTCCAGGGCGAGGACGGGGCGGCCAAGGTTGGGGGAAAGCAGTGGTGACACTATCGAGACGGGCGACTCTGCTCGGCGCAGGCGCCGGGTTGGCGCTTCGCACAACCGGCGCGCGGGCGGAGGACACGCTGAAGATCGGCGTGGTGTCGCCGCTCACCGGCCCGGCGGCGGAGTCCGGCCAGTTCAAGCAGAACGGCATGCAGCTCGCGCTCGACGCGGTGAACGCGGCGGGAGGCGTGCTCGGCAAGAAGCTCGAACTGGTGGTGGAGGACGACCAGACCACCAATCCCGGCGCGGTGCTCGCGTTCAGCCGCCTCGCCGGTCGGGACGACATTGTCGCCTTTATCGGCCCGGTGCGATCGACCCAGGTCAACTCGATGGCGCCGGACGTGTTGAAGGCCGGCAAGGTGATGATGATCGGCGGCACCGATCCAAGTCTCACGCATCTGGGCAACCCATGGCTGTTCCGCTGCCGCCCGAACGACACCTATTCCGCGCAGGTGATCGCGCAATTCGGCGTGAAGGAGCTGAACAAGCGGAAATGGGCGGTTGTGTTTTCCACCGACACGTTCGGCAGCAACGGCAACAAGGCACTCACGGCGGCGCTGGAGAAGGAAGGGATCCAGCCGGTGCTCGCGCAAGGCTACACGAACCAGCAGGCCGATTTCACCCCGGTTGTTCTCGCCGTGCGTCAATCCGGCGCGGACATCCTGTCCAGCTATTTCACTTACGAGAACGATCTCGGCGTGTTTGCGCGGCAGGTCCGGCAGCTCGGTGTGCGTATTCCATGGGTCGGTTCACCCTCGATCGCCAACACGACGTCGCTCAATCTCGCCGGCCCCGCGCTTTACGGCACGTACGGCGTTTCCGATTTTTCGGCGGACGCAAGTCCCGCGGCCAAGGCCTACGCGGAGAAGTATCAGGCCGCCTACAAGTCGATGCCGGACATCCAGTCGTCGTGGGCGTTCGATGCGGTGAACATCCTGGCGATGGCGATCAACGCGGCGAAGAGCACCGACCCGCAAGCGATGCGCAAGGCCGTGATCGCGATCAAGGGCTATGGGGGCGCGGAAGGCGAGTATAATTTCGACGAGAACGGCGACGGTCTGCACGGCTACAACATCGTGCGCAACGACAACGGCAAGATCGTGTTCGATCGGCATATCGAACTGACGGCCTGAGCCGGTCCGATGAGCCTTTTCCTGCAGCTCCTGTTTACGGGATTCGGCATCGGCGCGATCTACGCCATGGTGTCGCTCGGCTTTGTGCTGTTGATCCGGGCCGCCAACGTGGTCAATTTCGCGCAAGGCGAGTTTTCGATGCTCGGCGCCTATGCCATGCTGATCCTGTTCGCCGGGCTCGGCGTTCCCTACCTGCTGGCCTTCGTCCTCTCGGTGGCCGTCATGGCGGTGTTCGGCATGGTGTTTGCGGGCGTCGCCTACTGGCCGCTTCGCCACCGGGGACAGTTGCCGGTGATCATCAGCACGATCGGCGCCTCCATTCTGCTTGCGAACGCCGTGCTCGCCGCCTACGGACCGAGCCCGCAGACTTTGCCCGGCATGTTCGACAATCCGGGATTCGAAGTCGGCGAGGTGTTCATGGACAGCCAGTATCTGCTGATCCTCGCGGTCGCTGCCTTGCTGGTGTTGCTGCAATACCTCGTGTTCGAGAAGACGATGCTCGGCAAGAAATTGCAGGCAACCTCGCAGGACAAGGAAATGGCGAGCCTGCTCGGCATTCCGGTGGCCGTCATGGTGCTGATCACGTTCGCCTATAGCGCCGCGATCGGCGGCATCGCCGGCGTGCTGGTCGCGCCGATCTTGTTCGTCTCCACCGGCCTCGGCTCGCTGATTTCGCTGAAGGCGTTTGCGGCCAACATCATCGGCGGGTTCGGCAGCATTCCCGGCGCCATTCTGGGCGGCCTTGCGCTCGGCATCGCCGAAACGCTCGGGGCAGCCTACATTTCGGTGCCGTACAAGGACGCGTTCGGCTTCGCGATGCTGCTGATCTTCCTGCTGCTGCGGCCACAAGGCTTGTTCGGCGAACGCATCGCCGAGAAGGCCTGACGCGATGACACGAGCGGCGACGGCATCCCCTCCTCAAAGCAACTGGCGGCGTGGGGTGCCCGGTGCGTTGCTGGCATTGGTGGCGGTGCTCGCCTTCGCGGCCGTGGCGCCGGCGGAAGGCTACTACCTCAACATTCTGATGCAGGCTTCGACCTATGCGATCGCGGTCGCCGGACTGGTCGTCGTGCTCGGCTATTGCGGCCAGATTTCGCTGACGCAGGCGGGCTTTCTCGGGCTCGGCGCTTACTGCGTGGCACTCGGAACGGTGGATTGGGGCCTGCCGTTCTTCGTGGCGTTGCCGCTCGGCATGATCGTGACCGGGGTATTCGGCCTGGTGCTCGGTCTCGCGAGCTTGCGGCTGGGCGGCCATTACCTCGCCATGGTGACGATCAGCTTCCAGCAGATCCTCACTTTGGTGCTGACGAACTGGATTTCGCTGACGCATGGGCCGGACGGCATTTCCGGCATCCGCCGCCCCGTCCTGCCCGGCCTCGATCTTACCGGTGGGCGTGCGTATCTCGGTCTCTGCCTCGCCGCCCTGGTCGGCGCCACCTTTTTCACCTGGCGACTGAAGGGAAGCCGGCTCGGCCGGGCAATGCAGGGGGTTCGCGACAACGAGATCGCCGCCAGCACCTGCGGCGTCGACATATTCCGCATCAAGGTCGTTGCATTCGGCATCAGCGCCGCACTCGGGGCGCTCGGCGGCGGCCTGTTCGCGGGAGCCTTCGCCTATATCAGCCCGGACCAGTTCGCCTTCAACGAGTCGGTCGTTCTCTTGACCATGGCCCTGCTCGGCGGCGTGCAGTCGCCGTTCGGGGCGCTGCTCGGAACCTGCTTTCTGGTGATGCTGCCGGAGTGGCTGCGATTCCTGCGGCAAGCTTATCTCGCCGTCTACGGCGCCGCGGTGATCCTGATCATGGTGTTCCTGCCGGACGGCGTGTGGGGCCTGATCGCGCGCCGGTTCGGAGGCAGGGGGCGCGCGCAAACCGCAGGTGCCGCGGGCGAACTGCCGTTGCTCGACCGGCGGGCGCAGCCATCCGAGGAGATCGCGCTGAAGGTTGCCGGTCTCAGCAAGCATTTCGGCGGCCTGAAAGCGCTCGACGGTGTCGATCTTGCGGTGCGACGCGGCACCGTCCACGCGCTGATCGGCCCGAACGGGTCAGGAAAGACGACGTTTCTCAACGTGTGCTCCGGACTGTATCGGCCGACCGCTGGAAGCATCGCGCTCGCCGGAACCGACGTGACTGGGATGGGCGCGCATCAGCGCACGCAGCGCGGCCTTGCCCGGACGTTTCAGAACATCCGCGTGTTTCGCGGCATGACGGTGCTGGAAAACGTGATGATCGGCGCCGAGCGTCCCGGCAACGACGTGTGGCGCAACCCGAGCGGGGTGGTGAGCCGTGCCGTCGGCGCGCTGCAATTCGTCGGGCTGGAGGACGCGGCACACTTGCCGGTGGGCGCGCTATCTTACGGCCATCAACGATACGTGGAGATCGCCCGCGCGCTGGCCGGTTCGCCGGATGTGCTGCTGCTGGATGAACCGGCAGCCGGCCTCAATCTGACTGAGAAACGCGCGCTCGGCGAATTGCTGAGCCGCCTCAAGGGTCACGGCCTGACGATCCTGATCATCGATCACGACGTCAAACTCGTGCAGCAGGTGGCCGACCACATCACCGTGCTGAATTTCGGCAAGCGCATCGCCGATGGCGCACCGGGTGCGGTGCTGAGCCACCCGGACGTAGTCGCCGCCTATCTCGGAGAGCCGCACCTCCATGAAGTTGCTTGAGATCAACGCGCTCACCGCGCGCTACAATGCGGGCGACGTCCTCAAGGGCCTCGACATCGAGGTGAGCGAGGGCGAGATCGTCGCCCTGCTCGGCTCCAACGGCGCCGGCAAATCGACGCTGCTGCGCTGCATATCGGGGCTGGTCGCCAATGTGTCGGGCAGCATCAAATTCGCCGGCCAGGAACTACTCGGGCGCAAACCCGAAAGCATCGTCCGCATGGGCGTCGCGCACGTGCCGGAGGGCCGCCGCATCTTCCCGGGACTGACGGTGCGAGAGAACATCGCACTCGGCGCCTCCAATCGCCGCGGCGTCGACCGGCGCGGGTTCGCGCGCGAGGTCGACGAGATGTTCGCATTCTTCCCCGAACTGAAGCGGCTGGAGCACGCGCTCGGCTGGAAGCTTTCCGGCGGGCAATTGCAGATGGTGGCGGTTGCGCGCGGCTTGATGGCGAAGCCGAAGTTACTGCTGCTCGACGAGCCTTCGCTCGGATTGGCGCCGCTGATCGTGCAACAGGTGTTCCGCATCGTCGCCGACATCCGCGCACGCGGCGTTACCGTGCTGCTGGTCGAGCAGAACGCCAACATGGCACTGTCGGTCGCGGATCGCGGCTACGTGCTGGAAACGGGCAGCCTGCTTGTGTCGGGGCCGCCCTCCAATCTGTGGAACAATGCCCAGGTGCGCGAGGCCTATCTCGGCGGTTTGGCTGCCGCGGTGTGAGACGACGGCCCAGCGATCAATGAAAGGCAACGCACCTCGCTGAGCTTGCCGACAGCGGCGACAATGAAACAAAGAAAAACGGGACGCGAAACATGGCCGGGCTGATCCTGCATCACTACGACTTCTCGCCGTTTTCCGAGAAGATCCGGCTCGCCTTCGGCTACAAGAAGCTGGACTGGCACTCGGTGGAAACGCCGTTGATGGCCCCGAAACCCGACCTGGTGCCGTTGACGGCCGGCTATCGCCGCGCCCCGGTGCTGCAGATCGGCGCCGACGTGTATTGCGACACGTCCTTGATCCTGGCGGAGATCGACCGTCGGCATCCGCAGCCGAGTCTGTATCCCGACGGGCAGCGCGGTCTGGTGCAGGGATGGAGCGCGTGGTGGGACCGCACGACGTTCTTTCCGGCCGCGCGGTTGGCGACCAGCATCATGGGCGACCAGATCCCGCCGGATTTCATCGAAGAGCGCCGGTCCGTAATGAATCAGGACTTCACCAAGGAGGCATCGCTCGGGGACAGGCCGCTCAATTTGCAGCGCGTGCACGGAGCGATGGCGTGCCTCGCGGAACAACTGCACGGTCGGCACTTCATTTTGGGCGATTCGTTGTCGGCCGCCGACCTCACCGCCTATCACATTCTCTGGTTCATGCGAAAGAACGGCGGAACGGCGCTGGAGGACATGCTGCCGCTCGCTCCGTTGCGCGATTGGATGGAGCGCGTGGCGGCGTTCGGCCACGGCAATCGGCACGCCATGGAAGCGTCGGCGGCGCTCGATGTGGCGCGA
>JAFAXA010000188.1 GCA_019241425.1 Acetobacteraceae bacterium | reverse complement strand
CGGCAAGCGCTTCGGCTGGACGGCTCGGCCCTGCCGCTCACCCCGCGCGAATGGACCCTGCTCGGGCTGCTGGCCCGCAATCAAGGCCGGGTACTGACGCACCGGCAGTTGCTGACCGCCGTGTGGGGCCCGGCCCATGCCAGCGATCTGCAATACCTCCGCGTCTATGTCGGCCAGCTCAGGGCGAAGCTGGGCGAGGCCGGGCGGCTGCTCGCGACCGAGCCCGGCGTCGGATACCGGCTGCGCGAGCTAGCGGATCAGCCCGGCGAGGGGACTTGACGGCTCGGCGCCGATGCGGCGCGGCATCCGGCCGGCGAGACGCGCGAGGCGGCCCGCCTCGACGGCATGGCGCATCGCGCGCGCCATGCGCACCGGGTCCCCGGCATGGGCGATCGCCGAGTTCAGCAGCACTGCGTCGCAGCCGATCTCCATCGCGATCGCGGCGTCCGACGCCGTGCCGATCCCGGCATCGACGATCAGCGGCACCGTCACCCCCTCCATCATCAGCGACAGCATCGCCGGGTTCTGCAAGCCGAGGCCGGAGCCGATCGGCGCGCCGAGCGGCATGATGGCGACGCAGCCCATCTCCTCGAGGCGCCGGGCGGCCACCGGATCGTCCGCGCAGTAGACCATCACCTCGAACCCGTCGCGGATCAGCGCGTCGGCGGCTTCCAGGGTCGCGGGCATATCCGGGTACAGGGTCGGCGGCGGGCCGAGCACCTCCAGCTTGACGAGATTCCAGCCGCCCGCGTCGCGCGCCAGCCTGAGCGTGCGCACCGCGTCCTTGGCCGTGTGGCAGCCGGCGGTGTTCGGCAGGTAGGTGTAGCGCTTCGGATCGACATAGTCCTGGAGCATGGGGGCGGCGCTGTCCGACAGGTTGACCCGCCGAACCGCGACCGTGACCATCTCGGCGCCGCTCGCCTCGATCGCGGCGGCCGTTTCCTCCAGGCTCTTGTATTTGCCGGTGCCGACGATCAGCCGTGAACGGAAGCGGCGTCCGGCGACGGTCCAGCTATCCTCCGCTGCGAAATCCCCGTCCATTTTCAGCCTCCCCCGATGAAATGCACGATCTCCAGGGCGTCGCCGTCGGCAAGCGGCGTCGCGGCATAGAGGCCGCGCGGCACGATCTCTTCGTTGCGCTCGATCGCGATCTTGCGGCGGTCGAGGCCGAGCGCTTCGAGCAACGACTCGACCGTCTGCGGCGCGTCGAAGCTGCGCGCGTCGCCATTCACGGTCAGCTCGATGGTGTCCTGCATGGACCGGAGTATGGGTAGCCGGTGAGAGCCGGACAAGCACGGGCGCCCCGCCGGTTGGACCGGGGAGGAGGCCTATGCTACGGCCGGGAGATGGCGAAAGCTCCAACCCTCGCGATAGGCGTTCCATGCGGTTTCGGCCGGCGCGGCTCTTTCCCGGCAGTGCGCGCGAACGCGAAGCGGCGAGTGTCGCCGGCGTGAGCCGCCCGGCATTCGATCCGGACGCCATCCGGGCGCTCGCCGCCATCCTGGTCGAAACCGGCCTGACCGAGATCGAGGTCGCGGAGAAGGACAGCCGCGTGCGGCTGGTGCGGGAGCCGGCCGCGGTCGCGCCGTCCGCCCCCGCGCCGCCCGCGCAATCCGCGGTGCTGGCGGCGCGGCCCGCCCCCGAAACGGCGGCAGCGGACGATGAGGCGACGCATCCGGGCGCGGTGCTCAGCCCGATGGTCGGCATCGTGTATCTCTCGCCCGAGCCCGGCGCGGCGCCCTTCGTGAGCGTCGGGCAGACCGTGACGGCAGGGCAGACATTGCTGCTCATCGAGGCGATGAAGACCTTCAACCAGATCAAGGCGCCGAAAGCCGGGACCGTGACCCGTATCCACGTTTCCTCCGGCATGCCGGTGGAGTACGGCGAGGTTCTGGCCATCGTGGAATAACGCGATGTTTCGCAAGATCCTGATTGCCAACCGTGGCGAAATCGCCCTCCGCGTCCAGCGCGCGTGCCGCGAGCTGGGCATCCACACCGTCGCCGTGCACTCCACCGCCGATGCCGAGGCGATGCATGTGCGGCTGGCGGATGAGAGCGTCTGCATCGGTCCGCCACCGACCAAAGACAGCTACCTCAACACCCACGCCATCCTGTCCGCCGCGAGCATCACCGGCGCCGACGCGATCCATCCCGGATACGGGTTCCTGTCGGAAAACGCGGGATTCGCCGACATGGTGGAAGCGCACGGCCTCACCTTCATCGGCCCGTCGGCCGATCACATTCGCATCATGGGCGACAAGATCGCGGCCAAGACGGCGATGGCATCGCTCGGCGTGCCCTTGGTTGCGGGGTCCGACGGCGAGGTTGCCGATTTCGAGGACGCGCGCGCGGTTGCCGATCGCATCGGCTATCCGGTTCTGATCAAGGCCGCCGCCGGCGGCGGCGGTCGCGGAATGCGGGCGGCGGCCAGCGCCGACGCGCTGGAGGAGGCATGGACGGCGGCGCGCGGCGAAGCGCGGGCGGCGTTCGGCAACGAGGCGGTCTATATCGAGAAGTACCTCGACAAGCCGCGGCACATCGAGTTGCAGATCCTGGCCGACAATGCGGGGCACGTCGTGCATTTCGGCGAGCGGGATTGCAGCCTGCAACGGCGGCACCAGAAGGTGCTGGAAGAAGCGGGATCGCCCGCAATCTCCGCCGCCGAGCGGGACGCGCTCGGAGCAACGGCAACGGACGCGCTGCGCAAGCTCGGCTACCGCAACGCCGGAACGCTCGAATTCCTGTATCAGGACGGCCAGTTCGCGTTCATCGAAATGAACACGCGGCTGCAAGTCGAGCATCCGGTCACGGAAATGGTGTGCGGCGTCGATCTGGTGCGCGAGCAGATCCGGGTCGCGTCCGGCCTGCCGCTCGGCTACGAGCAGGCGGCGATTCGCTTCACCGGACATGCGATCGAATGCCGCGTCAACGCCGAGCATCCGGTCACCTTCATGCCGACGCCAGGCCGGGTGACGGCGTTCCATCCGCCAGGCGGCTTGGGCGTGCGGGTCGATTCGGCGCTCTACGCCGGCTACGTGGTGCCGCCGTTCTATGACAGCATGATCGCCAAGCTGATCGTGCACGCGCCGACGCGGCCGGAGGCGATCGCGCGGCTGCGGCGCGCCCTGGACGAGTTCGCGGTGGTCGGGATCGAGACCACATTGCCGCTGCATCGCCGAATCGTCGACGAGCCTAGCTTTCAGGCCGGGAGCTTCAACATTCACTGGTTGGAGCATTTCGTATCGTCGGGCAGGTAGGGCCGGGTATGCTCGCGCCGTTTCCGTCCGCGGGTTGGGGTTGATGTCGAGACGCAGCGTCGAGATCACGCCGGAGCTGATGGTCCGTGCCTACCGTCACGGGCTGTTTCCGATGGCGGAAAGCCGGCGGGGCAACCGGCTCTACTGGCTCGACCCGGAGAAGCGCGGCATCCTTCCGCTGGACAGCTTCCATCTGCCGCGCCGGTTGCTGCGCACCATCCTCTCCGGCCGGTTCGAGGTGACGTCGGACGGGGATTTCTCGGGCACGATCGCATCCTGCGCGCAGGCGGCGCCCGGCCGCGAGGACACCTGGATCAACGGCCAGATCGAGCGGCTGTTTCTCGACCTGTTCCGTCTCGGCCACGCGCATTCGGTCGAGTGCCGGCAGGACGGCGAGCTGGTGGGCGGGCTTTACGGCGTTTCGATCGGCGGCGTGTTCTTCGGCGAAAGCATGTTCAGCAAGGCGCGAGACGCGTCCAAGGTCGCGCTCGCCCATCTCGTCGCGCGGCTGCGCCTCGGCGGGTTCCGCCTGCTCGACACGCAGTTCGTGACGGCCCATCTCGCGCAGTTCGGCACCGTCGAGATCGCCCGGGAGAGCTACAAGGTGCAGCTCTCGCGCTGGGTGGATTATCCGGCGATCTGGACCTGCATGCCCGCCCCGGCGGCGCTCGAAGGCGAGTTCCGGGCGATGGCGGGACGGCCCGCCCCGGGCGCGTAACCGTTCCGGGCCAGCCGCCGAAGGAGTGTCTCAATGATGATTTTTTCCCCCCGGAGAGGGGCCGCGCTGGCGGTCGCCGCGCTGCTGCTGCTGCCGCTACGCCATGCGACCGCCGACACCGTTCAGCCGCGGTTGCTGCCGACGCGCGACGTCGATGTGACCTATGAGGTGGTGCAGAACGGACATGCGCTTCCGCAACGCATCCGCTGGAGCGCGGCGGCGAGGCTGTTGCGCGTCGACCCGCCGATCCCGGGGATGTTCGTGGTCGTCGATTACGACCGCAAGCATATGAGCCTGGTGCGCGAGCCGGAGCACGCCGTGCTCGACATGACGGCGCCGGACAGCGTCATGACCGGCTTGCAGAACCGTCTCGATACGACGACGCGCGGCAGCGACGAGACGGTCGCGGGACTTCCCTGCACCAACTGGCGCACGACCGATCCGGCCAACAAGCCCGCGAGCGCCTGCATCACCCAAGACGGGGTGTTGCTACAGGTCCGTTCGCAGGATCGTGTGGTGCTGAAGGCAACCTCCGTGCGCTTCGCGCCGCAGGACGCGGCGCTGTTCCGCATTCCGGACGGCTTCACGCGGGTACCCGCCGACAATCCGCCGGTGGCCGGCGCCCGGTGATGCGGTCGGTCATGCGCAACTGGACCTGGCCCTGGCAGGACCGGCACCGCCGGCTCGTGCCGATCAAGGCGATCACCTTCGCGCTTGCGCTGCTGCCCGCTTTGGTGCTCGCGGTGGAATGGCAAACCGTGGGGCTAGGCGCGGAGCCGGTGAAGGCGGCGGTGCACATCGCCGGTCTCTGGACCATCCGCATTCTGCTGATGGCGCTTGCCGTCACGCCCGCGCGGTCCGCGTTCAATTGGGCGGAGATCATGCTGGTGCGCCGGATGATCGGCGTCACCGCGCTCGGCTACGGGCTGCTGCATTTCTGCCTGTTCGTAGCGTTGCAGGGTTTTTCGCCGGTTCAGGTTGCGACGGAAATCGTCAGCCGCTGGTATCTCGCCGTCGGCTTCGTCGCGTTGCTCGGGCTGGTCGCGCTCGGCGTCACCTCCACGAATGGCTGGATGCGGCGTCTCGGCAAGAACTGGAAGCGGCTGCACCGGCTCGCCTACGTCATCGGGGCGCTCGGTCTGCTGCACTACTTCATGCAATCCAAGGCGAACATTTCGGAGGCGGTGTTCACCGCCGGACTGTTCGTGTGGCTGATGCTGTGGCGCTTGCTGGCGGCGGGCTGGCGCAATCGCGCCGTCGCGTTGCTCGGTCTCGCCTTGGGCTCGGGCGTCATCACGGCGATGCTGGAGGCGGGGTGGTATGCGGTCGCGACCCGCGTTCCGGCCTGGCGGGTATGGGATGCGAATTTCCAGATCGCGTACGGGCTGCGTCCGGGCGCGTGGGTCGCGGTGGCGACGCTCGCGGTTGGCGCGCTCAGCCTCGCCTGGCTGCGCGTTCGTCCGCCGCCACGTCGTTCCGGCGGCGCCCGGCCGCTGCGGCGCATACAGCCCGCCGATCAGCCGAGCGCCTGAGCCGCCTGAAGTACCTCCGCTGCGTGGCCCGGGACGCGCACGCTGCGCCACACGCGGGCCACGCGGCCATCGCGGCCGACCAGGAACGTGCTGCGTTCGATCCCCATATATTTGCGGCCGTACATGGATTTCTCGGTCCACGTCCCGTACGCCTCGGCGACGCCGGTCGTTTCGTCCGATGCGAGCGGGAAGGTGAGTTTGTATTTATCCGCGAACTTGCCGATTGCCTTCAGCTTGTCCTTCGAGACGCCGATCACGTCGAGACCGAGCGTGCCGAGCTGCGGCAGCGCTTCCTGGAACGCGCACGCCTCGGCGGTGCAGCCGGACGTATCCGCCTTCGGATAGAAATAGAGAACGTACGGCTTGCCTGCGAAGTCGCCCGAGCGGACGGTGCGGCCGCCGGAGGCGGGCATTTCGAATGGCGGCGCGACGCTGCCTTGTTCGACGGTCATGCGATCTCCCCGACAAGCCGGATGAAAGCGGCCCGGACCTCCCCCGCAAGCTGATCGAGCGTGACACGCAGCGCCGGCACGTCAACCGCGTCGGCTCCAACGGCGGCGCAGGCGCGGAGAAGCGCGTGGGCCGAGGCGTCGGGAAGCCGCACATCCCGCGCCACTCGCCCGACCGTGAGCCGCAGCATTCCCTGCACCGTGCGCCAAACCCGGTCGGCCCGGATCAGCAGCGCCGCGTCGGGCTCGGCGAGCAGCTTGGCGGCGGCGAGATTGGCGAGGGCGGTCCGGGTGGTCTGGCTGCACACTTCTCGGTGCGACGGCGCGTGGATCAATTGCAGCGCCTGGGCCACGAACTCCACCTCGATGAGGCCGCCCGGCCGGTGCTTGACGTCCCACGGCCCGTTCGGCGGCAGGTCGCGCAGCATCCGCGCCCGCATCGCCAGCGCATCCGCCCGGATCGTCGCGGCCGGTCCGGCGGCGGTGAGGGCGTCGGCGATCGCCGCGTCAAGCACGGTCGCGAGCGGCTGGTCGCCGGCGATGACCCGGGCGCGGGTGAGGGCCATCCGTTCCCAGGTCCAGGCGGAGTGCGCGTGATAATGGACAAAGCGCGCGAGGGAGACCGCGACCGGCCCGGCATTGCCGGACGGCCGGAGCCGCATGTCGATCGCGTAGAGCGGTCCATCGGCGCCGGGCGCGGTGAGGGCCGCGAGAAAGGCCTGCGTCGCGCGCACGAACCACTGCCCGGCGGGCATCCGCCGCGCGCCCCGGCTTTCCGTCTCCTCCTCGGGGTGCCGGTAGATCAGCATCAGGTCGAGGTCGGAGCCGACCATCATCTCCCGCCCGCCCGCCTTGCCGAGTGCGACCACCGCCATCTCGCCGCCCGGCACCCGCCCGAAGCGGCTGGCGAAATCGGCGAGCACGCGGGGCAGCAGCGCGCCCACGGCGGCGTCGGCGAGCAGCGCCCGCTCCGCCCCCGCCGCGTCGGCGTCGAGCCGCCCGTCCATGGTGGCGACCGAGATGTTGAAGTCTTCCTCGCGCACGGTCCGCCGGGTGATCGCGATCGTGTCCTCGAGGCCGCGCGACACCCGGAGCCGCCGTTCCAGCAGCTCTTGGGGTTCCGCGTCCCCGGCCGGTTGCAGCAATCCGTCGAGCGCCGCCGGATGGCGGGCGAGATGGTCGGCGAGCGAGGGCGCGCCGCCGAGCACGTCGGCGATCCGGTCGAGCAGATGCGGGTTGCGCTGAAACAGCGACAGAATCTGCACACCGGCCGGAAGCTGGGTCAGGAATTGGTCGAAGCGGTCGAGCACGGCGTCCGGGTTCGGCTCGCGTCCGAGCGCGGCCAGGATCGAAGGCAGCACCTGCCCGAGCAGGTCGCGCGCCCGCGCCGAGCGCAGCGCCCGGGCGTGACCCGTGTTCCAGGCCCGGACGGTCGCGACCACCCGGGCGACATCCGTAAATCCGAAGGCCCGCAAGGTCGCGAGGGTCGGTTCGGGCACGCTTTGGTTGCCGCCGAAATCGAGCTGGAGCCCGAGATCGGCCACGTCCTCCGGCGGCTCGGGGACGCGTTCGAACACGTTCGCGTAGTGCTCGCGGACGCGGCCTCCGTGGTGGATCAGGGCTTGCGCGAACGTCTCGGCGTCGGGGTAGGCCATGAAGGTCGCGAAGCGCGCGAACTCGGCCGCGCCTTCCGGCAGGGCGTGGGTCTGCCGGTCGGCGACCATTTGCAGCCGGTGTTCGACCGAGCGGAGGAACGTATAGGCTTCGGCGAGTTCGGCGGCGGCGTCGTGCGGCAGGTGCCCGGCCTGCGCCAGCAGCGCCAGCGCCCCGAGCGTGGTCGGATCGCGCAGGCCGGGATCGCGGCCGCCCCAGACGAGTTCCAGCGTTTGCGCCAGGAACTCGATTTCGCGAACGCCGCCTTCGCCGAGCTTCAGGTTCTGACCGAGCACGCGGGAGACCGCGCCATCGCCGGCGGCACGCGCGGGCCCGAGTTTGTGCGCGTTGATGCGGTGCTTGACGGCGACGATGTCGGCGACGGCCGCGAAGTCGAGGCCGCGCCGCCAGACGAAGGGCCGGATGTCGGCGAGAAAGGCGGATCCGCGCGCGAGGTCGCCCGCCACCGGGCGCGCCTTCGACATCGCCGCCCGTTCCCAGTTCTCGCCCATGCTCTCGTAGTAGGTGGTCGCGGCGAGCACGGACATTGCGGGCGGCGTGGACCCGGGATCGGGACGCAGGCGCAAATCCGTGCGAAACACGTAGCCATTGGCGTCCCGCGCATCCATCAGCGCAACGAGGCCCCTTGCCAGGCGGCTGTAGAAGGCCGATGCGCCGTCCTGGCGCCGGTCGAGGAACACGCCCGTTGGCGGGTCGTGAAGGAGGATCAGGTCGATATCGCTCGAGTAGTTCAGCTCCCGCGCGCCAAGCTTGCCCATTCCGAGCACAACGAAACCGCTGCCCGCCTGCGGATGGTCCGGGTCGGGCAAACGGAGGTCGCCCGCGTCGTGCGCCGATCGCAGCAGATGCGAAACGGCGAGCCCGAGGGTCCGCTCCGCGAGCGTGGTCAGCGCGTCCGTGACCTGGGCGAGCGTCCACAGGCCGCCGATATCGGCGATCGCGACCGCGAGCGCGAGCCGGCGCTTGGCGGCCCTGAGCGCGGCGGCGATCGCCGGGCGGGGGCTCGCCGGATCGTGGGCGCCGAGCGTGGCGAGCTCGGCGGCAAGCACCGCGTCCGGACCGTCCGTCGCGATCGCCGCGAACGTTGCGGCCTCGCGCACCGCCAGATCGGACAAATAGGGGCTGTTGCCGCCGATGGCGTCGAGCATTGCGCGGATCGCCGGCTCGGCGGCGAGGGCGCGGGCCGGGGCGCCGGTTTCCGCGAAGCGCTCCTGCAGGCGTTCCGCGCCCCGCTTGTCCGCAGGCGGCGGCCAGATGCCGGGAAGGCGGAAAGCCGCGCGCTCGACCATGCGGGGGCAGGCTGGACGTGATGCGCGGAAGGGGTCAAGCGGCACGCGCGTTGGTCGCGGTGCCGGTCTGGATCGCGACCGCGCTGCTCAGTTCCGCCTTGTTCGCGCTCGCGGGGGTGGCGACACTCGAATGGCGCCTGGCGCGCGAACCCCTGCCGCTTCCCTGGCTCGCGCAATGGGCCGAAGCGAGGGTGAACCAGGGCGCGGGCGCGGCGACCGTGCGTATCGGCGCGGCGTCCGTCCGGTCGGCGGCTTGGCGAGAGGGTCCGGAGGCGCCGCTTGCGCTGACGCTCGCCGATGCCGCCGCGACCGAACCGGGCGGTCGGGTCATTCTGGCGGCAACGGCGGCATCGTCCACGGTTGCGATGGCGCCGCTTCTGGGAGGGCAGATCCGCCCGCGCACGATCGAGGCCGAGGACATTCGGGTGCGGCTGCGCCGCCGCGCCGATGGCGGGATCGGCCTCGATGCCGTGGGTCTCTACACTCAGGCGGGCGGCGATACGGATTACCGGCAGGTCTTGCAGGCGCTCGCGGGGTCGCCGTCGTCTGGGGGCGGGCTGGCGTCGCTGGCCGGAATCGAGCGGGTCGCGATCCATGCCGTGGCTGTTTCGGTTGCCGATGACGTGCTGGGTGCGACCTGGCTGGTGTCCTCGGGGATGCTCGGGTTTTCGCGGCAGCCGGGCGGTGGGGTCGACGGCGCGGGCGATCTCGCCGTCGCGCTCGGCGGTGAGGCGGCGCAGCTCGATCTGACCGCCGGCGTCGATCCCGGCGCGGCGACCACCCATGCGCGGTTGCGCGTCCATCCGGTCAACCCGGCGGTCTGGGGCGGCAACGTTCCGAAGCTGGCCGCGCTTGCGATGCTGAACGCGCCCGTCTCTGCGGAGGTGAGCGGCGAGTTCGGCGCCGATCTCGCGCTTCGCCGTGTGGGCGGCGAGGCCACGATCGCCGAGGGTCGCACGCGCATCAACGATGCGGATGTCGCGGTGCTGCGGGGCAGCCTGCGGGCGGACGGCACGCCGGACCATATCACGCTGAACCAGGCCGAACTGGTCGTGCGCGGGCAGCCAGAAAGCGCGCCCTCGACCCTCACCCTCCGCGGCGCCGTTCTGAAGGCAGCGCCCGGCTATGTGGCGTCGGGCGGGCTCGACCTCGACCGTGTGGCGTTCGCCGATCTCGGCCGGTTATGGCCGAAAGCGGCCGGCACCAACGCGCGGCGGTGGGTGACGACGAACATGACGGACGGCATCGCGCGTGATGCGCATGTCGATTTCACGCTGACGTCGCCCGCCGATTTTTCGGACGTGCAACTGACCGGCGCCGCCGGT
>JAFAXA010000069.1 GCA_019241425.1 Acetobacteraceae bacterium | reverse complement strand
TTGGTTCACCAAGCTTTGCGTGAGGCGGGCGTCGTCCTGCCGGAGAACAGGCTCAGGGTTTTGGATTGGGGGTGCGGCTGCGGTCGGCTTGCGCGCCATTGGGCATCGGAGCGCGCCGCGGTCGATTTGTATGGCTGCGACATCAATCCGGCGCTCGTAGGCTGGTGCCAAGACAATCTGCCATTCGGGAGGTTCTCGCCTTGCGAGATCCGGCCACCGCTCCCCTATGCGGACGGCTCGTTTGATCTTTTGTACGGCATATCCGTTTTCACGCACCTAACTTTTGAAGAGCATCATCAGTGGATGCGCGAGATTTGGCGCGTGCTGGCGCCTGGCGGGGTCGCCGTCCTCACCGCTCACGGACCGACGATGTTGCCGATCCTCATGTTCAACCTGAAGGCGAGCGCAAGCGACGATCCCGGGATCATTCGGACGACCCTTATCGACGAGGACGCTTTCGTTTGCATCGAGCGGGCCTCGGGTTCGAACTATTCGGCGAACGCTCTCACCGGCGAGATGTTCGGCCGGATCTGCCGCCCCTTCGCTGTCAAGCTGCACAAGCCTCGTTATGGATTGATGGGAATCCAAGACACCTTCGTTTTGCAGAAACGTTCTGCAGGGCCTCTGCACTGCGTCGATGTCTTGAATGAATTCGCGCATACGGGGATTTCCAGCGCGGCGACGGCGGCGATCACCTTGGCTGGACAGACAAGCTTCAGCGTGCTGGCGAGCGCCAGGGAGTTGTTCTGCCCAGCGACAATCCAGGTGACCTTGACGGGCTCGGAAGGCGCGGAAATCCTTGGCATTTCGACACCCGTCATTATTCCTCAAAGAGTGAGTCACACCCAGCTCGATGCAGCGCATGCCCTCATCAGGATCGGTAATGTGCGGCAGTATTTTGGGACGGCTGAGCTAAGGGCGGAGGTTCGGAGCGATCGACCCTCGAACGGGGCGCGGGTCACGTTGAGCAAAGCGATGCTGTTCTGAACAGGGTGCGACTTGGCGGCAGCGGGGCACCGGTCGGGCTTTGGCCCGCTTGACGGGAGGGCTAAATCTTCGGAGGTAACGCCCGAGCGCTCCCTGAGCCGCTTCTCAGCAGCCCCGCGTTGGCCAGCAAGGGGGCGAAACACTGGGTTGGCGGCCCGATGCCGCCAGCCGAGTTGGGATGAAACCCCGCATGAACCGACCGAGTGCTTCAACCACGGCCGAATGCGACGGAGCCTCCGGATCCACCGGAAGGCGGCCGGGCGCCGATGAAGCGTGGCTCGCCCGGGCGCAAGCGCTGCTGGCCGGCGTGCCGCGCAACGGCCGCATCGTCGAGATCGGGCCTCTGTTCAACCCGATAGCGCCCAAGGCCGCGGGTTATGACACCGCCGTCGTCGACCACCTGCCTCGCGAGGAATTGGTGGCAGTGTTTGCCGACCATCCTTCCGCGGATGTTAGCCGCATCGAGGAAGTCGACTACGTGTGGCGCGAAGGGCCCCTGAGCGACGTCATACCGGCGGCCCAGCACGGTACGTTCGACGCGTTTGTCGCCAGTCATGTCATTGAGCATACGCCGGACATCATTGCTTTTCTCAACAGCGCGGCGGCTGTGCTGAAACCAGACGGCGTCGTCATTCTGGTCATTCCGGACAAGCGCTACTGTTTCGACTACTTCCAGCCGCTGACAACGACCGGGCAATTGCTCGAGGCCAATGCCGAGAAGCGGTCACGCCACACGCCCCGCCTCGCCTTTGACCACTTCGCCTATAGTGTGGAGGATGGCGGAAGCGGAGCCTGGGGACAGCGGCCGCTGCAAGGCTTGCGCTTGACCGATCGCTTGGAAGATGCGCGCGACAAGTTCGACGCGTTCGGGCGCAATTCGAGCTACATCGATCTGCACGCTTGGCGTTTCGTGCCGGCGAGCTTCGAATTGCTGCTGCTCGAACTCGCGCGTCTGGGCGAGACGGACTGGTTCATCGAGCGCATCACCCCCGCGCAGGGCAGCGAATTCTTTGCCTGGCTTCGCCGGGGCGGCGCCGCGCGTGCCGCCGCGCTCAGCGACGAGACGCTCAACGAACAACGGCTGGCGCTGCTGAAGCGGATCTTGTTCGAGACGCAGGCGCAGATCGACTGTTTGGCGGTTGCCGAACCTGATCCCGCAAAGAATAACGCGGCGCCCTCTCCTGCCGAGACGGAAGCGGTGCGGGTTCAGGGACGGATAACCGCCCTCGCTTCCGAGCTGGAGGCCGTTCGCGCGAGCGAAGCGCGTCTGCGGGCCGAGCGCGATGCGGTGCTTTCCTCCGGCACGTGGCGGGTGACCGAACCGCTGCGGCGCGTCGCCGGTGCCTTGCCGCCGTCCGCCCGGAGTATTTTGCGGAAGATCGCGCGCGGCGCCGCCTAAGCCGCCTGACCCCACGCTCCCCGGTGCCCGGGCCAGGCAGGCAGCGAAGCGCCGGCCGCCTCCGTCTTCGCAGCGGTCGGGAGCGGGAGATTTGGCTTGCGCGTGGCCGCTGCCCACCCAGAATGGGCCGGCTGAAACAAAGCGGGGCAGCGCGATGAGGAAGAAGGTGCGGGCGGGTGTCGGCCCGCGTTATCCGCAGGTTGTCGTCCTGGTCGGGGCGACCGGTGACCTGTCGCGGCGCAAGCTGCTCCCCGGCCTGTTCCATCTCGTCAGCGCCGGGTTCATCCCGGCCTGCCGGATCGTCGGCGTGTCGCTCGACGACATCGACCCGACCGAATTCCGGGGGATCGCCCGCGAGGCACTGTGCCAGTTCTCCAGCCGCAAGGTGGCGGACGACGACTGGGCCGCGTTCGCCGACATCCTGGACTATGTGCCGCTGGAGGCCGGCCCGGAGCGGCTGCGCAATGCGGTGGTGCGGGCGGAGGACTCGCTCAACGCCGAAAGCCGCCGCGTGCATTACCTCAGCGTGCCGCCGGCGGCGGCGCTGCCGGCGGTGCGGCTGCTCGGCGAAGCGGGGCTGGTCGAGCGCTCCCGCATCATCATGGAAAAGCCGTTCGGCACCGATCTCGAAACCGCCGTGTCGCTCAATGCGAGACTGCATGAGGTGTTCGCCGAGGAGCAGATCTTCCGCATCGACCATTTCCTCGGCAAGGAACCGGCGCAGAACATCCTCGCCTTCCGCTTCGCCAATGGCCTGTTCGAACCGATCTGGAACCGCAATTTTATCGATCATGTGCAGATCGACGTACCGGAAACGCTCGGCCTCGGCACGCGCGCGGGGTTCTACGAACAGACCGGCGCCTATCGCGACATGGTGGTGACGCATCTCTTTCAGATCCTCGCCTTTATGGCGATGGAGCCGCCGACCGAATTGGAGCCGATGTCGATCAGCGAGGAGAAGAACAAGGTGTTCCGCTCCATGCTGGCGGTCGAGCCGCGCGACGTCGTGCGCGGCCAATACACCGGTTACCGTTCCGAGCCGGGCGTCGATCCCGAATCCGAAACCGAAACGCTGATCGCGCTCAAATGCCGGATCGACAATTGGCGCTGGGCCGGCGTGCCGTTCTTTCTCCGGACGGGCAAGCGGATGGCGGAAGGTCAGCGCATCATCTCCATCGCCTTCCGGGAGCCGCCGAAGAGCATGTTCCCGCCGGGTTCGGGAGTCGGCTCGCAAGGGCCGGACCACCTCACCTTCGATCTCGCGGACGCATCGAAGATGTCGCTGTCGTTTTACGGCAAACGCCCCGGCCCCGGCATGCGGCTCGACAAGCTCAGCCTGCAATTTGCCATGCACGATACGGGGCTGATCGGCGACGTGCTGGAAGCGTATGAACGCCTGATCCTGGATGCGATGCGCGGCGACCACACGCTGTTCACGACCGCCGAAGGCATCGAGAGGCTATGGGAAGTGTCGGTGCCGCTGCTGGAGGCGCCGCCGCCGGTGCGGCTGTATCAGCCGGGGAGTTGGGGTCCGAAATCGATCCACCAGCTCGTGGCGCCGCATTCCTGGCGCCTGCCGTTCGAGCGCGCGTGGCGGGATCACACCGTCAGCAGCAGCGGCTGAAGCCGGGCGCCGGCGCCGCGAGCAGCGGCGGATGGCGTTCCGAGGTGTGATCCCGGTCACTGCCGATCGTTGCTATTTGGACGATTTTGACGGCGCACGTTCGCGGGAAAACGCGCGGCGCCCGGCAAATGGCCGCGTTGAGCATTTGGAGAAAACGCCGTGAGTGATAGAATCCTTTCGACCCATCGCATTCAGCGCTATGGCTGGATCCCCGATCTTCCCGATATTCGCGACCACATGTATTCCGCGCCGCAGGCGACGCTCCTCAACCTGCCGGACAAGGTCGACCTGCGCAATTTCTGCGGCCCGGTCTACGACCAGGGCCAACTCGGCAGTTGCACCGGCAACGCGATCGCCGGTGGCATCCAGTTCGACCGCATCAAGGCGAAGCAGTCGCCCGACTTCGTGCCGTCCCGGCTGTTCATCTACTACAACGAGCGGTCGATCGAGCACACGGTCGAATCCGACTCAGGCGCCATGATCCGCGACGGCATCAAGAGCGTGGCGTCGGTCGGGGCTTGCCCGGAAACCGACTGGGCGTACGACCCGACGAAGTTCGCCCAGAAGCCGCCAGCGCGGGCGTACACGGATGCCAATCAGTACAAAATGGTCAGCTACTGCCGCCTCATCAACACGCTGCCGCAACTGAAAGGCTGCCTCGCCGCCGGCTATCCGTTCGTATTCGGTTTCACCGTCTACGAGAGCTTCGAAAGCGCCGACGTCGCCAAGACCGGTGTCGTCGACATGCCGAAACCCGGTGAGCAGACGCTCGGCGGCCACGCGGTGCTCGCGGTCGGCTACGACGAATCGCAGCAGCGCTTCCTGGTTCGGAACTCCTGGGGCGAAGGCTGGGGCATGGGAGGCTACTTCACGATCCCCTACGCGTATCTGACGGACAGCAACCTCGCCGATGATTTCTGGACGATGCGCATGGTGAGCCACTGAGGCCGGCCTGGTCACGGCCGTTCGCCCCGGTTCGGGCGGGCGGCCGTGGTCGCGTCAGCCTCGCACGTTCAGCCGGACCGCGTAGCGCGCGGCTGGCGGCGTGTCCGTCTCCCAGGCTCGCCGATACGTGAGGGCGACGTCACAGACTCCGGGTTGGAGACCCGATATGTGCCAGACATGGGTGCCGCGCTCGCCGGGCCTGACCGCGCCGCCGCCCGCGCTGTCCCGGAACGTGCGGGTGATCCGGCAGTTCGGGCCGCCATCCTCCGCGACCTGCCACTGAAAACCGGTTCCGGCGGTCTCGGCCAGCCGCAATTCCACGACCTCGCCGACCGCGATCTCCACAACTTGTCCCGCTTGTGCGGCGTCGATGTGGATCATGGTTTCGTTTCTCCCTTGCATGTCGCGCCGCTCGGAATCCAAGTGCGTCGGCGCAGACACTGCGCATCCGCGGATTACTCGGGTGAGAAGGTGGTCTCCGTAGCGCGCCCGCAGTTCGGTCTTGCGGAGCTTGCCGGTGCCCGTGCGCGGGAGCGTGTCGAGGATGAGCAAATCGTCGGGAATCCACCAGCTTGCCACTTTTCCCTTGAAATGGCCGAGCATCTCGTCGGCGGTGACCTGGTGCCCCGGCTTGAGCACGACGAGGAGAAGCGGCCGCTCCTCCCATTTGGGATGACGGGCCGCGATAACGGCCGTTTCCGCGACCGCCGGGTGTGAGGCCGCGATGTTTTCGAGCTGCACGGAACCGATCCATTCCCCTCCGGACTTGATCAGGTCCTTGGCGCGGTCGACAATCGCCACATAGCCTTCCGCATCGATCGTGGCGATGTCTCCCGTGTCGAGCCACTCTGCGGAGCTTGCACCCGACCGGTCGCCGAAATAGCCACGGCAGATCCACGGCCCGCGCACGCGCAGCCTTCCGCGTGTCTCACCGTCGCACGGCAGCGGGGCGCCGTCCTCATCGACGATCGCGACGCCGACGCCGAACAGGGGGCGGCCCTGCTTCTCGCGCACACGCCACCGCTCCTCCTCAGTCGCCGCCCGATGAGCGGGCTTCGGCTGGTTGACGAGGGCGACCGGGCTGGTTTCGGTCATGCCCCATCCCTGCATCACGTGAATGCCGTATTCACGCTCGAACGCCTGCGCAAG
>JAFAXA010000293.1 GCA_019241425.1 Acetobacteraceae bacterium | reverse complement strand
GAGCGGGCGGGCGTGGCCGTGTTTCTGCGCGCCAAGGCGACGGGTCTCGTGAATGGCGGCAATCGCTCGGCCGTGCAGGTGCAAACGAAGGACGGCACGAAGCACGAAGTCCTCGGGGATGCCGTGTTCGGCACAGTGGGTCGCAGGCCGCGCACCAAGGGATGGGGACTGGAGCGTATGGCCGTTGACATGCGCGGTCCGTTCGTGAGGGTGGACGATTGCTGCCGGACCTCGGTGCGGAACGTGTGGGCAATCGGCGACCTCGTCGGCGAACCGATGCTCGCGCATAAAGCGTCCGCCCTGGGCGAGATGGTCGCGGACATCATCGCCGGCGCGCGGCGGCGCTTCGCCCCGGCGACCGTCGCGGCTGTTTGCTTCACCGAACCGGAGATCGTGAGCGCCGGCCTTTCGCCGGCCGAGGCTGCCGATTCCGGCATCGACTGCATGACCGGCCTGTTCCCGTTCGCCGCCAACGGGCGCGCGCTCTCGATGGAGGCCGGGGAGGAGGGCGGCTTCGTCCGCGTGGTTGCGCGGCGCGACAATCACCGCGTAATCGGCGTGCAGGCCGTTGGCGCGCACGTCTCTAAATTGGTCGGGGCAATTCGTCACCGCAATCGAAATGGGCGCGGTGCTGGAGGACATCGCCGGCAGGATCCATGTCCACCCGACGCTCAGCGAGGGATTCCACGAATCGGCGCTGCGCGCGCTCGGTCACGCCATCCACATCTGAGCGGCCGTCCAAGCCCGGGGCGGCGAGCCGCCCTGCTGGACCGGGAGCGGGCCGCGCGCGCATAGTCGGCGCAAGCGAACGCTCAATAGCGCAGGGGAGGCGGTGGTGGGGATCTCACGCCGGGCATTTGTTTCAACGGCTCTGGCCACGACGTTGCCCGTGACGGCGGCGCGGAGCCAGACACCAAAGCTCCGTATCGGCGTGCTGACCGACCTGTCCGGACCCTATCGCGACGCGACCGGGCCGACATCGATCGCTTGCGCAAGGCAGGCGGTGGCCGATTTCGCCGCGGCCGGCGGAAACCGCCTGGACGTCGAGGTGTTGCAGGCCGACCACCAGAACAAGGCCGACATCGGCGCGAGCATCGCCCGGGCCTGGATCGACAATGACGGGGTCGATGTCATTTCCGACGTGCCGAACTCGTCGGTCGCCCTGGCGGTGTCGCAGATCGCGCGCGAGAAAGACAAGATTCACCTCAACGCGAGCGCAACTTCGGTTGCACTCACCGGATCCCAATGCTCGCCCAACACCATCGTCTGGAGTTTCGATACCTATTCCCTGGCGCGATCCACGGGCGGGGCAATTGTGAAGGCCGGCGGGGACAGCTGGTTTTTCATCACCGCCGACTACGCCTTCGGCCATTCGCTCGAGGAGCAGACGGCCGCTCTCGTCACCAAGTCGGGCGGCAAGGTCGTCGGCAGGGCACGCTACGCGTTCCCGGAGACCACCGATTTCGCGTCCTACATGGCGCAGGCTCAGGCCAGCGGGGCGAAGGTCCTCGGCTTGGCGAATGCAGGTCTGGACCAGGTGAACTGCATCAACCAAGCCCATGAGTTCGGGTTACCGCAGGGCGGCATGCAGATCGCACCGTTGCTGATCTTCATCGACGGCGTCAAATCGATCGGGCTGGAAACCGCGCAAGGCCTGCATCTCACCGAGTCGTTCTATTGGGATCTCAACGATCGGACGCGCGCCTTCACCAAGCGCGTGCTCCCGTCGACGCCGAACAACTATCCGAATCAGGCGCACGCAAGCACCTATTCCAGCGTCATGCACTATCTGAAGGTCGCTTCGGAGATGGGGGCCGCCGAGGCCAAGAAGAGCGGCGCCGCGACCGTTGCACGCATGAAGCAGGTGCCGACCGAGGACGACGCGTTCGGCAAGGGCAAGGTTCGGGAAGACGGGCGCGGCATGTTTCCGGCCTATTTGTTCGAGGTGAAAAAGCCGTCCGAAAGCAAGAGCGCTTGGGATCTTTACAAGCTTGCGGCGACGACACCCGCCGATGAGGCGCTGCGTCCCCTGCGCGAGGGAGGCTGCCAGTTCGTTCACACGTGAGCCGTCGCAGCACGGTGACGTGCCCGGAACGTGCGTCCCAGCCAGGTCTCCGGTGCGGCGCTCGGCGTCATTTCGGCCGGCACTGCGTCACAACGGCGGCCAGCGGCTGTTCGCCCGCTAGCAATTCGATGTTGTCCGGCGTGTGCCAGGTCGCGGTCGTCGAGGACGCGAAGCTGCTCTCACGCGCCGGCTTGCCGTGTTGCTCCTGCATGATCAGGCGCAGCGCCGCGACCTCATCTCCCATCGCGTTGAACATGACGCATTTCAGGCCGCCTCCTTTGGTGTCGAAAGTGAAGCCGACCGGCAGCCTCAACGAGCCGGTCGCGTAGAAGCCTTGCGCCGCCAGCTCCCAGCCGTCGTACTCGTTCCGGGTGCGCTCTGATGAGGTCAACAGAGTGACCGTGCCGCCCGAGGCGGCAACGACCTGCTCCGGCGTCATCCCCCAATGCGTGTAGGCCCAGTCCGCCCGCGCGGCCGGGGCTGATCCCAGCGCCAACGATCCCAACACGACAAACATCAGTAACGAGCGCGAATATATCTTCACGAGTGTCGTCTCCGGTTGTTCGGGCGAACGGACGCCGGATCAGCGCCGCCCGAATCGCGATGGCACAAGGCAGTGCGGGCCGAGATCGCTCGTTCGGCTCACGCCCATCAGGCCCATCGTTCGATCGATCTCGCGGCGAAAGATGCCGAGCATGTGCTGCACCCCCGCCATTCCGCCGACCGCCAGCGCCCAAAGCTGCGGGCGTCCGATCAGGCAGGCGGCGGCGCCGCTCGCAACCGCTTTCACGACGTCGCTGCCACGGCGCACGCCGCCGTCCATCAGCACCGGGATGCGACCACTGACGGCCTCGAGGATCGCCGGCAGCGCATCGAAGCTGGCCGGACTGCCATCGAGCTGGCGTCCGCCGTGGTTCGACACGACGATACCGTCAGCGCCGCGTTGCACGGCCTCGCGCGCCTCATCGGGGTGGAGCACGCCTTTGATGATAAACGGCCCCCGCCAAATTTTGCGCAGCCAATCGACCTCCGCCCAGGACAGGCCGGGATCGAGCAGCTCGGCCAGCCGGCCGGCGAGCGATGCAATGTCGTTCGCATGGCCCGGCCGCACATAGTTGCCGAAAGTCAAGCGCGGCAACGCCGTCCGCATGCGCAGCAGCCATGGCACCTTGGTGGCGGTCGAGAGCGTTCCCGCGAGCCCGAACCGGGGCGGGATGGTGAAGCCGTTTCGCAAATCCCGCTCGCGATTGCCGAGCAACTGATTGTCGATGGTGAGAACCAGGGCCGAGTAGCGCGCCGCGTCGGCGCGTTCCACCATCTCGCGCGTGAAGCCTCGGTCCTTGTAGACGAAGACCTGCATCCATCGCGGCTCGACGCCGGTGCCGGCAATCTCCTCGAGCGTGCAGACCGATCCGTGGCTTGCGCAATAAGCGATGCCGCTCGCGGAAGCTGCCCGTGCCGACTCCCGCTCGCCGTCGGGCCAGAACAAACCGGCGAGGCCGGTGGGCGCGATGACGAGCGGCATCGCCAGCCGCCGGCCGAACAGTTCAACCGAGAGATCGCAGGAGGCGGCGCCGTTCAACGGCCGGGGCAGCAGCGCAACGTCGGCGAATGCTTCGACATTACGCCGCAACGTGCGCTCATCTTCGGCCGCACCGTCCGCGAAATCGAACACCGGCCGTGGTAGGGCGGAAAGTGCCGCCTTGCGGATTTCGGCGATGTTGTAGAGGCGTTTGAAACGCCCGGAGGCCGCCGGGGTGTCGCGGTCGCGACCCGCCCCCGTCGATGATACCGCGAGCGGGACGTCCCGGATGTCTGCTCGCGTCGCATTGGTCATGACTGGCACTCCCCTCTGCCTGCACGGAGCTTCGCCCCGCCCTTGCGTCTTGGCGGACCATGTGCCTGAACGACCCCGCCGGGCGGCGTTCGGCGACGTTAGTGCAGCCTTCGCCTCGGCGCCAAGCTTGCGTTCTCCTGGGTGACGGGGGACTCGCAGACCGGACAGAGCCGCCTGCGCCTCCTGCTCAGAAAGGCTGAAACGATACCATTGACAACGCGTTGACATGTCAGTTACGAGCTGTTGCAAGGAAAGCTGGGCAAACAGGCTTCCGCCGGGAGCGAACGCTCGAATGTCGGTTCTGACGGCTGTTGCGAGGGCCAACCGCCATTACCCCGTCACGCCGTCCGGTGAGGCTCGCCCCCTGCTAAGGGACGAGGCATACGCGAAAATCAAGGCGCATCTCCTGCAGGAAAACCCGGACGCGTTCTATTCGGAGCGCGCTTTGGCGGCGCGGCTCGGCCTTGGTCTCGCACCAGTGCGCTCCGCGTTGGAGCGCTTACGCGCCGAGGGTTTGATCCTGGTCAGTCCGAACAGCGGTTTCCGGCTGCCGGAGATCGCCGCGCGGGAGATCCTGGACTTCTACGAACTGCGGTTGGTGATCGAGTGTCACGTCGTACGATCGCTCGCCGGTCGCCTGTCGGATGCGCAAGCCAATCAGATCGAGGACATCCTGGACGAGCAGGAGACTTCGGCGGCCAGCGGTAACACCGGACGCTACCATGTGCTGGATCTAGAGTTCCACACGGTGCTCGCGGCATTTCACGGCAACCCCGAAATGGAGCGCGCCCTCCGCCAGCTCCGCGACAAGATGTACCGGCTGTCGCGGCGAATGCACCGCGCGCATCCTGAACGGCTGGTGACGAACGCCGCCCAGCATCGCGGGATCTTTGACGCCGTGCGCGCCGGCAAGGTGGACGAAGCCGAGGTCCGTATGAGGTCGCACCTCGATTGGGGACGCCGGTTCACGCTCGATCCGGACCAGCGCAACATGTCTGGACATGAGTTGCCCCGATGACCCCACTGCGGCCCGCCAATGCGATGTCGGCCGAGATTCCCGCCGGGCGCGGACGGTTGGAGGGAAGGGTCGTCCTGGTGTTCGGCGCGGGCAGCGTCGGCGAGGGCTGGGGCAACGGCAAAGCGACGTCGGTTGCTTACGCCCGCGAGGGCGCGACGGTGATCGCCGTTGACCGCGATCGAGAGGCGGCGGAGGCGACCGGATCGATCATTGCCGATCTCGGCGGTCGCGCTGAGATTTTTGACGTTGATGCAACGGAGACGGCGGCCGTGAAGGCGGTCGTCGACGCGGTGATGGCCCGGCACGGGCGCATTGACGTGCTGCACAACAACGTCGGCACAACGATCATGGGAGGGCCCGTCGAGCTGACGGAAGAGCAGTGGCACACCGTGCTCGATGTCAATCTGACCAGCGCGTTCCTGACCTGCAAGCACGTACTTCCGAGGATGATCGAGCGCCGCAAGGGCGCGATCGTCAACATCTCCTCGATCGCGGCGATCCGCTACACCGGGTATCCCTATTCCGCGTATTACGCGGCGAAAGCGGGCCTCAATCAGTTCACGCAAGGACTCGCGCTGCAATACGCGTCGCAGGGAATCCGGGTGAATGCGATCATGCCTGGCCTCATGAACACGCCGCTCATCTACCAGCAGATCAGCGGCCAATACGCCGATGCCGCGGCCATGAAGAAGGCGCGGGATGAAGCCTGCCCGATGGGCCGCATGGGAACCGCATGGGACATCGCCGCCGCCGCCGTGTTCCTTGCGTCGGACGAGGCCAATTACATAACCGGCGTCTGCCTTCCGGTGGACGGCGGCCTCAGTTGCCGGGCGGCGTGAGTCGCGGATCGATGGGCACCGTCCTTTTCACTTTTAAAGGTCGAGGCTGCCGCGTTGCTGCGGCCGACAACCGATGGACGGACATATGAAGCTGCAAGATAAGGTGGCCGTCGTCACGGGATCGGCGCGCGGTATCGGGCGGGCCATCGCCGAAGCGTTCGCCCGGGAGGGAGCGCGGGTCGTGGTCACCGACCGCGACGGCGACGAGGCCGACAGGACCGCAGGAGAGATCGGTGCCGCGGCGGTCGCGATCCGCGCCGACGTCGCAAACCCGCAAGATGTTCGGGCCCTGTTCGACAGGGCGGCGGAGACGCTCGGGCGCATCGACATCCTGGTCAACAATGCCGGGATTGGCGCGACCCGCCTCGTGCTCGACATCGAGCTGGAGGAGTGGGAGCGCATCATCCGCATCAACCTGACCGGGGCGATGCTTTGCAGCCAGCTTGCTGCGCGTCGCATGATCGCGCAGGGTACCGGCGGCAAGATCGTCAACATCGTGTCTCTGTCCGGCCAAAAAGGCGGCGTCGGGCGCTCGGCCTACGGCGCCTCCAAGGCCGGGCTGGAGGTGCTGACGAAAATCATGGCGGTGGAATTCGCCGAGCACGGCATCACCGTCAACGCCATCGCGCCCGGTCCGATCATGACCGAAACCGGCAAGGGAATGCACACGCCGGAAACGGTCGACGCCTATCACCGCCTGATTCCGCAGCGCCGCTATGGTGAGCCCGCCGAAATCGCGGCGGCGGCCGTCTTTCTGGCGTCGGACGACGCGTCCTACGTCACCGGCCACACGCTGAACGTCGATGGGGGTTTTCTGGCGGCCGGGCTGATGTTTCCATTCGATCCAGCCAAGGACAAACCGATCCGGACGTCATCCTGATCGCACGCGCGGTCGCCTGCGGGTAGACGGAAACAAATAGAAGGAGGAAGGTCCCATATGAAAACGCGCTCAACGCTTCTGCGGTCGGCGGCGCTCGCCGCCTTGTGCATCCTCGGGGCGCCGGTCGCGGCGTCGGCCGCCGACGACCAGCCCGGCGAGTGGAGCACCTACGGCCGGACCTACGCGAACACCCGCTACAGCCCGCTCACGCAAATCAATGACGCGAACGTTTCGAAGCTGCGGCTGGCGTATACCCTGCAACTCGGCTCACTCCGCTCCAACGAGGCCACCCCGATCGTGATCGGGGACACGATGTATGTTTCCAGTTCATGGGGACCCAAGACCGTCTTCGCGCTGAACGCAAAAACCGGCCGTATCAAGTGGCAGTATCAGCCCGAGCTTCCCGACGACATGATTCAATACGCGTGCTGCGATGTCGACAGCCGCGGCGTCAGCTACGCGGACGGCAAGATCTTCCTCGGGCGCCTGGACGGGCATCTGGTCGCGCTCGATGCGAAAACGGGCGAAGAACTGTGGAACGCGCAGGTCGTCGACTACAAGCAGGGCTCGGCGATCACATCGCCGCCCGTGGTGGTGGGCAACGTCGTCATCACCGGCTTTGCCGGCGGCGATTACGGGGCGCGCGGCGCGCTGCAGGGCTACGATGCGGCGACCGGCAAGCAGATCTGGAAAACGTGGCTCACGGCCGCCAAGGACGAGCCGAACGGCGATACGTGGAAAGGAGACAGCGCCGAGCACGGCGGCGCGGCGGCCTGGGGCGTGGGCTCATACGACCCGAAGACAGACACGTTGTTCTGGGGCACCAGCAACCCCGGCCCGTGGAATGATTCGGTGCGCAGCGCCGGCTCGGCCAATTACGGCAAGCTGTCCAATCTCTACAGCGCGAGCACGCTCGCGCTCGACCCGAAGACCGGCGCCATCAAATGGTGGTTTCAGGAGACACCGGCGGACGTTTGGGACTATGACGGGGTGAACGAGGCGGTGCTCGCGGATCTGCCGGTGAACGGCAAGACGCTGCCCGCCTTGATGAAGGCCGACCGGAACGGGTTCTTGTTCGTGCTCAACCGGGACACCGGCCAACTCGTGTCGGCCGATCCGTTCGTTCCCGTGAACTGGGCCAAGGGTTACGACGTCGAGAACGGCACGCCCATCATCGATCCCGCCAACCGGCCATCCATGGGCCATCCGGTTACCGGCGTCTGCCCGGCCTGGATCGGCGGCAAGAACTGGCAGCCTATCTCATTCAATCCCGATACCGGCCTCGCCTACATCGCCGCCAACAACATGTGCACCGACATGAAGAGCGTCGAGATCGCCTATCGGCGCGGCGTGTTCTACCTCGGTTCGGACTTCAACGTTTATGCGGGTCCGGGCGGCTATAGCGGCGCCCTGATGGCGTGGGATCCGGTCGCGCGCAAAAAGGCTTGGGAGATAAAATTGCCGCTGCCCTATAACGGTGGCACGATGACGACTGCCGGAAACCTCGTGTTCTTCGGCGACATTACCGGCATCTTCCATGCGCTGAACGCCAGGACCGGTCAGAATCTCTGGCAGATCAATGTCGGCACCGGCATCGGCGCGGGCGGTATGAGCTTCGAGGTTGACGGCAAGCAGTATGTCGGCGTTGTCGTCGGTCGCACCGTTTCGCAGCCCGCGGCGATGGGGGACCCCGGCAAACAGATTGCCGCACTCACGCCGGAAGGCGGGGCGCTGCTTGTTTTCGCCTTGCCGGATTAAGCGCCATGAACGCGACAACGCAAGGAAAGGGCGCAGGGGCCGGTCGGTCCTCTATGGCGCGGACCACCGCCGTCGCGATCGGGCTCGCGCTCGCCGTGTGCGGCGTTGCTGGGAGGGGTATCGCCGCCGCTCCGAACGAAGGCGCGCCGTTGCGGGTCTGCGCCGACCCGGACAATCTGCCGTTCACGGGCAACGCCGGTGCGAGGCCAGGATTCTACCTTGAATTGGCGGAGCATCTGGCGGAGCAGCTCGGGCGTCCGCTGGACGTGGTGTGGGCGGCGACGTACGCGCCGAAGCGCATGCTGCGGACGACGCTGTTGGCGGGCAAATGCGACATGTTCTTCGGCGTGCCATCCGGGTCGGAGGGCGGCGGCAAGAATCGCATGACGGTGTCCGCGCCCGTGATCGAGGTCGGCTACGCGCTGGTGACGCGCGTCGATTCGCCGCTTGCCGACTTGCCCGCGCTTTCCGGCAAGCGCGTCGCGGTCCAGTTCGGATCGCCGGCGCAAGCCTTGATGGCGAAACGAGAAGATGTCGACGCCGTCACTGTAACGTCGCCCGAAGAAGGTTTGCAGGCGCTCGAAGACGGACGCGCCGATGCAGCCCTGTTATGGGGGCCCTCTGCTGGCTACGCGAACGCCAGCCCCAAGGACTCCCGTTATCGCGTCCTGCCGCTCGCGGCGGACGGGATGCGGTGGAATGCGGCGATCGCCTTTGCGCCCGGCGAGGACGCGTTGCGCGACAAGGTCGACGGCGCCCTCGCGCAAGACGGGGCGGTGATCCGCGCTCTCGCCAAACGCTACGGGTTTCCGATCGCCGATTCGGCGCCGGTCCGGACGGCGGCGGCGGAGGGCGGTGTCGGTTTCGGCGAAGATCTTCAGATCCCGTCCGTCAGCAAAGGCGCGCCGCTGCCGCCCGGCGCCCGTCCGATGCCGCAACTGCCGGCCGGCGAGGGCGCCGGCTCCGCTTCGAGCAGCCAGAACGCTGCGGTCGCTGATGCCGACACGGTTCATCAGGGCGCGGATCTGTTCAACAGCACCTGCGCGCATTGCCACGGTCCGGATGCGGTCCAGGCCGAACGCCGCATCAATCTGCGCCTGCTGCACCATCGCTACGGCGAGACCATGGACCAGGTGTTTTTCGTCACTGTCACCAATGGTCGTCCCGACAAGGGCATGCCGAACTGGACCGGCGTTTTCACGGATGACCAATTCAAGTCGATCCTGGCCTTCCTGCATTCGGTGCAGGAGGAGCAGTGAACGACGTGCCGGAGACGCGGGCCGATCCGTGAAGCTGATGCGGTAACTGATTGCCTGACCGGTTCACGACACAGGAGCAGATGATGCCCACTCGCGTTCATCCTCGTCCCACAGCGCCCGTTTCGCGCGAGGTCGTTGCCCGTTGGTCCGAGGTGCCGGCAAGTGTCGCCACGGATGTTCTCGGCGGCCATACGGTGATCGATCCGGCGATCCGGCCGTTGCGCGCATTTGCGGCCGGCCGGCGGCTGGTTGGAACCGCGGTGACGGCTCTTTGCACCGGCACCGATTACGGCGCCGTGCATCACGCGATCGCTGTGGCGGAGGCGGGGGACGTCGTCGTCGTGGAGTGCGGCGGTCGCAACAATCCGGCGATCATCGGTGAACTTCTGAGCGGCTCGGCGCGGCTGAAGGGCGTCGCGGGCGTGATCGTCAACGGCGCCGTGCGCGACAGCGGACGGTTGCGCGAATGGGAGGATTTCCCGGTTTTCACGCGACACGTGAACCCGCGAGGGCCGTCCTCGATGGAGGGGGGCATCGTGAATGAGGCGATTTCATTCGCGGGCGCACGGGTCGCGCCGGGCGATCTGATTTTGGGCGATGATGACGGGCTGGTCGTGATACCGCGCGAGGAGGCGGAAGCGCGGCTCGAGGCCGCTCTTGCGCGGGTGCAGGCCGAGCATGGCTGGGAGCGCGAGCTGATGACGGGCCGCTCCACGCTCGATGTGTTCAACGTGCCGTCCGCTATCTGACGCACGAAGCTCTCCCCCAACGCGTTCCGATCAGCGAGCATCCGGCAATGGCGATCGACCCGCGGCAGCGAAGCCGCATCCTCCTGGATGGGCCGGACCGGACCGTCGCACGCGCGATGATGAAGGCGGTCGGCTTCACGGATGAAAGCCTGTCCCGCCCGCAAATCGGCATTGCGCATTGCTGGATCGGCACGATGCCGTGCAACTGGAACCATCGCGCGCTTGCCGAGCGCGTGGCGGAGGGTGTGCGCGAAGCCGGTGGCACGCCGATCGAAGTGAACACGGTCGCCATCAATGACGGGATCACGACCGGCACCGAGGGGATGAAAACCTCCCTGGTCAGCCGCGATCTCATCGCCGATTCCGTGGAGTTGGTTGCGCGCGGCCACATGTTCGACGGGCTGGTGACGATCTCCGGCTGCGACAAGACCGTGCCCGCGATGGCGATGGCGCTCGGCCGGGTCAACATACCGGGTTGCATGCTGTATGGCGGCAGCATCGCCGCCGGGCGCTGCGTTCGCTCCGGCAACCCGTTCACCGGCCGCAATCTGACGATCCAGGACGCGTACGAGGCGCTGGGCGCGTTCAATGCCGGCAAGATCTCAGCGGAGGATCTCCAGGACGTCGAGGATCACGCCTGCCCCGGCGCCGGCGCGTGCGGGGGCCAGTTCACCGCCAACACGATGGCGACAGCGTGCGAGATGCTCGGCCTGTCGGCGATGGGGTGGAACGGTATTCCCGCCGAAGATACGGGCAAGCTCGATGCGGCGACTGCATGCGGGCGGCTCGCGGTGGATCTCGTCAACGCCGGCGTAACGCCGCGATCGATCGTTAGCCGGCTTAGCTTCGAGAACGCGATCAGCGGCGTCATGGCGACCGGCGGATCAACCAATGCCGTGCTGCACCTGCTCGCGATCGCGCATGATTTCGGCGTCGCGCTCGCGCTGGACGATTTCGACCGCATTTCTCGCAACACGCCGGTGCTCGCGGATCTGCGGCCCTGGGGCACCTACACCGCACCCGAGATGCACGCGGCCGGCGGCATGGCGGTGGTCGGCAAGCGATTGGCCGAGGCAGGTCTGCTGCACCGCGGCGAGCGCACGGTGGCCGGTTGCTCGCTGGGAGAGATGATCGAGGCGGCAACGGAGCCGCTTGGGCAGCCAGTTGTGCGGCCGTTGAACCGGCCTCTCAAGCCGCAGGGCGGCATCGCCATCCTGCGCGGCAATCTCGCGCCCGGTGGTTGCGTGATCAAGCTATCGGGCCAATCGAAATCCATGCACACCGGCCCGGCGCGGGTGTTCGAGCGGGAGGAGGAGGCGTTCGCCGCCATCAAAGCAGGACACATCCAGCCGAACGACGTCATGGTGTTGCGCAATGAGGGCCCGAAAGGGGGCCCGGGCATGCGCGAAATGCAGCTCGTGACGGGAGCGCTGCAAGGGGCCGGGCTGGGCGAGAGCGTCGCGCTGATAACCGATGGCCGCTTTTCCGGTGCGACACGTGGTTTCGTGATCGGCCATATCGTGCCGGAGGCCGTCGAGCGGGGGCCGATCGCGGCGCTTGCGGAGGGTGACCAGATCACCATCGATGTCGGGCGCCGCCGCCTCGACGTCGCGCTGACCGAGGCGCAACTAGCAGATCGGCTGGCCGGATGGACAGCGCCACCGCCCCGCTATTCGAACGGCATTCTCGCCAAATATGCACGGCTGGTCGCCGATGCGTCGCGTGGCGCCATCACCGATCTGCCTGGACCGTAACGGCGCCGGACTCGCTGTTTGCGTTCCGGCGGCACTTTCCGTGGCGATGCGTTGCCCGTCTAATTCGACCAGCCGCCATCGATGATGTGGGCCTGGCCGGTGGTGAAGCCGGCGGCGTCCGAGGCGAGATAGAGCGCGAGCGCCGCGATTTCTTCGGGCTTGCCGAGACGGCCCATTGGTTGGCGGCTGGTGAAGGCGTGGCGGATTCGCTCAACCGGAACGCCGCCGTCTTTTGCTTGCGCGGCGATGCGCTCTTCGAGCGAGGGCGAGGCGACGGTGCCGGGGCAGATCGCGTTGCACCGAATGCCTCTGGTGACGAAATCCGCGGCCACAGATTTGGTGAGGCCGATCACCGCCGCCTTGCTCGCCGCATACGCGCAGCGGACCGGAACGCCTTTCGGTCCCGCGATCGAGGACATGTTGATGATGGAGCCGCCGCCCTTCGCGAGCATCGCCGGCAGGAAGGCGCGGATGGTGCGAAACATCGCCCGCGTGTTCAGGGCGAAGGAGAACTCCCAGTCTTGTTCCTCGCATTCGAGGATCGTGCCGTGGTGGACATAGCCCGCGCAGTTGAACAGCACGTCGACCGGGCCGAGGTCGCCGGCGAGATCGTCGATCGCGGCGCGGTCCAGCACGTCCAGCCGGCGCGTCTCGATGCCGGGCCCAGTGAGCGAGGCGAGCAGGCCTTCGTTGATGTCGGTCGCGATCACGCGCGCGCCCTCGCGGCCGAAAAGTTCGGCGGACGCGCGGCCGATCCCTTGCGCGGCGGCGGTGATGACGGCGGTCTTGCCTGCGAGTGTTCCGGGCATGGTTTCCTCCCTGCGGTGGTGGCGATATTAGCCGAACAGATCGGCCGGACGAGCGGGCCTCGTCGCTGCTGGGGGCGATGGCAGCGCCGACGCATCCTCCAACGTGGTTTGCCGCACCGCGATGTCGAATGACGTGGCGAGCCACGTGTCGAAACGGTTGGGCGAGATCCCGGTCGGCGTGAGGCGGCCGAGGCGGATCAGCCGGAGCAGCGGCTTCGAATCGAGCGGCACGAAGCGAAGTTTCGGCCACCGGCGCAGATCCACCACCACGACGCGCTCGACGCTTTCGACCGACTCGATCAAGTCTTCCAGCGTGGCGCTGCGCCCCGATCCGATGAACTTGGATTTCTGAAACTTGATCGTATTGCGGTTGAAGCAGCGCACGCTGATGTCGAAGCGGCCGAGCGCTCCGAGTTCGACCTGCGCATCCGAACCGGGATGATTGCTGCTGTCATGCGCCTTGTAGCGGAACAGGCGCTCGCCCCAGATTTCGGCAAACCAGGAGGTGACGCGAGGATCGCTGAACTTGCGGATCACCTCGTCGGGGCTAAGGCCGAGCGCGAGACCGATCGCCGGTGTGGACAGTTCGGCTTCGAGGATTGTCAGCCTGTGCCTTGCCATTGGCGATCTCCCGAAGGCGCGCGATAGCCGCCCTGGCGTAATGAGGGTCGATCTCGATGCCGATGCCTCGGCGGCCCAGCGTCTCCGCAGCCACCAAGGTCGAGCCTGCACCGCAAAACGGGTCGAGCACCACGGCATCGGCAACGCCGTGCAGGCGGATGCAACGGGCGGGCAGCTCCACGGGGAAGCCGGCCGGGTGGTCGAATTTCTGCGCCTTCGACTTCACGGTCTGATACGGAATGAACCAGACGTTCCCGGCGCAGCGCCGGTCGCGCGCGTGGCCCCACCGCGTGATGTTCGATTTGTCCTTGAAGGGCACGCCGATCGCGAGCCGGTCGATCGTGACATCACCCTTATGCGTGAATTGAAAGACGGCCTCGTGATTGTTGTTGAGATAGCGACGGCTGATGATCGGCTTGAAGTGGCCGATCGTGTCGTCGCCCACGCTGACCGACTTCACCCAAACGATCTGGTTCTGCAGCACGAAAAGGTCGCGGAAGGCGCCGGCAACGTCGAGTGCCACCCAGGGATCGGCATTCGTGCTGCCGACATTGAGGAAGAACGAGCCGTCCGGCTTCAGGACGTGGCGGATGGCGTCGCCCACCTCGGAAAGCCAGGCGAGGTAGGCGGCGCGGGGACGCCGGTCGTGGTAACTGCGATAGGCGACGCCGATATTGTATGGCGGCGAGGTGATCACGACATCGACGGAGGCTGCTTTCATCGCCCGCAGCTCGGCGAGGCAGTCGCCTTCGACCACGGTCTGGCGTCCGATCTCGGAACGGCGTGCGCGGGACGGCGGCCGGCGGGAGCGCGGCCCGGAATCGAATGGCATCGGGATGTCCGCTCGGCGCGACTCGGGAACACGTATCCTAGCCGATCCAGAGGCGGATGTACAAGGCTCGCAGGTTGCAGCGCCACCGCACACAACTGGCGGCCGGGCGGATCCGATCCATGCAGCGGGTAACGCCGGAGTCTGTGCGCCCGACAGCTCAGCTCGGAGGCGGCGGGGCCAGCTCCTGTTGCTCGATCTGCGGTGCGGTCGCATCGGGCACCGTCGCAATCCAGTCCCGCAGCGACTGCCGGACCTGATACTCGAACTCGACGTTCATGCCGTCCATCAGATCGCGGGTGAGTGCATAGAGTGCAGCGTCCCGGGGCGTCGTCGGGTCGATCGTGCGGCTGCGGGTCACGCGCGCCTGTGCAAACCCGGCGCGGTCGGCACCGGTATAGACGTCGAGCTCGACCGCGAAATTGCCGAAATAGGAATCGCCCGCCCGGGTCAGGGACGCATCGAGAATGACGAAAGCGGCCCGGCCCTCGGCCCCGAACGCGCCCAAGCGCGTCCGCCCCATCTGCGCCAGTACCGCGTCGGGTGGTGCAGGGGAAAAGCGGCCGAGATCGCCGGGCGAGGGTACGAACTGGTTCTCGACATCCACCGTCGCGACTTTGAGCCGGATCGGCGTGAGGTACTCGTATGACAGCGCCGGGAAGTTCGTCCCCGGGCTTGTCAGTGGCGGCTCGCGCCCGCCGGTGCAGGCCGCAACCCCGAGCAGGGGCGGCATGGCGAGGAGGACGCGGCGCGGCAGGCCCGATCCGGCCATCTCAGGCCGCTTCGTCCTTGCCCCGGACATCCGTTCGAGGAAACAGGAAATCGTAGTTGCAGAACTCGCAGGTCATGGCGATCTGGCCGTCCTCGCGGGTCATGTGATCGAGGTCCTCGGCCGGAAAGCCCTTCAGGATGTTGAGAAGGCGGGCGCGCGAGCAGCGGCAGCCATAGGACAGCGCCCGCGACCGTTCGAGCACGACCCCGCCCTCGCTGCCGAACAGCCGGTAGAGCAGGCGCTCGGAGGGCAATTCTTCGTCGAGCAGTTCCGCGTCCGTCAATGTCGCCGCGAGGACGGTCGCGGTGCGCCAGCTTTCCTCGTCCTGCGTGTCATCCTCGCCCTCGGCGGGTAGCTCGAGACCGCCATCCTGCGCCACGCGTTCGAGGATCAGCGCGCCGGCGCGCCAGCCATCCGGGCCCTTGTCGCAGGCCAGATGGACATGGCAGCGAAGTTGCTCGCTGGTTGCGAAATAGTGCAGCGCCATCTCGGCCAGCGTCTCACCCTCGACGGCGACGATGCCCTGATGGCGCTCACGGTCGCTGCCTTGGTCGACGGTGAAGGCCAGGTAACCCGCGCCGAGCAGGCCGCGGGCGGTCGGCTCCGGCCCCTGTTCGAGCGTCTTGGCAAGACGTTCGGGCTCGGGACGCGCATAACCGCGGAGTGCCCCGCCATCCGTGCAGTCGGCGAGCAGCATCGGCACCGCGCCGTCGCCCTTCGCCTGAACGCTGAACGAGCCCTGGAACTTGAGCGCGGTGGCGAGCCCGGCCGCCAGTGCGAGGGCCTCGCCGGCAAGGCGGGTGACGGCAGGATGGTGGTGGTGACGCGTCAACAGGGCGTCCGCCAATCCGCCGAAGCGGATCAGCCGGCCGCGCACCGGGCGCCTCGGCAGATAGAAGGGCGTGATGCCGCGCGGAACGACGATGTCCGGCACGTCGGGACGGCCCCGGTCCAGAAAGGCGGGGGTCTCGGGAAGGGGAGAGAAAGGCATGACCTAAAGAATAGGCATGCCCGCCTCTCTCCACCACCGGGGTTGATGCCGGCCCTGCGAAACCCCGCGACTACTCTTCCGGTTCGTCGCCGTCGACGCCGCCGGTGATGCTTTCGACATGCGCGCTCATGCGGAGCAGCACACGCTGGAGGGTGCCCCAGTCTCCCCGCGACAAGCCGGAGGCGAGATTTTCCTCCAGTTCGCGCGCGAGCGGCACGGCCGCATGGTGCACGCCGGTTCCCTTACGGGTCAGGCGAAGGAGGCGAGCGCGCCCGTCCGAAGGGTCCTGGGTCTGCTTCAGGAGGCCGCGCGCCACCAGCGTCGCGGCGGCCCGGCTGACCTTGACCTTGTCCATCGCCGCCCATTCGCTGACCATGCTCGGCGAGGCGGTTCCGAACCGCCCTACGACCGCGAGCACGCGCCATTCCGGAATGGACAGGCCGAGTTCCTCCGCGAAACGCTTCGCGAACATGCGCGAAACGCGGCTTGTCGTCGCGGCGAGCTGGAAGGGCAGGAACTCCTCGAGCTTGAAATCACCCGAATCTTCCACGGCAAGCTCAGACAATTTTGTATTCATGGCACCCCGATCCCCTTTAGGAGCAGCAGTTGATCAACCCGGTACGGTTACGGCCGCATTTGCGCGGCTATTGTTGAGCCGAAGATAAGGCATCTTCCTGAGTTCGCCAGGATATTCCTGGCAAAGACACGATGAAGTGTTTCGTTCCCAACAAAGCGCATAGTCTTTCCCCTCAATCGTTAGTTTCAACAGGGACCAGTCGCGCGAATCCTCGCTCGCCGGAGCCGGCGATGTGGAGAAGAGACGCTAGACCGAAGGGTCCGATTCGGCCCGCTTCCGGCCTGCCGCTTTCTTTTGTTACAGCAAATGGCGGCGAGGTAAAGTGAGATCATACAATTGTAAGCTGTGCTGCAACCATTTTTTTGCAACCCGACCCGAGGCGTTGCAATCGGCTCCTTCTCCACGAGAACAAAACGTGTTCATTGCCGCTTAAGCCTCCTCGTTCATGCTTTGTCCCATGATCCCGCGCACTCTCCACACAGCCCGACCTGCCGCGCCGGACGACTCGAAAAGCCGTTTCCTTCAACGCTTTCTCGCGCGGACGGCGCCCGACGTGGCGGCCAGCTTCACCCCCGCCCAGCTACAGGCGATCCATCGCGCGTTCGGAATGCGGTATGCGGTCGGCCATAGTCTCGACGTCCGCCGCTCGGTGGCCCTGCCGTGGGGCCGTTATTATTTCGTCATGTTGGCAGGGCGGGATCGGCAACCGCAGCGTGCAAAACGGTGGATGCCAGTGGCGCTCGTCCTCGCTTCCGCGACCATGCTGGCCAATGTCGCGGTGCAGACTCTATGCTGGAGATGACGTCAGGTTTGATTTCGGACGATCGTTAAAACGCTGTCACTCGCCGAGTTGGCGGCGCGATCCACAGTCACGCCGGGATGACGTCGTCGCTCCAATGCACAATCTCGTGCGGATTGAAAGTGCTCAACCCCACGGTTCTGCCGGGCGCGGATTGACTCGTGCGTGATCGGCGCGCGTTCAAGCGCAAGGATGGAGAGTTGGGTCGATCTCCGGAGCCAAAGGTTTGTGCGGTTGATCGCGGTATCAAGCCGAATCGGCACAGTCTCACACGTTAAGGGAAGGGCGGACAGGCCGGGCAATCGGGCCGCCGGGGCACCCAATCCTCCCGCGGGCGATCCGGGGTGACGTCGTGGTTTGTGGGCTGGATGACCTCGTGGTGGCACTTGGGGATGCCGGTGCACCCCGACCGGCAGCGAGCCCTGGCGAACAAGGGCGGCTGGCTCTGCCGACGTCCTCGGCGATCCCAAGGTATGCCTTTGGCTGGGGAACCAGGAGCGCCCGGGTCGGTCACGCTCGCCGTCTACCAACGCACGGGGCGACGCGTTGGCGGCCTCTGGACGCGCATGGGCGCCACCCGAGCAGATCAGTCGCGATCTCGACGCTACTGACAAGCCTGTGCGCGAGACCAGCAGGGCCGGTTGGTTTCAGAGCGAGTATGACCGTTCTGCCGCGCACCGCCGTTTGCTTAGGCAGACCGTATGTGGCTAGCCGGCCTTGCCTGAGGGATCGTCGCGAATGGCGGAGGATTCCGTTCGTTCCGGCAGCCGCATCAAAGGTTGTCCAGCGCGAATGCGGGTCCCATCCCGTACCGTTTCGCAAAGGCTGAATCCGCTCGGGGCGAAGACGAGGATCGTCGACCCGTGCTCGAACCAGCCCATCTCCTGACCCTTGCGCAAAGGCTGATCGAGCCGGATCGTCCGCGCGCCCCCGCGGCGCAGGTCGAAGTCGGTTTCCATAAAGCTGAAGCGAATGCCCGCGACCAGAATGGCGGCAACGGGAACGATCGCGACCGGATGCCCCGACATTTGCGTTTTTATGACGGCGCGCTCGTTCTTGCAGAACAGGTGCTCGACGCGTTTGAGTGCGGGCGGATTGACGTTCCACGTGTCGCCCGGGATATAGGTGACCGACTCGATCCGGCAGTCGTGCGGCGCGTGGAATCGATGATACATCGAAGAGGTTAAGCGCAGTGTCGCATAGCATCCGTTCCTGTACTCGTGTCCATCATCTCCCTCGCCGAGTAGTTCGTGCAACTGGTAAGAAGAGCCTTTGACCTGGAGCAACGTCGTGTTTTCGATGGAACCGCATTCACCGACGATTGCGTCGCAAGGGCTGACGAGCAGGTCGGGGTCGGCATCTGCGGGCCGCGCCTCGTCCCGCAATTTCCTGACGAAGCAATGGTGCAAACTGCGGAATCGCTTATCGCGCGCGTCGCTGAGATCGAGATCCGCAAACAGTCGCCAGGCACCGATCGAGAGCGTGCGCACCACGGGGTTTTCGATGCGGCTGAACCGCCCGAAGAACTGCGTCGCAAAACGCCGCGGAATGCGATTGGTCAGCAGGAAGTTGACGGTCTCTCCCCGCGCAAATAGCCGAACGGCCCGGCGTATGCCGGTCATCGGACGATCATCACCGGGAACCCGCCCGTGGTGGTGAGCACGGTCGGCGTTCTCGCGGGCGCGATGGCGGTGGGCGGACTGGCGGCACGGGCAAGAAGTCGCTTCCTGTTGTCACGGGCCAAGCACCCGTCGCTTGCCGGGCATCCGCGCATCAGCCGCCGCATCGCCTCGGTCCTCCCTTTTTATGAATACGACGAGCGTAGTTTCTTCCGGTGCGATAATTCGCCCGAGGTGATCGCGATCCGCCGCGAGGAAGGCTTCCGGCGTTTGTCCGAACTCTACGCCCAAAAATTCAGCCGAACACGTGCGGCAACCGCAGCGATCGCCCGCCGCGCCTCCGACCTGCAATTCACGAGCGCATACCGGGTGCCCTTCCAGTTCAGCCGCTTCGTGCAGGAACGCCTCTCCCCGGGCTCGGTGCTCTCCTCGGCCGGCGGCGTTACGGTCACCGATCTCGACGGTAACGTGATGTACGACGTCGGCGGTTCGTACGGCGTGAACCTGCTCGGGTATGATTTCTACAAAGCGTGCATTGCGCGCGGCGCCGCTCTGGTCGGCGACCTTGGCCCGGTGCTCGGCTCGTATCACCCTGCCCTGCACGACAATGTCGAGCGCCTTTGCCGGATATCCGGCTTGGACGAGGTCTCGTTCCACATGTCCGGCACCGAGGCCGTGATGCAAGCGGTGCGACTCGCACGTTACCATACCCGGCGCTCCCATCTGGTGCGCTTCTGCGGCGCGTATCACGGCTGGTGGGGCGCGGTTCAACCAGGGATCGGCAACCCCGCCCTCGAGCGGGACACCTACACGCTGGCCGACATGTCCGACCACACGCTCCGGGTCTTGCGGACCCGCCGGGACATCGCTTGCGTGCTGGTCAATCCGCTGCAAGCCTTGCATCCCAACCAGGCCGCCCCGAGCGACGGGGCGCTCGTCGGCGCCAGTGCCGAAGCGCACCCCGACCTCGAGAACTACGCGCAGTGGCTGCGGCAACTCCGGGAATTGTGCACCGCGCGCGGTATCGTTTTGATCTTCGACGAAGTGTTCGTCGGGTTTCGTCTCGCACCTGGCGGCGCGCAGGAATATTTCGGCGTCCGCGCCGATCTCGTGACCTACGGCAAGACGCTTGGCGGCGGTTTGCCGGTTGGGGTGTTGTGCGGACGGCGTGCGTTCATGCGCAGGACGCGCGAAGGAAGGCCGGCTGATGTTTGTCTCGCCCGCGGCACGTTCAATTCCCATCCCTACGTGATGGGTGCGATGAATGAGTTCCTGCGCGCCCTCGAGACCGCGGAGGTGCTTCGGCTGTATCGAGGCCTCGATGATGTCTGGGCCAGCCGAGCCTCTCAGCTCAATGCGAGCTTGCGTGACGCCGAGCTGCCGGTCTCCGTCGAGCATCTTTCGTCGATCTGGACCGTCCGCTATCCACGGCCGTCCCGCTACAACTGGATGCTGCAATACTATATGGGAGCGGAAGGTCTGGCACTTAGTTGGGTTGGCACCGGGCGGCTCATTTTCAGCCTCAACTACACCGATGAGGACTTCGCCGAAGTTGCCCGCCGCTTCGTGGCCGCAGCCAAAGCGATGGAGCGCGACGGATGGTGGCGAACGGACCCCGCCGCCAGCAACAAGGCGATCCGCCGCCAGATATTGCGGGAGATGGCGGTCATGCGGCGCCGCAGTTGGACCGCACGTGCGACCTTCGGCGAAGGCGGCGACGTCGTCCCGGACGACGCGCCGGCCTCGCAGCGGAGTGCTGACGGAGGTTCCGGGCCGAGCCCCGGCTACCTGTGACAATCCTGAAGTGTCTGGGTATCAAACAGCTCGCCGCGCAGCAAATAGGACGGTGCTCGATAATATAATTTTACGTCATGGAACGGATCGGTGAGGATCTTCACCGCCCACACCAAGCCGGTCTGCAGATCCCTGATCAGGAACAAGTGAAAACTGCGGAACAGCAGACCGCCGACGCCGATCGCAAGCCATAGATAACCGAGATTGCGCACGAACTCGCTGGCATTGTCATAGGTCGGGAACGGGAACGGAAGCTTGGTCATGAGGATCAGCAGCAACGGCGACAGCGCCCAGATCGTGAGGAGCACGATCTTGCGGTGGAGATTGTAGCCGACCTTGATCTCCTCCTTGTGCTCGTGGGTCGCTTGATTCACTTCGTCATAGCCCTTCGGCTCGAAGAAAAGATGGCCGATTTGCCGGCTGGTCATCGCGACCAGCCAACCGACGAGCGCGGCCTTCGCGGGATCCTTGAAGGCAATGACATAGGCGCACAAAAAACTCAGTGCGCTGACCAGGTGAAGGGACTGGTTGATCCGGCTATGATGGTAGTAGCGATGATCGTCCCAGCGCTGCACGCGCAGATGATCCAAGAAGCCTCTCATCCCACGTCCTCATATGTTTGTGGATTGCGTTCCGCGCCGGGCGACCCAGCGCCGCCCGCTTCCTGTTTCGTAAAGCGAACAAGGGAGAAATGACCAAACGGCGGTATCGGGCGACGTTCCAGGAGCCGTACGTCTGACCGAGCAGCGGCCCAGCGGGTGTAACGATCCCAAGGAAAATCCGTTCTGAAGCCGAGCCAGCCGGTGATCGGCATCAACGCCTTTTCCGCAACGCCACGGAATCCCGACTCAGCCCCGATACGGCTGGTGATGACGAGTTCGCCGCCAGGCCTCAGGACACGCACGAATTCGTCCAACGCCCGTTCGGGGTGGGGCACCGCGGTCACGACGTACTGAGCGACCACCACGTCGAACGACGCATCGGGAAAGCTCAAATGTTCGGCGTCCATGACGTCGAGCGCGTCGACATGGTCCAAGCCCAACCGGGCGACGCGCCGTCGCGCCTTCGCCAGCATCGGTTCGGAGATATCGACGCCCGAAACCGAATTGGCTCGGGAGTAGCTCGAAAGCGAAAGCCCGGTACCCACTCCAACTTCCAGAATGCGGCCACCGATCCGCTCGGCGGCACGGACCGAAACCTGCCGCCCGGTCCGGAATACCGGGCCGAAAACCACATCGTAGATGGGCGCCCATCGCCCGTATGCCTGGACAACCGCGTTCTTGCTTAGCTCGACCGTCATTCCCCGAACTCTCTGAACGCCAAACCGCGTTGCACGGAATGCGTCTGTGACCGCGCCGGATTCGTGCGGCGGACGCGATTCGACAGGAAACACAGATTCGCATCGGTACCAAGTCGACGCACAGTGACGGTTTGATGGCAGTGTGGCACGACCCCCGTGACGAAGGAATGACACTCGAACGTCACTGACAAGCGCGGCGGTGAATCGCAGCCCGGTTCTACGCTCCGACGAACAACAGAGATCAGCCGGAGAGATCAGCCGGCCGCGACCGTGACCCGGCTCATCCGGTCACGACCTCGATTGGCTTCTCCGCGTCGGTGATCACGATGGGCGTGACGCCCGCCGGGTCGCCGTCCGCCTGTGCCGGAGTCGCATCAGCGCCCCGGATCTCGACGCGCGAAGCACGCACCAACCTGCACCCGGGCATCCGCGGGAGCAGGTCCAACGTCAGCGCCGCCCCGTAGCCGAGCGCTGGCAACATTCCGCCTTTGTCGAACAATGCGACCCAGAAACCAGGCTCCTCGGGGCGGGCGAGCGGCGCCAAGGTGAAGTTGCCGGCGTAAAGGCGGCCTTTCGTCACGATGACGCTGGCCGTCTCGGTCGCCGCGCCGTCCAGCGTTACCCGCAGCGGCGGGTACTGGTAGCGAGTGCTTTCGCGTAACGTTTGCAGCACATAAGCGCCGCGCCCGATCGCTCGCTTCAGCGGTAAGCAGAGCCGGTGCACGACCTGCGCGTCCAGCCCGGCGCCGATCATTTGCACGAAGGTGCGCGAGCCGCTCTGAGTGTCCGCGAGCCCCGGCCAAAGCAGTCGGGTGCGGCCGAAGGCGAGTGCGGCGGCGACGGCGCGTGGCTCGACAGAAAGTCGGAGTTCCTGCGCGAGCACATTGGCTGTGCCGAGCGGGATGACGCCGAGCCGGGTTGTCGTTCCAATCAGCCCGGAAGCGACTTCCGCAATCGTGCCGTCGCCGCCTGCCGCCACCACCAGCGGTGCGCCAGCCTGCGCCGCCTGGCGTGCGAGTTCCGTTGCGTGGCCGCGACCAGTCGTTTCGGTGATTTCCAGCCGCGTTCCGTTCGCCGACAACACGTCCAGCACGCGCCATAGCAGATGCGCTCTGCGGCGGCCGGCCGCTGGGTTGAATAAAACGATCATCGAGAGCCGCCCGCGCATGCGAAGCCGCACGCGGTGCGCCGGCCAAACTCGCAGCATGACATTGGAGGCATGACGGCCTGGTGAAGATACCGGGTCAATGCGATGACGGTCCGACCGGGCGTGGCAATTGCACCCGCGTCATTCAAGGTTCACGTGCATAAATCGCAATCGCGCGTATCAGCACCGTGCGGCTCGGAAACGAAGCGAATCGGATCTGCCCCCGGATGAACGCCATTCCGCCACCTCGGGTGCGGCGCTATCGTGCCATCTTTCTGTCCGATACGCATCTGGGAACGAAAGGCTGCCGGACCGACTTTCTGGCGGATTTCCTCGGCAGCGTTCGGTGCGAACATCTGTATCTGGTCGGCGACATTCTCGACGGCTGGCGGCTGCGCCGGTCCTGGTACTGGGACGAGGGACACGACGAAGTGCTTCGCCTTCTACTCTCGCATGCCAAGGCGGGCACAGAGATCGTCTACATTCCCGGCAATCACGACGAGATGTTCCGCGCATGGCTGCCGCTCAATTTGGAGGTCGCCGGGATCAAGCTCCGCAAGGAGGCAACGCACCAGACCGTAATCGGGCTCAAGCTGCTGATCATGCATGGCGACGAGTTCGACAGCGTGGTGCGCTACGCAAAGTTTCTGGCGCTTCTCGGCGACGGCGCGTACACGGCGGCGCTCGTCGTCAATCGATGGTTCAACGCTGCGCGGCGGCGACTCGGCTATCCCTACTGGTCCCTTTCCGCCTGGGCGAAGCGGCAGGTGAAAGGCGCGGTGAAGGCGATCGATCGGTTCGAGGCCGCTCTCGCCGGCGAAGCGCAGCGGCGCGGCTATGACGGCGTCGTCTGCGGCCACATTCATCATGCCCAGATGCGAGACATCGGCGGCGTGCTGTATGTCAATGACGGCGATTGGGTCGAAAGCTGCACGGCACTGGTGGAGCATGAGGACGGCCGCCTCGAATTGCTCGACTGGGTCGCCGAAAACCAGCTTTCGTTTTTCAGCTCACCGACGGAACGCGCGCGTGCTCGACCAGCCCCGGTCACTTGATCTCGCCGAACAAGCCGCGGGCGGAAAGCTGCGTATCCTGATCGTTTCTGACGCCTGGGAACCGCAGGTGAACGGTGTCGTCCGCACGATGCGCACCGTTCTCCACGAACTGCGCAAGATGGGTCATGTGGCCGAGGTGATCGGACCGGATCGTTTCGTTACGGTTCCGCTGCCGAGCTATCCCTCGATCCGCCTTGCCCTGAAGCCGCGCCGTCGCCTGAATGCCATGCTCCAGGCCTTCGCACCGAACGCGCTGCATATCTCGACGGAAGGGCCGCTTGGCTGGGCTGCCCGGGCTTGGGCGCTCCGAGTCGGCATGCCGTTCACGACGGCGTTTCACACCCGCTTCCCCGAATATCTGCGGGCGCGCACCGGTGCGCCGGTCCGTTTCAGCTACGCTGTGTTACGGCGGTTCCATCGCCCGGCGCAAGGCACGCTTGTGGCCGCCGAAAGCCTCCGCCGTGAGTTGGTGACGCGCGGCTTTCGCAACATCCGTTCCTGGTCGCGCGGGGTCGACATCGACCTGTTCCGACCGGAGCCGCACAGATCAGACGGGCCGGAGCGTCCCCTCAGCGTTTATGTGGGCCGGATCGCGGTCGAAAAGAACATCCGGGCGTTTCTCGATATGGATCTGCCCGGAACGAAAATGGTGGTCGGCGACGGGCCGCAGCTCGCATCCCTCCGACGGGATTACCCGAAGGTGGTTTTCGTGGGCGAGCGCCATGGAGCGGCGCTCGCCAGTGCGTACGCGCAGGCCGACCTGTTTGTGTTTCCGTCGCTCACCGACACATTCGGCCTCGTGCTGCTGGAGGCGCTCGCCTGCGGTACTCCGGTTGCGGCCTTTCCGGTCACCGGGCCGATCGATCTGCTGACCGGGCATCCAGAGGTCGGCGCGACCGACTGGAATTTGCGCCGCGCCTGCTTGGCGGCGCTGGGGTGCAACCGCTCGGCTTGCCGCAGCTTCGCAGAACGGTTCTCGTGGCGAGCCTGCGCCGAAGCATTTCTCAGGAACTTGGCCGTCGTACCGGCCCGTCCTCCCATTGCGCAAACCGAATTGGAGAAACGTTCATGACCGAGCCAATACGCAGCATCCTCTCGCACGTGGAGTTCTCGACGCCTGATGACGCCGACATTGATTGGGAAGGCGACTCGCCATCGGAGAGCAACCCACAAGCCGTCAGGCTGTCACGATCTCGCGGCGCCCGGGACGGTTCGCGTCAGCCGACCGTCAGAGATAGCCTCGAACGAGCAGCGCGTGCCGCAATTCCCGATCAGGCGCGATAAACGCGGTCGTCAACCGTCGGTGCTGGCTTGCCTCCGATCCAAGCGTTACGCAGACATTAGGCCGGTGCGGTGTACTTGGCCTCGATTGCTTCCTGGATTTGGCGTCGTGAGTCGTCCGTCGCCGCTTCGCTTTGCTCGATGGCGGCGATTGCGCGCGCGAGTTCGCCATCCTTGATGGCGGATCCGATCCATTCGGAGAAATCGCCCGCCCGGCGGTGATGCTCCCATGTCTCGGCATCGACGCCCTCGGCGATCTGCACAAAGAGCGTGAGATTGTGCGCCCTCAGATTGAGCCGGCGGTCCGGCCCGCGAAAATAGAAGCTCTTATCCTCACCGAGCTTCCCTTCCGCGTATTTGCGCACGTGCCGCTGCCGCGTGCCGTTGCCGGGCACGACCCGCATCACGCGAATATCGGGATCACCGGCGGCGAACGTCATCACCTCCCCGGTTTCCAGCTTCACGTCGGGTGCGGGGCAATGCAAGCCGCGGCTGCCGCAGAACGCGCCGGCCGCCTTCGCCGGATCGCGGCCGATCACCAGCATCCGGTCCACGCGATCGAGCACGCGCGGCGAGAGATGCTCCGGATGCACCGTCACGAACATCGTGCCTTGGAGGCTCGCCGAAAAATCTCCCGCCGGGGGATTCCATTCAGTCGGCAGCAGATGATGCGCCTCGTCGACCACAACGAAATGCGGGCGGCCGGTGGTCTCGCGCAACCGCGCCAGCTCCGGAAGCAGGGCGGCGTAGAAAGCCGGCCTGTCCTGTAGCGGAACGCCGAGCAGATTGACGGCCACGCTTTGCTGAGGCTTGCGCAACTCTCCCATCACTGCCGACACGTCGGCCGGCTGCCTGGCGTCGCCCACGTAGCTGGCGGCTAGGCTGCCCTCGTAGTCGCCTTCCGGGTCGATGACGCAGTACTGAAAGCCGGCGTCGCCTAGCCGCTCCAACAGTCCCAACGTCAGCGTCGACTTGCCGCCTCCCGAAGCGCCCGCGAGCAGCAGGGTTTCCCGTTTCGGCTGCAGGTGCAACGCCGGACCGTCATCGCCGTCGCGCGGTTCTGCGATCAGGACACTTTGGCGCGGCTCATGCGTATCGAGCCCCTCCAGATCGTCCGCGAGCATGCGGTCGATCAGTTCCGCGACACCCGCCCCGCGCTGACCCTCCGTTACGAACGTCGCCCGCTCCTTGAGTGCGGGCAGGGCGTTGGCGACCGCAACCGAGAATCCGCTTGCTTCCAGGAACGCGTTGTCGTTTTCGGCGTCACCGACCCCCACGCAGTCAAGCGGAGACAAGCCAAGATCGCAGAGCGCGGCGAGGAGACCGGTTGCCTTGTTGACCCCGGCGGGCAGCACCATAACCGCGCCTTTGTTGAAGATGATCTGCAACTCGAGCCCGAGGTCGCGGATGGCGTCGAGCACCTTGCCCTCGTTGGGTTCCCAACTCGCGACAATGACCCGCCCGACGGAGAGGGGCGATACCTCGAGCGCGCGCAACCGCTCGACGAAGGCGGCGGGCGGTGCCTCGCCCAGCGGTTTCTGTTCCCGCGTCGCTGGCGTGTAAAGCAGAGCACCATTCTCCGCGACAACGCGGTCGAACAGGTCGAGGCGCGGCATTTCGCGCTGGAGGTCGGGCAATTCGCGGCCAGTGACAAGGACCAGCCGACGCTGTCCGGCCTTCAGGCGTTCCAGCGCGTCGAGTGTTGCGTCGTCCACAACACCGTCATGGGCGATGGTGCCGTCATAGTCGGTAGCGAGTACGGCGTAATGCATGTCACACCAACCGTGGGCGTCTCAACCGCCGCTGACCGTTCATCTGCCGCTTCGCAAGTCCGGCTTGCACGGCCGTTGCGCAAGGCAGTCTGCCACGTGGCGACGCTCCTGTGACACCACGCTGCAATGCGATGTCGGACATCCGCCCCTCGTCGAAACTCGGCGGCGTGTAGCCCGTCCGGCCCATGCCGTTCTACGTCAATGGCGTGACATTTGATGGTCACCGTGCGCGTCATCAATCCGACATACACCGGAAATTCAAGTTTCATACGCTATTTTCGCGCAACGGGGTGGTTGACCTTTCGGGGTTTGGAATATAGGCAAGGCAACATACGCTCGGCAAACATCAATGTGAGTCCGCAAGCACGTGATGAGCGTGCGGTGGATTGCGCATGCGGAGGGAACACGAGATGAGAAGGCGTTTATTGCCGCAATCCAATCACCCCTTCGGTCGCGGACTTGCGACCTTGGCGGTGACATCGCTCACCGTAGGCCCAGCGTTCGCACAGTCGGCCGCTCGCACACCGACCACGCCGATCGAGCACGTCATCCTGATTATCGGCGAGAATCGCACGTTTGATCACGTGTTCGCCACCTACACGCCCCAGGCTGGTCAAACGGTGTACAATCTCCTGTCGGAGGGCATCGTGAACGCCGACGGGACTCCCGGCCCGAACTTCGCAAAAGCGGCGCAGAAGGAAGCCTCGGACCGCACCACCTACCAGCTCAGCCCGGACGGACAGACGCTCTATTCCGTGCTGCCGCCCGCGATGACGGACGGGGCTCCCACAGCGGCGAGCGACGAAAATCCGCCGCCATTCGCAACGCTCGCCGCTGCGACCGCGGCGGAAACTTTGATCCAGAATGGCTTGCCGACGCGTGACTACAAGCTGCTCACGACGGGCGCGACCGGACTGCCCAGCGACTCCGTCGACACGCGCATTCCGAACGCGACGGCCCTGCCAAACGGTCCGTTTCAACTGAGCGGCCCGAATCTGCCCTATGACAGCTACACCGCCAGCCCCGTGCATCGATTCTATCAGATGTGGCAGCAGGTGAACTGCTCCCCCGCAACGATCACGGCGGCGAACCCGTCCGGCTGCACCAATTCGCTGTTCCCCTGGGTGGAAACGACGATCGGGGCGGGCAGCAACGGCAAGCCGCAGCCGGCAAACTTCACCAACCAAACGACGGGTGAAGGTTCCACCTCTATGGGCTTCTGGAACATGGCGAAGGGCGATGCGCCGTGGTTCAAGCACCTCGCCGACACCTACACGATGAGCGACAACTTCCACCAGTCGATCATGGGCGGCACGGGCGCCAATCACATTGCCCTCGGCACGGGCCTCGCCATCTACTACACGGACGGCCAGGGCAACATTGCAACGCCGCCAACGAACGAAATCGAAAACCCGAACCCGCAAGCTGGCACAAACAACTACTATACGCAGGACGGTTACAGCGGCGGCAGCTACAGCAACTGCTCCGACATGAACCAGCCCGGCGTCGGCGCTGTCGTAAGCTATCTCGCGAGCCTGCCCTATACGCCGCCAACGAGGTGCAAACAGGGCGCCTACTACCTTCTCAATAACTATAATCCCGGATATTTCGGTGACGGCACCGTCAATACCTCCACCTTCACGATCCCGCCCTCGCCCGTGCGCACGATCGGCGACACGCTGAACGATGCCGGCCTGTCATGGAAATACTATGGGGCCGGCTGGAACTTCTATCTCAAGGACCCGAACAGCGAACTCGGGTCACTCTACTGCAACATCTGCAATCCTTTCCTCTACGAGACCGCCATCATGACGGATGCGGCCCAGCGCCAGGCGCATCTGGCCGATGTGACGGATCTGGAAGCGGATATCAGTTCGGGTCATCTCCCGGCCGTCTCGATCGTGAAGCCGGATGGGTTGCTGGATGGTCATCCGGCATCATCGAAGCTCGATCTCTTCGAGGCGTTCACGCGCAGGATCATCGAACACACGGAGCATAACCGCGACCTTTGGACCCATACGGCGATCATCGTTACCTTCGACGAGGGCGGTGGGTATTGGGATTCGGGCTATATCCAGCCGCTCGATTTTTTCGGTGACGGCACACGGATCCCGGCCATCGTGGTGTCGCCCTATTCACGCGGCGGCCGCATATCGCACGCCTACGCCGATCATGTCTCGTTCCTGAAGTTCGTGGAAAAGAACTGGCGGCTTCCTCCGGTGTCGGAGAACGGGCGCGACAATCTTCCGAATCCGATCACGAACTCCTCCAACCCCTACGCACCGATCAACAGCCCGGCGATCAGCAATCTGATGGACATGTTTGACTTCCACTGACACGCGGAAATCTAACCTTGCGCTGCCGTCCCAAGCTCGGGGTGGCAGCGCATCGTTTTTGGACGATCGCCCCCCGGCACGCATAATGACCGCAGACCACACAGCGTCTCCCCGGCCGGAGCCTCCGCCTCCTTCGCAGCCCGTCGTCGCCGCGCGGCTGGTTCGCCCCTTGATGACACTCGGTTTCGTGTATCTCGCCGCCGCGGGTACGATGTCCGCCTTGCTCGCCCGCTGCAAACTGCCATGGCTTGACGCGTTCCGCGCCTTCGGTTTGGCCGGCGCCGGTGTGGCCTCGTTGCTGCTTGCCGCGCTGGGGCTTGTTGCCTGTGCCGCTGCCGCGCTTGCCCGCCGGCGTGGTCTGCCGGTCTCTGTGAAATCGCGCTTTGCTGAGGGCTCGGGGATGGCGGTGGTTCTCCTTTTCGCCGGAGCGGCCGCGTTGGCGATCATCAGCGACTGGCCCCCTGGTGCTCACCTTCCGCAAGCGCTGGGATCACCCGGAGGCTTCGCCGTCGCAAGCGCCTTGCTGATACTGGCGACACCGTGCCTCATAGCGCAGCGCTCCCTTGCAGCGATTCCAGCGGAGCAACTGCCCGAAACCGTCGATCTCGGCGGCTTGCTGTTTCTCCCGGTGGGCTGCCTCTTCGCAACTTCACTTCTCGCATTGACGGACGCTCCGGACGTCGCACTCGTCTACTGGAGTCGTTCCGCCATCTCCGCCGCTTTGCTCGCCGTTTGCCTGGAACTCGTGCTCAGGGCTTTGGGATCGTGGTTCCTGCCATCTCGCGACCACACGGCCGCTCGCGCGCCAATTGCGAGCGTTGTCGCGGGCTTTCTCTGTGGCCGACTGCTCTCGCCCGCACGCGCGGCCGTCGTGGTGCGATCGGAGTTCGGCGTGGACTTCACCCGGAGCTGGGCGTTGCGCTTCATGCGAGCGGCGGCGGCACCGGTCTTGTTGTTGATGCTCCTGTGTTGCTGGGGTTTGACCGGGGTCACGCGGATCGATCTGAATGAACGGGGCTCCTACGAGCGATTTGGTCGGGTTGTCGCGATCCTGCAGCCTGGTCTGCATCTGGTGCTCCCGCGGCCATTCGGCGCGGTCCGCCACGTCGAATACGGCACACTGCACGCGGTTCTCATCAGCAACGCGGACAGCGATGCCGGCGCCGACTCCCCTGTCGCCGACGCCTCGGCAGCCGAGGGCGATCCGCCGCCGAGCGCCAACCGGCTGTGGGATTCACAAACACCCGGCGAGGCTCCGTATCTGATCGCTGCCGGCGATCGGTCGCAACCAAGCTTTCAGGCCGTGAGCGTGACCGTCCGGGTGCTTTATCGTGTCGGGCTGACCGATGACGCTGCGCGAGCCGCGCTCTATCGAACGGCGGACCCGGAGGTGTTGGTGCACTCACTATCCGGCCGCTTGCTCGCCGACTATCTTGCCACGAGCACACTGCCGACAGTACTCGGCGAGAATCACGGCATCATCGCGGCCAGTCTGCGAGCGGGTCTGCAGCAAGCCCTGGATCGGCTCGACTCCGGCCTCGACATTGTTGCGGTGACGATCGAGGCCATTCACCCGCCCAGTGGTGCCGCCTTAGCGTATCGTCATGTCCAAGCGGCGGAAATCGCCGCGACGAGTTCGATTGCCACGGAACGGGGACGCGCCGAGACCACACGAAGCGTTGCCGAGCGGGATGCCCATAGCGCCATCGATGAAGCATCGGCGCTGAGCCAGGAGAGCATCAGCGCCGCTCAAACTGGTCTGACCGAGATCATTGCCGATGATCGTCCGTACCGCGCAGCAAGCCAGCCGTTTCTGCTCGAGCGCTATTTCACCGATATCAAGGCGGCATTGGCGAATGTCCCGCTCGAAATCCTGGACCATCGATTGAGCGGCACGGGACTGCCCGTGGTCGATCTGCGACCCCCGGGCGGGGCCCGAGACGGGTTGCAACCTCGCGCCGCGTCGGGGGAGAGGGAGCCATGAGCGCGCAGACCGCAGGTCGAAGCGGAAAGCTGAACCCCGCGTTGCGCATCTTGGCCGCCGTGGCGTTCCTGTGCGCCGCCGGCGCGACCTCCGCGTTGTTGATGGTGGCGCCCAATCGTGCCGTTGTTGTGACCCAGTTCGGAAAACCGGTTCGCGTGCTGACCGAGCCCGGCCTGGCATGGAAAGCGCCGGCGCCGATCGAGGGCACGATCCCCGTCGATCTGCGGCTGCGTACGACGTCGAGCGGGTTGCAGGATGTCGGCACGCGAGAGGGATTGCGCATCCTCGTGCAGGCCTATGTCGCCTGGCAAGTCGACCGTGATCCTGCACACATCAAGCAGTTTTTGCGGACGGGCCACATCGATCCGGACGACATCGCCCGTCAGCTTCGCAGCTTTCTCGGCTCAGCGCTGCAACTGACGGCCAGCAATTTCAGCCTCACCAATCTCATCAACGCGGATCGGCACGAGGCGCGGCTGGCGGCGTTCGAACAACAGCTACAGGCCAGCCTTTATCAGCAGGTCCTGGACACGTACGGCATCCGAATCGTTCAAACGGGGGTGGAGCGCCTCAGCCTGCCGGCGGAAACGCTCGCGGCCACGGTCGCCCGCATGCGAGCGGAGCGTGAAACGGTGGCCGCCCAACGAACGGCGGAAGGATTGCGCGCCGCCGCCGCCATCCGGTCTGACGCTTTGCGTGACGCCCGCCTGATTGGCGCGCAGGCGCAGCAGGAAGTTGCCGAAATCAAGGCGAAAGGGCGGGAAAAGGCCGCGACGATCCATGCCGAGGCGTATGCTGTTGACCCTCAACTCTACACCTTGGTGCGGTCGCTCGACACGCTCGGCGCGACGATCGGTCCGAAGACGCGCCTCATCCTGCGCACCGATGCGCAACCGTTCCGGGCGCTTGTCGAGGAACTGCCGGCAGCGCCCGGCCCATCCGCGCCGGAATCCGAGCCATCGCATTCGCCGCCGATTTCCGAATTGCAGGTCGGGCGGGCCGAGGGGGCGCCGGGACCGGCGTCCGATCCGATAGGACGCCAACTCCGGTGAGACCCGTTCTTCAGGCGGGCGCCAGGTTCAACGCCGCCGACATGGTGGGCCTCGGATTTCGCATGTGTCTTGTCGCTGTGCTGCTGCTGGCGGCCGGTTGGGCGGTCGGCAATGTGCGGCAAGTACCGCCGGATAGCCGCGCGGTGGTGCAGCGCTTCGGCCAGATCGAACGCGTTCAGGATGCGGGTTTGGTTCTCGCATGGCCGGACCCGATCGAGCAGATCACGTTGCTGCCCGCCTACGATCACCAGATTGCGCTCAAGATCGCGATGCCCGCCTCCCTCGGTCCGTCAGCCGAGACCGATTTCGAGGTGCGTCAGCCGGATGACGTGGTCACGCTCCGGCATCAGAAGGACGCCTGGAACGGCCAATATTTTCTCACCGCGGATGGCAGTGTCGTCCGCTACGAAGCGACGCTCTATTATCGTGTTGCGGAGCCCGGCGACTACGTTCTCGCGCGCGAGCATGTAGAGCCTGCCTTGCAGCGGATCTACCGCGCGAGCGCGGTGGCGACGGTTTCCGGCCACGACCTCGACGATTTTCTCGTCGCGCGCCCGGAAGACACGGACGCGGCGGTGAGCGGCGAGCTTGCCACCCGGCGGCAGGCGCTGCGTGGGGAACTGGTGAGGAGCGTCAACCAACGCTTGGTGGCTTTGCAGAATAACGGCGCCGGCCTGGGGGTCGAGGTTACGCGTATCGACATGGTGGCGTTGCTGCCGCCGATGGCCAAGGCGGCCTTCGACGGGGTGTTGACGGCCTCCCAGATCGCCGACCAAACCGTGGCAGCGGCGCGCACGGATGCCGCGCGCACCCTGCAGGAAGCCGAGCGCGCGCATGACCGCAGTCGCAGCGAAGCGCAAGCAGCGGCGGAAGAACAAATCCGCGCCGCGTCGGCGGAGACCGCCGATATCGGTCTGTTGCATGCGGAACTGAACGCGGCCAACCGCGAGAGTCTGCTCGGTCAGTATTACCGCGACCACATCGGCGCCATCCTGCGCAAGGTCGGTCACGTGACCACCGTGGATATGCGTAACGGACAATCCGTCATCGTCCCGGGACCGGACGAATGAGCGTATCCGCAAGCGCTCCGGAGACCCGCGGCCTCGATCCCGACGATCTGTCTCTGCTCGGGCCGGGGGCCAAATGGCTGCTCGGTCTGCGCCTATTCCTGGCGATGGCGGCGGTCGGCTTGCTCTGCATCGCCGTGCTGTGGCGGATCCTGCTTCCCGACGAGCGGTATATCGCGGACCTGGTCGCCGCCGGCGCCGCCGCGCTTGTCGCCGTTCCGGTCCTGTCGGCAGGCTGGAACAGCGTCGTTCAGCCGAGCTTGCACGGCATGACGGACCTGCTGGTCGCGATCGCATTGATCGCGGCCTGGGCGACGGGCGACCTGATGACCGCGGCCATCCTTCCGATCGTTATGACAGTGGGTCACGTGCTGGAAGAACGGAGCCTCCTCGGGTCCCAGGAGGCGATACGCGCCATGAGCCGGCTGGTCTCGACGACGACACGCCGGATCGGTGCGGACGGCACCGTCGCCGAGGTGCCGACGGCTGATATCCGCGTCGGCGATCGGATCGAGCTTCGCGCCGGCGATCGCGCACCGGTGGACGCCACCATTATCAGCGGCCGGTCCAGCCTGGATACTGCGTCGCTGACCGGTGAATCGGTGCCGGCGGATGTTTCGGACAATGATCCGGTGCTGGCCGGATCGATCAACCTGCGCGGGCCGTTGATCATGCGGGTGAACCGCGTCGGGCAGGAGACCACGCTCGGCAAGATCATTCAGTTGATGGAGAAAGCGGAGCAGGCGAAGCCCCGGGTGACGCGGATCCTCGAACGTTTTGCCGGGCCCTATATCACGCTGATCGTGCTCATCGCGGTTGCTGCGTGGCTCACGACGCAATCCTCGCAGGCGATGTTGGCGGTTCTGGTCGCCGCCTGTCCCTGCGCACTGGTGCTGGCAGCCCCGGCAACGGCCATCGCCGCGATTGCCGTTGCCGCCCGTCACGGCATCCTGATCAAAGGGTCGGCCTTTCTCGAGCACGCGGCCGAGGTCACGTCCGTGGTGTTCGACAAGACGGGCACCGTCACGCTCGGGGAGCTTTCTCTCCTGCGGGTCGCGGCAACCGTTCCGGTCTCCGAGATCGTGCGGCTTGCCGCCTCACTCGGTGCCCGCAGTTCGCACCCGGTGAGCCGCGGATTGGCCGGTCTTGTGTCGCCGCCGGAACGGCTGCCGCTCGGGGATGTGCAGGAAGTCAGCGGCCTCGGGCTGACCGCGACTGCGAATGGCGAGACCGTGTGTCTGGGCCGGATGGAGCTTTTCGGGCAACTCGGCGTGCCCACGACCCCGCTGCCGGAGCACGATGGACCGATTGTCGGCGTGAGCCGTGGCACGACCTTCCTCGGCTGGCTCATGTTGGCTGACCAGCCTCGCCCCGAGGCGGGCGCCGCGCTCGCCGAACTGAAGGCACTCGGCTTGCGGCGCCAAATGTTGTTGACCGGCGATCGCCAGCGCGTCGCGCGCCGGATCGGGGAGGCGCTCGGCATTTCGGAGATCTACGCCGAAGCCTTGCCCCAGCAGAAGATGGACCGCGTGCTTCGGGAACTCGAGGACGGCTACCGACCTCTGGTCGTGGGCGACGGCATCAATGACAGCCTTGCCCTGAAGGCGGGGGCCGTCGGTGTGGCGATGGGAGCCCAGGGCACCGACGTTGCGCTCGCCTCGGCTGACATCGTGTTGATGACCAGCGATCTGCGTCGCCTTGGCACGTGTCTGCGGTTGAGCCGGCGATGCCGCCGCACCATCCATGTGAACGTCGCGATGGGGCTTGGTTGGACGTGCCTGCTCGTCGCTCTCGCCGGCACGGGCATGCTGGGTCCTGAAGGAGCGATCGTCGCGGCCGTTGTGCACAATTTCAGTACCCTGGCCGGAATGGCCAATGCGGGACGACTGCTGCGCTTCGACGAGCCGCTCGGTTCGGCGCTGGCGGAGACCGGCGATTGATGCGCCTGCTCGGACTGACATGCGGTCTGCTCGCGGCGATCGTGGCCGCCGAGTTGTCGCATTTCGGCACGGACGACGAGCAGGGCGTTCGCCGCGGCACCGGCGAGGCGAGGCGCGTTCCAGGCGACACGGTCCGATCGACCGCGCCGGAAGCAAGTGCCGTCGAGCGCTGGGCAACGGTGAGCCTTGCCCGGCCGCTCTTCGCGCGTGACCGCAGGCCCGACGTCAAACAAACGAGCGCCGTACAGGCCGAACTACCGCGGCTGGCTGGGATCATCACGACGCCCAGCCAGCGTGTCGCCATTTTCGAACCGCCGGGGGGCGCGAAGCCGGTGCTCGTAGAGCCCGGCCAGATCGTCGCAGGCTGGAAAATCACGGCGGTGTCCGGGGAGGAAGTGGACCTGGAACAAGGCGGTCATGCGCTCGCGCTGGCGCCGCAGTACAGGACCGCGCTCGCTGGAAACACGACGACGCGGGTGGTGCGGCCGCCGCCACGATGGGAAGTTGCCGCCGAAAGCGGGCTGTTGCGGGCCCGGTGGTCCAATCCGCACCTCCAGCCCTGAACCCTACTCTCGATCGATGCGGGCCGGAGAATAGGCCTGGCGTTGCCGGTCAGATGATTGGGCGCACGCGCTTCCACGTTTCCTGGAGGTGCCGCGTCAGGATCTCGGTGAGCGCTTCCTCGTCACGCCGCTCCAAAGCCTCGATCATTTCGACATGTTCTCCGACGGCCTCGCCCCAGTTATCCGGCTCGTCGTTTCCGATGAAACGGATGCGCTTCAGCCGCGACTGGATCGCTTCATGGGTGGAGGCCAGGAAATCGTTGCCGGAGAGAGTGGCGATGGCGGAATGGATCGCCTGATTGAGCTTATAGTATTCGAGCCGGTTGCGGCTGGCGTATAGCTTCATCATGCGGTCGTGCAGCGAGCGGACATGCTTGATTTGCTCATCGGTCGCAGTGCGGCAGGCGAGACGCCCGGCCAGGCATTCGAGTGCGACCAGAACGTCCAGCATGTTGCGGACGTCCTGCGCGCTGAGCTGACGGACGACGCCGCCGCGCCCCGGTACCAAATCGATCAGGCCCTCGCTCGCCAGGAATTTCAGCGCCTCCCTGAGCGGTGTTCGGGAAACCCCGAGCGCCTCACCGAGCTGGCCCTCATGGATCCGCGTGCCGGGCGCGAGCTGCCCCTCGATGATGAGGTCCCGGATGCGCCCGACAAGGTCTTCGTGAAGCGTGTGGCGGGCGACCGGAGCGACTGTTAGCTGGTCCACGTCTAACCCTTCCAGAGGTTCCGCTCGCGTCTCTGTAGCGGACTCGCCGAGTCTATGGCAACGCACACGCACCCTGTATGCTGCGTTCTGTATACAGGAACCTTGCATTTAACTTGAAGTCTGTTAAGACGGCCGGGACCAGAGAAGAGGGAGGCGACGCCATGACGGCCGGGAACCAATACGGAGTGAAGCCTGTGATCGCGCTCGCGATCGGCGATCCAGCCGGGATCGGGCCGGAATTGGCGGCCAAGCTGATCGCCGACCCGGAGGTGCGCGAGGCCGCATCGCTGCTCGTTGTGGGTGATCGCCGCGTGCTGGCCCAAGGCGCCGCCGACGGCAATGTGGCCCTCGATGTCGAGACACGCGGCCCAGATACGGACGTGACCCCGGGCGAAAAGCCGGTCCTGATCGATCTCGGCCATCTCGATCCGGCGACGATCGAGCGCGGCGTCGCTGCGGCCGAGGGCGGACGGTTCGCTCTGGCGAATTTCTCGACCTGCTTGAAGCTCGCGGCCGCCGGCAAGGCGGGCGCTGTGTGCTTCACGCCGTTTAACAAGGCGGCGATGCGCATGTCGCATCCGCCCTATGACGACGAGATCGGCTACACCGCCGAAATTCTGGGCGTGGACAGCCCGGCGAGCGAGTTCAACGTGCTCGAGGGATTGTGGAATGCGCGCGTGACGTCGCACGTGCCGCTCTCAAGAGTCGCGGCTCTCATCACGACGCCGCGTGTGCTTAGCGACATTAAGCTGACCGACGCATCCTTGCGCGAGGCCGGCGTGGCAAAACCGCGGATCGCGGTGGCCGGCCTCAATCCGCACGCCGGCGACGGCGGCAATTTCGGCCACGAGGACGACGCGATCATCCGTCCCGCAGTGGAAGCGGCGCAGCGCGAGGGCATCAATGCCGACGGACCCTTTCCGCCCGACACAGTCTTCGTGCGCGCCGTCAAAGGTGCGTTCGATGCGGTGCTGACGATGTATCACGATCAAGGACAGATCGCGATGAAGCTGATCGGCTTCGACCGTGGCGTGACCTTGCTCGGCGGCTTTCCGTTCCCGATCTGCACGCCGGCTCATGGCTCGGCCTACGACATCGCGGGAAAGGGCGTCGCCAATCTCGGTGCCAGCAAGGCGGCTGTTCTGCTCGCAGCCAAGATGGCGCGCAAGACCCGGGACCGCATGGCCGCCTAGTTCGCCGGACGTCGCCGCAGCGGGACGCGAAATCCCGCCGCTACGATCGAAGAAAATTGGGAGAACGTCGATGTTCGGCTATCGCCGCGGCGCGCCGCTTAACGTGCTCATCCTGCTGAGCACGATGTCGTTCCTGCTTTACGTGGATCGGGTGAACCTTTCCACCGCCGCCGGGCCGATCATGAAGGAACTGGGAATGACGAACACCCAACTGGGTGTCGCATTCTCGGCCTTCGGCTATTCCTATGTCGTTTCACAGGTGTTCGGCGGCTGGATCGCCGACCGGATCGGCTCACGCATCACTCTCCTCGTCTGCGGCGGCATTTGGGTTGTGACAACGCTCGGCATGGGCCTGATCGAGAGCTTTTCCGCGCTGCTCGCGATCCGCTTCGTGCTTGGCATCGGCGAAGGCGCCACGCTACCGGCGGCCGCGCGCGCGCTGACGAACTGGACGCCCGTCGAGAAGCGCGGATTCGCCCAGGGCGTCACCCATTCCTGCTCGCGGCTGGGCAACGCGATCACACCGCCCTTCGTCACCTTCCTGATGCTGACCCTATCCTGGCGCGCATCCTTCGTCATTCTGGGCGTGCTGACTGCGGTCTGGGTCGTTGTCTGGTGGGTTTACTTCCGCGACGATCCACGCGCCCACAAGGGGATCCGCCCGGAGGACATCGCCGAATTGCCGGCATTCCGCCAAATTTCCGCAAAGGGGGACGCGGTGCCGTGGGGCGCCGTCATCAAACGCATGGCGCCCACGATGATTGTTTACTTCTGCTACGGCTGGACCGCCTGGCTGTTCTTCACCTGGTTGCCGGTGTTCTTTCTGCACGGCTATGGGCTCGACCTGAAGAGCACCGCCTTGTTCTCCTCCGGCGTGTTCTTCGCGGGCGTGGTGGGCGACACGGCCGGCGGCATCATCAGCGATCGCATCCTGCGACGCACCGGCAACACCGAGGCGGCGCGCCGCAACGTCATCATGGCCAGCCTGCTCGGTGCGTTCGTGTTCCTGTTGCCGGTCCTTTTCAGCACGAACTTCACGCTGATGCTCATCAGCCTGAGCGCCGCCTTCTTCATGCTGGAGTTGACGATCGGCCCGATCTGGTCCGTGCCGATGGACGTAGCGCCGCGCTATGCCGGGACGGCGAGCGGCCTCATGAACGCCGGTTCGGCGATCGCGGGCATCATTTCGCCGATCGTGTTCGGGATCATCATCGACAGCACCGGCAACTGGACGCTGCCGTTCGCCGGCTCGGCGTGCCTGTTGCTGGCCGGTGCAGCGGCGACGATGTGGATCAAGCCGCAGCGCCCGGTCGTTGAACCGGCGGCCGTCACCGCCGCCCTGGCCTGACGGGAAGGAGGAGAGACAAACATGACCCAGCAATCGCGCATCGCCTTTCTCGGCGTCGGGCTGATGGGAGGTCCGCAAGCCCGCAACGTGCTCAAGGCCGGGTTTCCTGTGGTCGCGTGGAATCGCTCGCGCGCCAAGGCAGAAGCCCTCACCGGGGATGGCGCCGCGGTCGCGGAAACGCCGGCCGAGGCGGTCCGGGACGCCGACATCGTCGTGCTGATGCTCGAGAACGGACCGGTCGTTACGGACGTGTTGTTCGGCCGGAATACGGCGGCCGCGATGCGGCCCGGCACGCTGGTCGTGGATATGAGTTCGATCAAACCGTTCGAAGCGCAGGACCACGCTAAGCGGCTGGCCGCCCTCGGTGTCGGCCATGTCGACGCGCCGGTTTCGGGTGGCACAGTGGGCGCGACCGCGGGAACCTTGGCGATCATGGCCGGCGGCGATGCGGCCGATTACGCGCGCGCCGAGCCGGTGCTTCGCGCCATGGGCCGGCCGGTGCATGTCGGCCCGGCCGGTGCCGGGCAGCTCGCCAAGCTGGCCAACCAGATCATCGTCGGCGTCACCATCGGAGCGGTCGCGGAAGCGCTGCTGCTTGCCGAGCGCGGCGGGGCGGACCCGGCCAAGGTGCGCGAGGCGCTGCGGGGCGGCTTCGCCGAGAGTCGCGTTCTGGACCTGCACGGCCAGCGCATGGTCGAGCGGGATTTTGTGACCAAAGGCCGCTCCGTTACCCACCTCAAGGATCTCGACAACGCGCTCGACGCGGCCGGCCGATTGGCGGTCCGGGACACGCCCTACACGGCGATCACCGCCGAGCTGTTCCGCGGCCTGCTTGCCCACGCGGGTGATCTCGATCATTCCGGGCTGCTGGTCGAATTGGAACGCCGCAACCCTGCCGAATCATGACAGGGGGCGCGGGGCTGCAACGGGTCGCGGCGGCGCTGCCGGATGGGATCGTCGATGCCCACCACCATCTGTGGGATTTGTCGGCCGGCCGGTACCCCTGGCTGCAAGATCGGTACGAGCCGCACTTCTTCCTCGGCCCGTACCGCGCGATCTGCCGGAACTACGGCGTCGAGGATCTGCGCCGCGATCAAGCGCCGATGCGGATCGCGGGCAGCGTCCATATCGAGGCCGAGCGTGACCGCGCCGACCAGCTTGGCGAAACGCGCTGGCTCGAGCAGGTGCATCAGGAAACCGGCTTGCCCAGCGCGTGCGTCGGGCACGTTTCATTCCTGCAGCCAGACATGGCGTCGATCATTCGCGGCCATAGCGCGAGCAAGCTGATGCGCGGCATTCGCAGCAAACCCGTCACGGCAAGCGAGCCCGGCAGCTCCGTGCGCGGCCAGCCCGGCTCGCTCCAGCATGCGGCGGTCCACGCCGGATTGCAGGCGCTGGAGGCCGCCGGCCTGTCCTGGGATCTGAGGGTGCCGTTCTGGCATCTGGCCGAAGCGGCGGAGGCCATCGCGCCGCTGCCCGGATTGACCGTGATCGTCAATCACTGCGGCTTGCCGCTGGATCGGTCGGCGGAGGGGCTTGCGGCATGGCGCGCCGGCCTCGCCGTCCTCGCGTCCCATCCGCGCACGTTCCTGAAGCTGTCGGAGTTCGGCTTGGCGGGCGGCGGGTTCGACCCGCGCGGCACGGCAAAGCTGGTGCAGGAAGCGGTCGCGATCTTCGGCCTCGGGCGCGTGATGTACGGCAGCAACCTGCCGGTCAGCAGCCTCGGCGCCAACATCGGCCCGATCGTGGATGCGATCCTGGACGGGATCGGCGAACCCGACGACGCAACGATCCGGGCCGTATTTGCCGACAATGCAAGGCGGGCCTATCGCCTGCCACAAGGGAGAGAAACGACATGAGCGGCGCCGCCGTTTCGTTGCAAGAAGAACTGCCGGACGTCGCAGACCGGGCCTATCGAAAGGCGACGATGCGGATCGTGCCGATCCTGATCGCGGCGTTTCTCGCGGCCTATCTGGATCGGGTGAATGTCGGCTTTGCCAAGCTGCAAATGGCGTCCGACCTCAATTTCAGCGACGCCGTCTATGGCGTCGGTGCGGGCGTGTTCTTCTTCGGATACTTCCTGTTCGAGCTGCCGAGCAACCTCATGCTGCACCGGGTTGGTGCCCGGGTCTGGTTGGCGCGCATCATGCTCACCTGGGGCGTGATCTCCGCGCTGACGCTGCTCGTGCACACGGCGTGGCAGTTCTACGCCATGCGCTTCGCGCTCGGCGCGGCGGAGGCGGGCTTCATGCCCGGCGTGATCTATTACCTCAGCTCCTGGTTTCCGGCGCAGCGGCGCGGCCGCGTTGTTGGGCTGTTCTTCATCGGCCTCGGCGTTGCCGGTTTCATCGGCGCGCCGCTTTCCGGATGGATCCTGAAGGCGTGCTCGGGAGCCTGGGGTTATAGCGGATGGCAATGGCTGTTCGCGCTGGAGGCGCTGCCCAGCATCGTCATCGGCGTGGTCCTGTTGCTCGCGTTGCAGGATCGGGTGAGCGAGGCGGCCTGGCTATCGCCCGCCGAAAAAGCCGCGATCACGGCCGATCTCGAGCGGGATCGGGCCACCAAACCGGTGCTGACACTCGGTCAGGCGCTGACCAATCCATTGATCATCCTGATGACGGTCATCTTTTTCATCTGCAATTTGTGTCTGTACGGGCTGAACTTCTGGCTGCCGACGCTGATCGTGAACATGGGGGTGAACGACCCTTTCACCGTCGGGTTGATGGCGGCGCTCCCGAGCCTTTGCGCCATCGTGTCGATGGTTCTGGTGAGCCGCAGCAGCGATTTGCGGCGCGAGCGGCGTTGGCATCTCGCATGCCTCTATCTTGCCGGCGCGGCCGGGCTGGTGCTGTCCGTCGTGTTCGAGCATCAACCGGCGATGGGGCTTCTGGCGCTGTGCATCGCGACCGCCGGCATCCTCGCCATTCCGCCGCTGTTCTGGAATCTGCCTACGGCGCTATTGAGCGGCGTCGCCGCCGCGGGCGGCCTTGCCGTGCTCAACTCGTTTGCGAACCTGTCGGGCTTCTTCGGCCCGGCCATTGTCGGGTGGACCGCCACCGCCACCGGCGGAACCGAACCGGCGATCCTGTTCCTCGCGGCGACGCTCGTGCTCGGGGCCGGCCTGATCTTCCTGATCCCGGCGCGGCTGGTGAACCGCTGAGCCGCGCACGCAACGAGAACGGTCCTACCCGGAGGAAACCAGCAATGTCTCAATCGGCAAACACGGCCGTCCGCGATCTTAGCGCGGCCGAATCGTCCAGCACGGTGCGGTGGCGGATCTTCGCTATCGTCTTCGTGGTCGTCGTCATCAACCTGATCGACCGCACCACTCTGTCGATCGCCATGCCGACGATCGGCCGGGAGTTCGCGCTGTCTCCGGCCATGCAGGGCGTGCTGCTGAGTTCTTTCTTCTGGAGCTATGCGCTGTTGCAAGTCCCCGGTGGATGGTTGATCGATCGGTTCGGCCCCCGCCGGATCATTGCGGGATCGACGGTGTTGTGGGGCGCATTCCAGGCACTGGCGGCGATGGCCACCGGCGGCCTCAGCCTGCTGCTGACCCGCGTGGGTCTCGGTGCCGCGGAAGCGCCGGTTTTCCCGGCGGGTGCAAAACTCAGCTCTCTTTGGCTCTCCCCGCAGGAGCGAGGCCGCGGTGCGGTGTTCATGGATAGCGGCGCTCCGTTGGGTGCGGCGTTCGGCGGCGTCATCATCTCCTTCCTGATCCTCGTGTTGCAGTCTTGGCGGCTCGCCTTCCTGGTCGCGGGGCTTGCGACGATCGCGCTCGGCGCAGTCGCGTGGCGCTATTTGCGGGATGATCCGGCGACCCATCCCGGCGTCAATGCCGCGGAACTTTCGCACATCACCGGCGCAACGACGGCGGAGCCGGGCGCGGTTCTGGTGGAAGCGCCGCCGCGCATCGCGCCGCGCTCGATGGCCGGATTGCTGGTCGGCCGCATGGCCTGGGCGATGATCAATTTCGGCCTGCTGACCTGGGGCCCGAGCTATCTGGCGCAAGCGCGCGGCTTCGATTTGAAGCAAATGGGATACGCAACCTTTGTCATCTTTCTCTGTGGCATGGCCGGGTCGCTGTTCGCCGGGTTCACCGCCGACGCGCTGCTCGCGCGCGGCTGGGCGCGCAGCACGGTGTACAAGGGAATGCTGGGCCTCTCCGGCCTCGCCACGCTCTCCGCGTTCATCGCCTTGCCGTATGTTTCGGACCCGGTCGGCGCCGTCGCGATCCTCTCCGCCACGTTGTTCTTCCTGTATTGGGGCAGCCTGTACTGGAGCCTGCCGACCGTGCTCGCGCCGCGCGAAAAGGTCGGGCTGCTCGGCGGCGTGATGAATTTCGCCGGCAGTTCGAGCGGGATTGCGGTGCCGATCATCACGGGCGGGATCCTGCAACTGTTCGGCAATTACTATGCGGTGCTGCTGTTCTTCGCCGGTTGCGCGGCCCTCTATATCGTCGGAACGTCGCTCATCGCATTCCCGGCTCTTCGCCTCGCGCGGAGTGCCTGAGCGTGGCGAGCAATGTCGATCGCGAGGACGGGTGGTGGGATGGTCCGATCGTGGACGCCCACCATCATTTCTGGGAGCCGGCGATCAACCCGCATCCATGGCTCGCGCCCGAGGCTCGCATTCCGTTCCGTTACGGGGACTACAGCGCGATCAAACGCCGATATCTGCCGGACGAATACAAGCAAGACGCGGCGGGACACGACATCGTGCAGACCGTCTATGTCGAAACGGAGTGGGATCCATCCGACCCGATCGGGGAAACTCGGTACGCGACCAGCCTCGCCGAGCGGTTCGGCTGGCCAAACGCAATCGTCGCGCAAGCGTGGCTGAACAGGCCGGACGTCGCGGAGGTGCTGGCGAGCCAAGCCGCGTTTCCGCTGGTGCGCAGCGTTCGCCATAAGCCGGGGGGGCCGAGCCGCCCGGAGGAGGTCGGCACCGCGCGGACGCTGATGTCCGACCGGAGCTGGCGCGACGGATTTGCATTGCTGGCGACGCACGACCTCGCCTTCGATCTGCAAACGCCGTGGTGGAATTTGGACGAAGCCGTGGATCTCGCGCGCGACTTTCCGGGCACCACCATCATCCTGAACCACGCCGGGCTGCCGTCACAGCGGGATGCGGAGAGCCTGGACGCTTGGCGCGCCGCCATGGCGAGGTTTGCCCGATGCCCGAACGTCGTCGTCAAACTGTCCGGCATGGGTGTGCCCGGGCAGCGCTGGACGGCGGAAAGCAATGGCTGGATCGTCCGCGCGGCGCTCGACCTGTTCGGCGCGGAGCGGGCGATGTTCGGCAGCAATTTTCCGGTCGATAGCTTGTGTGCGAGCTTCGGGGAGATCCTGGACGGATTCAAAGTCATCGTGTCGTCTATGAAACGCGCGGATCAGGAGGCTTTTTTCTTCGGCACGGCGCGGCGGGTTTATCGCCTGGCTTAGCCGTGCCGCACCGCGTAAGACGCGGCGATCCTCGTGCCGCGCCGCCGCCACCGCTCGACGTTCGGTTGCGGCACATCCGTTGGGCTTGTATCGGCCCCGCATGATCCTGCTCCGTCACGGCCAAAGCCACTTCAACGTCCATTTCACGAGGACACGGCGCGATCCGGGGATCGTCGATCCGTCGCTGACCGACGAAGGCCTTGCCCAGGCCCGGCAGGCCGCCGAGGGTTTGCGGGGCGAGAACCTGGCCCGGATCATCACGTCACCCTACACACGCACCTTGCAAACGGCGGAAACCGTGGCGTCTCGCCTCCGCATCCCCGTGTTCGTCAACCCGCTGGTCCGCGAGCGCTACGCCTTTACCTGCGATGTCGGCACGCCCCGCCTCGCGCTTGAACGGGCCTGGCCCGACCGCGATTTCGCGACGATCGACGAGGTGTGGTGGCCGGCGGCGACCGAGGCGGCGGAAGGCGTGATCGCCCGCGCGGCATTGTTCCGGGCCGAAATGGCGGCGCTGCCGGACTGGTCCGCAACGCTCGTCGTCAGCCACTGGGGTTTTATCCTGGCGTTTACGGGACGAAGCCTCATGAATGGCGAGTGGCTGCGCGCCGACCCGACCGCCCCGCCGCCGCCGGACATCGTTTGGCGTCCCTGAAAGGTGGCGGGGAAGCGCCCGGTGTGCTACCGGCGCGGCCCCGGCCTCCATCGGCCGGGTTGCATGGAATGGAGCGCGTCGCATGTCCGAGGCCACTACCCCGCCGACCGGCACCGAGCAGGGGCCGCCGGTGCCGCTCGTGGTCAATATCCAATACGTGAAGGACCTCTCCTTCGAGGTGCCGAACGCGCCGCAGATTTATACCCAGCTGCGCAGTCAACCGCTGGTCAGCATCAATCTGGACGTGCAGGCCCGCCGGCTCGGCGAAAATCAGAACGTCTTCGAAGTGACTTTGCTGGTGCGCGCCGAAGCGCAGGAAGGTCCCAACCCGGCCGGCAATGGGCAGGACGCCGCTGCCGCCGGCGCCACCGCCGCGCCGCGCGCGACGGTGTTTGTCGCCGAGCTGTCCTTCGCCGGCGTGTTCACGCTGAACAACGTGCCGGAAAACGCGGTCGAGCCGGTTTTGCTGGTGGAATGCCCGCGGCTGTTGTTCCCGTTCGCCCGCAACATCCTGGCCGACGTCACCCGTGAGGGCGGCTTCCCGCCGGTGATGTTGCAGCCGGTCGACTTCGTCGCGCTCTGGCAGGCGCGGCGCGGCGCCGCCGCACAGCCGCAGGAGGCCGGCACGCGCCCGAACTGAGCGCGGCGGCCGGACGGCTCACACGACGTCGGCCGGGGCCAACGTGCAGAAATGGGCCGGGTCGCCGTCCTCGATCTGCATCGTTGCGTGCCCGATGCCGAATCGTTCCCGCAAGTCCCGGCAGGCGCCATGGACGAACGCGTCGTCGGTACCCGCATTCGGCCGCACCAGATGCACGGTCAAAGCCGTGTGCGTCGTGCTGAGCGCCCAGATGTGCAGATCATGCACCCCGGTCACGCCGGGCAGTTCGGCGAGGAACGCCTGCACGCGCGCCGCGTCGACATTCTCCGGCACCTTGTCCATCGCCAGGTTGAGGCTGTCGCGCAGCAGGCTCCAGGTCGACACCAGAATGAGTGCCGCGATGCCAAGGCTGACCAGCGGGTCCAGCCACGCCCATCCGGTCGTCAGAATGACAAAGCCCGACAAAACGACGCCCACCGAAACCGCGGCGTCCGCCGCCATGTGCAGAAATGCGCCGCGAACGTTGAGGTCGCCCCCGCGTCCCTTGGCGAATAGCAGCGCCGTGCCGCCGTTCACGACGATGCCCGCCGCCGCCACCAGCATCACCGTCCGGCCGCCGACGTCACCGGCGGGGACGCCCTCGATCAGCCGCCGCACCGCTTCCACCGTGATGCCGCCGACGCCGACCAGCAACACCACGGCGTTGGTCAGCGAGGCGAGGATCGAGCTGCGCCCATAACCATAGGTGCGGCTCTGCGTCGGATGCCGGCGGCCGAGCCACGCCGCCCACCACGCGAGCAGCAGGCCGAGCACGTCGCCGAGGTTATGCGCGGCATCGGCGAGCAGCGCGACGGAATGCGCGGCGAATCCGAACACCACCTCGGCCAGCACGAAGCACGCATTCAGCGCCGAGCCGATCGCGAACGCGCCATCGAACCCGGCCGGCGGCGCGTGATCGTGATGGTGATGACCGCCCGGCCCGTGCTGATGGCCGGGGTGGTCGTGGTGGTGGTCGTGGCCCGGCATGTCCGTCCTTGTTCCGGCGATGGTTCTCGCGTTCCGCACGGCTATGATAGCCGCCGCGATGACCGCAACCCAGTCCTTGCTTTCCTTCCTGCTTGCGGCGGCCGTGCTGACGGTCACGCCCGGCCTCGACACCGCCCTCGTGCTGCGTACGGCGGCTGCGGACGGCGCGCGGGCAGCGGCGGAAGCGGCGTGCGGGGTGGTCGTGGGCTGCCTGCTCTGGGGCGGCGCGGTCGCCATCGGATTGGGGGCGCTGCTCGCCGGGTCGGCGTGGGCGTTTGCCGTGGTGAAATGGGCCGGCGCCGCCTATCTGGTCTGGACGGGCGCTTCCATGCTGCTTCGGCCGCGCAACCGCTTCCCGGCCGGGGCGGGGAGCGCGTCGGCGCGAGCGCTGCCGTTCGCGCAGGGCGTCCTGCAGAATCTGCTCAACCCAAAGGTCGGCGCGTTCTATCTGTCCTTTCTTCCGCAATTCGTTCCGCACGCTTCGGCCGTCGCGCCATGGGCCTTCCTGCTCGCCTGCCTGCACGCGGCGATGGGCCTGTTGTGGCTGATGGCCCTGATCCTTTCCACCCGGCCTCTGGCCCAATGGCTCCGCCGTCCGGCGGTCGTCCGCCGGGCCGACCGCGCGGCCGGCTGCGTGTTTCTCGCCTTCGGCGCCAAGCTCGCGCTGTCGCGGCGCTGAGCGCGCCTACCCGCCGGCTGTTGCGGGATCGTCGCCGAACTGGACGCGGCTGTAGAATTCCGCGACCGGAATGGCCACGCCGATCTCCGGCATGCGCAGAACGTCCTCGGCGGTCAGCGTCGTCGCCCGCCAGGTCTCGGCGGCGTCCGCCCGGTCGAACACGAGCAACCCGGCGCTGCGGGATTCCAGGATGACGTAACGGCGGATCGATGGCACCGCCGCGTATTCGCGCACCTTCACGATGCGATCCGTACGCCCCGACGCCGCGCTCAGCACCTCGAACCCCATAACGACGTTCGTGACCGTGCGTGCTGCGCCGGAAGGTTGGGGGGAACACGTGACCAGGGCATCCGGATAACGGATCGCGCCTGCCGCAGTCGCGAGACCCGCATCCGGTCCGAGCGCCTCGCACGGCCCCCCGCCGAGGCGCGTTCGCAGCGCCGCGAGCACATTGCCGGTGATGCGGCTGTGATTGATGCTGCCGCCCGTCATCGCCACCGGAGCGAAACCGTCGAATTCATAGCGCCCGGACGCGTGACCCTCCCAGGCGAAGAACTGCTCGGCGGTCCAGCCCGTGCGGAGCGGCGCGTTCATGGCGGGAGCGTAGCACAAACCCGGGCCGACGTGATGGGCGCGACGACGGCGCCCGTCCTGGCCGGCGCCTCTTACCAGTCCGCAACGACCGGGACGGAGTCCAGCGCGAGCGTTATCAGATCGGACGGAGCCTCCGTCGCGCCGACCTGCAGGCCCGGCAACGCGGATGGCGTGTGCGCCATCCAGAAGGTCAGCACGACCGCCGAGGCCGCCAGCAAGCCGGCTCGGGAGAAGGCCAGGGCCCGCTGCTTGAGGGACGGGCGGTCGGGTCCGGCAGGAGCGGTATCGCCCCCGGGCTGTGGCTCTGAACCGCAATGGCGCTGCGCATCGGCCTTTGAGACCGCCGCAGCCGGAGCGAAGTCTTCCTCGCCGATCAACACGCCCTGGCCAAAGCCCCCGAGCGCTATTCCGGCGTCGCTATCGCCGTCGTCGTGGCGGCCTTCCGAATAAAGCAGCATGTCCGCTCCTCCTCGCGACATGGATCATACGGCGGCTTCAGGAGACTGGATGTGACCCGGTTCACCCGCGACGGAGGAAAAGACGGCACTAGCCTGCCCCGCTCGCGGCCTCACGCCGCATAGCGGGCGACGGCCTCCTCGTCCCATTCCAGGCCGAAGCCCGGGCCGTCGCCGGGGGTCGCGCTGCCCTCCGCGAAACCCGGGCTGCCCGCCGCCAGTATCGGCCGTGCCAGGTCCAGCCATTCGAGCCGGTCCCGCCCCGCGGTGGCGGCGAGAAGATGGGCGCTGATTTCGATGAACAGATGCGAACTCATCGGAACGCCGGCAGCCTTGCAGAGCGCGGCCGCCTCCATCCACCCGCTGACGCCGCCAACCTTCATCGCGTCAGGCATCAGCAGGCTGGAGGCGTGGGCGGCGAGCGAGGCGGCGATGCCCTCCGGCCCCCAGTCGTTCTCGCCCCGCTGCACTGGCAGGCGCGGCACGGCCCGCGCCACCTCTGCGTGACCGCGCAGGTCGCCGGCGCGCACCGGCTCCTCGAGCCATCCCACGCCCCAATCGGCGTAATGGTGCGCCCGGCGGATCGCCTCGGGGACGCTGAAGAACTGGTTCGGGTCCACCAGGATGTCCGTGCCGTCCCCGACCGCCGAGCGGACGGCGCGGAACACCTCGCGCTCCGCTTCCAGCGTCGGATGGCCGAATTTCAGCTTGACGGCCCGGAACCCGGCGGCGACCGCCCGTCCCGACTCTTCGGCGAGGTCCCCCGCGCTCCAGCCGCGCAAGCTCGCATAGGCGGGGACCCGCTCGTCACCCGCCGCGCCCAGCAACCGCGCCAACGGCAGCTTTGCCGCGCGTGCGGCGGCGTCCCAGAACGCCATGTCGAGCAGCGCCAGCGCGATGCCCAGCAGCCCCTCCGTTCCCAGCAATTGGAACCGGGCCGCCAGCGTCCGGGACAGCGCGGCCGGGGCGAGGCGCTCCCCTGCGATCATCGGCCCGAGATTCGCCGCCAGAGCGGCGGTCGGGCCGAGTGCGGCCGGACTGTAGGTGAACACGTAGGCGCGGCCGGTCACGCCTTCCTCCGTTCGGAGATCCAGCAGCACGAGGGGTGCCAGGCGGAACGGGCCGCGTGACGTTTGCAGCGGCGGATCGACCGGCACATTGACGGCGCGCACGCGCAGGTCGCGGACGGTCAGAAACGGTGCGGCGTGGGCGGAACCATGATCCATCGGGCGGCTCCCGATGCGGCGTGCCGCATCAACGAAACGAACGGGCGCCGAGGGTGAACCACGGAACCCGTCGAGTCACGCCCCGATCGCCGTCAGTGTGACGGCGCGGCCTCCGCGACCAGAACCGGGTCCGGACGATACAGGTCGGGGTAGACGCGCTTCAGCGCTTCCACCTTCGGCATGTC
>JAFAXA010000292.1 GCA_019241425.1 Acetobacteraceae bacterium | reverse complement strand
TGTGCCGCTGCTCGCGCACGGGGCGGCGAAGGACGTGCTGATCATCGGGGCGGGTGACGGCGGCGTGCTGCGGCGGGTGTTGCAGCACCGGACGGTGCGGCGGGCCGTCATGGTGGAGATCGACGGCGAGGTGATCCGGCTCGCGCGCGAGCATATGCCGGGCATCGCCGCCGGCGCCTGGGACGACCCGCGCGCGGAGGTGATCGTCGGCGATGGCATCGACTACGTGAAGCGGGCGGCGGACGGTTCGTTCGACGCCGTCATCGTCGACAGCACCGATCCGATCGGCGTCGGCGAGGTGCTGTTCACCGACGCGTTCTACGAGAATTGCGCGCGCATCCTGACCGAACGCGGATTGGTCGTGAACCAGTGCGGCGTGCCGTTCATGCAGGCGGATGAGTTGCAGGAAACCAGCGCGCGCCGGCGAAGGTTCTTTCGGCATGTAACGGCCTATGTCGCGGCCGTGCCGACCTATGTGGGCGGCTTCATGACCCTCGGCTGGTCGGCGAAGGACCCGGCGCTTGCGGCCGAAACGACCGCCACGATCCGGGCGCGCGCCGAAAGGGCGGGCATTCTCGGCACCACCCGGTATTGGACGCCCGACATTCACACCGCCGCCTTCCGGCTGCCGCCCTATATCGCCGAGAACCTGCCCGCAGCTTAGGTGAGCGCCGCGGGTGCGGCGACCGGCTAAAGCCTGCTGCTTACGGCTGGATCGTTAGACGAGGGACGCCGGCCGCGGCTCCTGATCGCAGGCGAGGGTCTTCGCCAGCTCGTCGATTTCGGCCAGGACGGCCGCGAGTGATGGCACCATGCCGGTTCCTTGCACCGGCGAAAGATCGAGCGCTTGCGCACACAGCAACCCGACGCGGCTTTCGAGCCCGTCGAGATCGACGGTCCGGCGGGCTTCCGCCATCACCCGCAGCAACCGCACCGTGCCGGCGAGGCCCTCGGCCAGCGTGCGCAGCTTGTCGGCGCGATCCTGTTCGCAATCGGTCGATGACGTCTCGTTCATTCGCCCATTAGAGCAGCCGGCCGTTACCGAATGCTTGAGGGTAACCGCCGTGCGGTCGTTGCGAGTCGAACAATCTCGGGGCGACTTAACGCCGCGTTCAGCGGCAACGGCCAATGTTGCCGGGTCGGGATCGCATCGGCGGAGATGGCGCGTGGTGATGACGCAAGCGGCAGTTTTCGACCGCGCGGAGCAGCGGCTTGCCTGGCTGGCGCAGCGGCGGCAGAGCCGTGGGCAGACCGTCGCCGGCGCCGAGACGCCCGCCTCGCAATCATTCCGCTCGATCCCGTTCGCCGTCGCCCGGGCAGCGCCGTCCGTCGGGACCGAATTCGGCGCTACCGAACGAGAGTCTGCATCGATCGCCCGACTTTACAGCAAGCCTATGAGCCTGTTTCGGCTCGCGCTCGGCCGCAACCAGTAGGAGGGGAGGCATGAATTTGCGCAAAGCGCTGACGATTGCCGGTCGAGGTACAGTGGCGCCGGAAACGCGCCTGGGCTCGGTCGCCGAAAGTCGCGCAAGCGACGACGCGGTGGCGAAGCCCGGCGGCGGGGCCAAGGCGGAGCGGTCCAACAGCGCCAATCTCGCGATCCTGCAAGTGACGCGCGGCATGCTGACGCGGACGATCGCCATGCTGAAATAATCGCGGACGGTACCCGTGCCCGCGCCGGATGAACGGCCTGAGCAGCGGCCGCGAACATTCGTGGAACAATTCCCCGACCTGGCCCATACTGCCGGTGACGGATCGCCCGAATCGGCCGACTGGGCCATGATGGCGTTTGTCAACCGAAACGCGAGTTTTTTCGGGAAGCGCCACACGATAAAGTTGTGAGTCGCCGACCGGATTGGGCTAGGAATGCCGGAGAGCAAGGGAGCGGGGATTGCGATGGAAAAGAACAGGGCGCTCGATGCCGCGCTGACTCAGATCGAGCGCGCGTTCGGCAAGGGCTCCATCATGCGCATGGGCCAGCGCTCCGGTGACGAGCAGATCGAGGTGATCCCGTCCGGCTCGCTCGGGCTTGATCTCGCGCTCGGCATCGGCGGCCTGCCGCGCGGACGGATCATCGAGATCTACGGCCCGGAAAGCTCGGGCAAGACCACCGTCGCGCTCCACGCCATCGCCGAGGCGCAGAAGCGGGGCGGCACCTGCGCCTTTATCGACGCCGAGCACGCGCTCGACCCGGCCTATGCACGCAAGCTCGGGGTCGACGTCGACAATCTGCTGATCAGCCAGCCCGATGCCGGAGAGCAGGCGCTCGAGATCGCCGATACGCTGGTGCGCTCCGGCGCGATCGACGTGCTGGTGGTGGATAGCGTCGCGGCGCTGGTGCCTCGTGCCGAACTCGAAGGCGAGATGGGCGACTCCCATATGGGTCTGCACGCGCGGCTGATGAGCCAAGCGCTGCGCAAGCTCACCGGAAGCGTGTCGCGCAGCAAGACCATGATGATCTTCCTCAATCAGATCCGTATGAAGATCGGCGTGATGTTCGGCAATCCCGAAACGACAACGGGCGGCAACGCGCTCAAATTCTACGCCTCCATCCGCATGGAGATCCGCCGCATCGGCCAGATCAAGGACCGCGACGAGGTGGTCGGCAATCAAACGCGGGTAAAGGTCGTGAAGAACAAGCTCGCGCCGCCGTTCCGGCAGGTGGAGTTCGACATCATGTATGGCGAAGGCGTCAGCAAGGTCGGTGAGCTGATCGACCTCGGCGTCAAGGCGGGGGTGGTGGAAAAATCGGGCGCCTGGTTCAGCTATGACAGCACCCGCATCGGCCAGGGCCGCGAGAACGCGAAGCAGTTCCTGCGCGACCATCGCGACATGGCGGACGGCATCGAGAAGCGGGTGCGCGAGCAATCCGGCGTGGTTGCCAATGCGATGATCGCGCCGATGGGCGAGGGCGAGGAGGCGGAGGCCGCTGACTGACGTGCTGACCGCGGCGGGCGGGGCGCCGCCCGAGCCGGGCGCTGCGCGGGAAGGCTTGCCGCTGACCGACGCCGATCACCAATTGGTCGCGGCCGCGATCGAGGTGCTGGACCGGCACTACCGGCCGTTCTGGCACATGGTCGCGGCCGCCATTCGCTCACGGGACGGACGCATCTGGACCGGCGTGCATCTCGGCGCGACCGTGGGCCGCCTGTCGGTGTGCGCGGAGGCGGTGGCGCTCGGGCGCGCGGTGCTGGAAGGCGACGGCACCATCCACACGGCGGTCGCCGTGCGTCATCCGAAACCGGACGAGACCGACCGCGAAATGGCGGTGGTCTCGCCCTGCGGGGCCTGCCGGGAGATGATCGTCGATTTCAGCCCGGAAGCGCTGGTGATCATGAAGGGTCCGGACGGCTTGCTGAAGCTGCCCGCCCGCGTGTTGCTGCCCCAGCCTTACCGGCGGTGACTGGCCGCCGCCGCTCAATGCTCCAGGATGTTCACCAGCCCGCCGAACGGATCGCGAAGAAAGAAGCGGCGCACGCCCCACGGTTCATTGACCGGTCCGTAGACGATCGCCGTTCCCGCCGACACGGCGCGCCGGTGAACCTCGTCCAAATCATCCACTTCGATTGAGATGTCCGGGACCGGCATTCCCGAACCGCCCTCCGTGGCGACGCTGATTTGTGGCGGCGCGGTGCCCGGACCCGCGAAGGTGATGATCCAGCCGAGATCCATGACGACCGACATGCCCAGCAGATCACCGTAGAACCGCCGCGCCTCGTCCAGCGTGGGTGCGGCGATGTTGGCAACGACGCGTTTGACCGCCATG
>JAFAXA010000258.1 GCA_019241425.1 Acetobacteraceae bacterium | reverse complement strand
ATCGCGACGCCTTCGGGCGTCGCGGGCACGGTTAGGAACTGAACGGCGCGGAACGGACGGCGTGATACGTCGAGCAATGTCACGCTGTCGGCGTCGCCCGCGCTGCTGGAGGACGGAAAGCCCGCCAACCCCATCAGCCCGACATTGCTGACCACGGCCGATTTTCCGTCGCTCGCGACATCGATCGAGTAGGGCGCGATGCCCGTGGAGACGCGTTCCTTGCTGTCGGTCACGGTCTGGCCGTCCACGTTCAATACGGCGAGGCCGCCATCGTCGCGAAATCCGACCAACGCGGCTTTGCCGTCATGCGTGAACGCCGCGCTGCCCAGCCTGCGCTCGCTCAGTTTGATCGTGTTCAGCAATTTGACGGTTTTGCCTTCGATGGACAGCACGCGCACGCTGCCATCCGTGCCGGCGGCCAGCAGCAGCGTGCCCGCTCCGTTGATCGCCAGCCCGTTCGGATGACCCCCAATCTCGACCTTGCCGATCAGCTTCGGCGGCGAGGATTCGAGATCGACCACTTGCAGAAAGGGATCGAACACTTCCTTGCCGGTCGCGTCGTCCCAGCGGCTCGGGGCGCCGACGACGGCGAGCTTGCCATCCGGCGTGATCGCCACCGCCTGCGGCGGCCCTTGCACCGTATGTTCTATGCCTTCGAGTGTCGCGACGATGGCGGGCGGCGATTTTTCGGCGTCGATGACAACGAGACTATCGGGGGGCGCCGGCCGCGGGAAGGTCGCCGCGCCACCGACCCGGACGAACTTGCCGTCATTGGCCGAAACGACCAGGTCGGCCGCTTTCGCAGGACCGAGGCTGGCAAGAACGCATAGCACCAGCGCCAGCGCGCATGTCTGTTTCAGCATTTCGCGTCCCCCGCCATTTTTGGTTCCCGCCCGCCGTCAAGGTCGCGGGCGGCCGGGAATGTTGTATTCAGTCCCGGAGCTTCGGCAAAGGGCCGCTCCATGCAGCATGAGGATCTGGTGTTCGTCGCGACCTGCGATCTCGCGGGCCTCGTGCGCGGCAAGGCGTTCCCCGCCTCGGATCTCGATGACCGTCTGCGGCGCGGCGTCGGATTCACGCACAGCAACCTCATGATGTCGGCGTTCGGACCGATCTACGCGACGCCGTTCGGGACGGTCGGCGACCTCATGCTGGTGCCGGACCCTTCCGTGCAGGTTCAGGTGCCGTTCGATGACGGGCCGTCCGAACGCTTCTATCTCGGCGATCTCAAGACGATCGACGGCGCATACTGGGAATGCTGTCCGCGTCATTTCCTGCGCCGGGCGCTGGGTGCGTTGCAGGCGGCGACCGGACTGACGATACGGGCCGCCTTCGAGCAGGAGTTCGTCTATACCGGTGTCGACGACCGGCCCGGCTCGACCTACGCCCTCGACCTGATGCGGCGGCAAAGCGGGTTCGGCGAGGCGCTGATGGCGGCGATCCGGCTCGCCGGCGCCACCCCCGATTCATTCCTGCCGGAATACGGGCCGCGACAATTCGAGATGACGGTGAAACCGGCGGCCGCGTTGCGCGCCGCCGACGACGCCGTGATCATGCGTGAGATGGCGCGGGCCGTTGCCTTCCGCCTCGGCCATCGCGCGATCCTGTCGCCCATGCTGCACCCGAACGGCATCGGCAACGGCACCCATATTCATTTCAGCCTCTGCGATCTCGCCGGAAAGCCGGTGACGCTTGATCCCGCCGCGCCATACGGGCTTGCAGCGATCGCCGGACAATTCGCGGCCGGCGTGCTCCATCATTTGCCTGCACTTGCGGCCGTCACCGCGCCATCCGTCGCCTCCTATATGCGATTGCGGCCGGATCGCTGGGCGCCGACCTGGTGCAATCTCGGCGAGCGCGATCGCGGTGCCAGCCTGCGGGTCTCCCCGGTTTTCGCGCCCACCGGCACGGATGACGCGGCCGCACAGTTCAATCTCGAGTATCGGGTCTGCGACGCGGCCGCCTCGCCATACATGGCTCTGGGCGCGCTGGTGAATGCGGGGCTCCACGGCATTACGCACGGCGTGACGCTGCCGCCGCCCTCTCCCCGGAATTTCTGGGACATGAGCGAGGACGAGCGCACGGAAGCCGGCGTGCGCCGATTGCCGGAAAGCCTGCCCGTCGCGCTCGATGCGCTGGCCGCGACAGCCGAGGCGAAGGATTGGTTCGGCGGTCCTTTTCTCGACGCCTATCTGATGTTCAAGCGCTCGGAAATCGCGGCCGTTTCCGGCCTGGACGAGGAAGCGGTCTGCGCGCGCTACGCGGAGGTGTATTGAAGCCGGCCGCGCCGCGGGGCATCGCGTGAGGGTGCATGACATGCCGGTATTCGCCTGGCTGTGGCGAGTCGTTACGCTGCGACCCCGCCTGTTCTTCAGCTTCCTATTCGGCCTCGCCGCCTATCTGCTGGTTCCCGCGGGCGATATGGCGAAGGCCCGGGCTGTCCTTTCCTGGGATGCGGGTGTCACCGTTTATCTGATCGCGGCCGGCGTGATGTTCTTCGATGAACGGGAGGATCGTATGGCACGTGACGCCGAGCGCCTGCAGGAAGGCGAATGGACGGTGTTCTTCGTGACGGTGGCCGCGATCGTGATGAGCTTCATCGCGCTGATAGCCGAGTTCACCAGCACGCAGAACGTGCCCGCTTCGCAGCGTGGCGTGCATGTCGCCGTGGTCGCGTTCACCTTGTTCGCCTCATGGCTGATGACGCATGTCACCTTCGGGCTCCGCTACGCGCATGAATATTACAGCCGCAACGGAACGGGCGAGGAGTACGAGCGGGGCCTCGATTTCCCGGCGGAGAAGAAACCGGACTATCTGGACTTCATGTATTTCTCCCTGGTGATCGGCATGACGTTTCAGGTCTCCGATGTGCAGATCACCTCCCGCAAGCTGCGCCGGCTTGCAGCGCTCCAAGGATTGCTGAGCTTCCTGTTCAACACGGTCATCGTGGCGCTGACCGTCAACATAGCGGCGGGGCTGCTGTAGGCGGCCGGAGCTGGAGGGCGCAAACGGCAACAGCGAATAGCGAGGAGGAACGCGGATGGCGGACCGCATTTTTTCGATGGCTTACCTGACCGCGCCGAGCTTCGCTCCGCCGGACATGATCGTGGCGGCGTCAGAGCTAGGCTACGGGGCCGTCGGGCTTCGGCTGATGCCGGCGATGCCGGGCGGTGCGGCTCAGACGTTGATCGGGGATCCGAAGATGCTGCGCGAAACCCGTGCGCGCATCGAAGGCACGGGCGTCCGCGTGTTCGACGTCGAGATCATCCGGATCACTGCCGGTTTCCGCCTCCATGCGTTTCTGCCGCTGATGGAGGCCGGGTACGCGCTCGGCGCAAAGGCGATCCTGGTCGCCGGCGACGATCCCGAGGAAGAGCGGCTGCTCGACCATTATGCACAGCTCTGCCTCGCCGCCGCCGGCTACGGCCTGACCTGCGATCTCGAGTTCATGCCCTGGACCGCCGTGAAGACGGCGTCCGACGCGGCGCGCATCGTTGGCGGGGCGGCCCAGCCGAATGCGCGCGTCCTGGTGGATGCGCTGCATTTCGCGCGGTCCGGCAGCACCATCGAACAGATCCGCGCACTGCCTCGGCAATGGCTGAGCTACGCGCAGATCTGCGACGCTCCCCGCATTCAGTCGCCAACCCACGAGCAACTGCTTCACACGGCGCGGTCCGAGCGCCTGCTGCCCGGGGAAGGGGACATTCGCCTCGCGGCGTTGTTCGCCGCGCTGCCCCGGGATTTGCCCATCAGCGTCGAGATACCATCGGAGTCGCGGGTGGCCCGGCTTGGTGAGACCGAATACGCGCGTCAGGCGCTCGCCGCCTCGCGCGCTGCTGTCGAGCAGCTCTGACGGCGTTTCTCAGGTCAGCAGCTCGCGGCGGCGCAGTTCGGCGACAACCTGCTCGGCCAGATCCCCGGGCGCGATACCGAGCGGTCGCAGATGCACTTCCGGGTTTTCCGGCACCTCGTAGGGCGCGTCGATGCCAGTGAAATTGCGGATCTCGCCCCGATCCGCTTTCACGTATAAGCCCTTCGGATCGCGGCGGCGGCATTCCTCGATCGGGGTATCGACGAATACCTCGATGAACTCGCCTTCCTCCACGCGCTCGCGCGCCAGCATCCGCTCCGCGCGATAGGGCGAGATAAAGGAAACGAGCACGATCAGGCCCGCCTCGACGAACAGCTTCGCAACCTCGGCAACCCGGCGAATGTTTTCCACCCGGTCGGCTTCGGAGAAGCCGAGATCCCGGTTCAGCCCATGCCGCACGTTGTCGCCGTCCAGCAGTATGGTGTGCTTGCCGAGTGCAAGCAGTCGCTTTTCCACCAGATTGGCGACCGTGGACTTGCCGGCTCCCGAAAATCCGGTGAACCACAGCACCGCCGGGCGTTGCCCCTTCAGCGTTGCGCGCGCGTTCTTGTCGACGTCGAGCTTGTGCCAATGGACGTCCGCCGCCGCTCTCTCCGCGCGCTCGACCAGCCCGGCCCCGAGCGTATTGCGGGTCAAGCGATCGATCAGGATAAAGCCGCCGAGATCCCGGTTCTGCGCATAAGGCTCGAAGACGAGCGGCTGCGACAACGACAAGCCGACGCGGCCGATGTCGTTGCCGTGCAGCTCGGAAGCCGGAACGTCGGCGAGTGTGTCGATGTCGGTGCGGTGGTCGATGCGGCTGACCGTCGCCGTCACGGTGCGGCCGCCGAGCGCCATCAAATAAGTACGCCCGCGATAGAGCGGCGTTTCGCCGAACCACGCCACCTGCGCCACGAGCTGGTCCGCGACGTCGGGCAGCTTCCCGCTCGCGAGCACGTCGCCGCGCGAAACGTCGATCTCCCGGTCGAGCGCCAGCATAACGGCGTCACCCGGTCCGGCTTCGGCGAGATCACCGTCCGCTGAAACGATCCGCTCCACCACCGCGCCGATCCGGGACTGCACGTTGATCAGCTCGGCACCCGTACGGATGGTGCCGCTCGACACGGTCCCGGCATATCCCCGGAAATGTCCGTTGCTGCGCGACACGAATTGCACGGGAAGACGGAACGGCTGGAGCACGGGGGCCGGCCGCGGTTCCGCCGCCTCCAGCGCCGCCAGCAGCGTCGGGCCGTTATACCAGTGGAGCCGCTGGCTCGCGTGAATGACGTTGTCGCCGGCGATCGCGCACACCGGAATCGCGGTCACACGCAGCCCGCCCAGCTTCGCCGCGAGTTCGCTGAAATCGGCGGTGATGGCGTCGAACACGTCTTGCTTGAAGCCGACCAGATCCATCTTGTTCACGGCAACGATCACCTGGCGAATGCCGAGCAGTGCCGCGATCGTCGCGTGGCGGCGGGTTTGCGGCAGCAGCCCCTTTCGCGCATCGACGAGCAGCACCGCGATGTCGGCGGTCGAGGCGCCGGTGATCATGTTGCGCGTGTATTGCTCGTGCCCCGGCGTGTCGGCCAGGATGAACCGCCGCCGCTCCGTTTCGAAGTAGCGGTAGGCGACGTCGATCGTGATGCCCTGTTCGCG
>JAFAXA010000239.1 GCA_019241425.1 Acetobacteraceae bacterium | reverse complement strand
TGGTAGATGCGGTTATGGGCGGATGCTTCGGGACGGCCGGCGCGGCGTAGCCGGTCGACCACCTTCTTGACGTCCTGGGCGTGGTCGCGATGCATAGCGAGCACCGCATCCTTGGTGGTGACCACGACCGCGTCCCGCAGCCCGACCACGGCGGTCAGGGTGGCATCCGAGCGGACATAGCAGCCGCTCGCGCCTTCGGTGATGACATCGCCGGAGATGACGTTGCCGGCTCCGTCCTTGTCGCCGACCTCCCAAAGTGCGCCCCAGCTGCCGACATCGGACCAGCCGAGATCGGTCGGCACCACCGCCGCCACCCGGGTTTTCTCGGCGACGGCGTAGTCGAGACTGATCGGGCGGCAGTTCTCGAACGCGGGGGGGTCGAGCCGGAGGAAGTCGAGATCTTGGGTCCGGCGGGCGACCGCCTCCCGAACTGCCGACAGCACGTCCGGCGCGAAGCGTTCCAGTTCGGCGAGCAGGGTGCGCGCCGTGAACACGAACATGCCGGAATTCCATAGGTGCCGGCCCGAGAAGGCGAGGCTCGCCGCCGAGGCGGCATCGGGCTTTTCGATGAACCGCGTTAGCGCGTGCACGCCGGGCAACCCCGGCAGCTCCTCGCCGACCTCGATATAGCCGTAGCCGGTCTCGGGCGCCGTCGGTTTCATGCCGAAGGTCACGAACCGGCCGGCGCGCGCCGCCGTCACGGCCCGCGCGAGGGTCCCGTGCAGGGCCTCGATGTTGCGGATGGCGTGATCCGCCGCGAGCATCCAGAGCACGCTGTCGGGGTCCGATTCGGATACCAGCAGCGCCGCCGCCGCGACCGCCGGGGCGGAGTTGCGCCCGGCGGGCTCAAGAAGGATTCGGGCGCCGCCGATCCGGGCGAGCCGCATCTGTTCGGCGATCAGGAAACGATGCTCGTTGTTGCACACGAGCACGGGCGGCGCGAAGCCGTCGCCCACAGCGCGGGAGGCGGTTTCCTGCAAGAGCGACTGGTCCGAGATCAGCGGCCAGTACTGCTTAGGGAAGCTTTCGCGCGACACCGGCCAGAGGCGGGTGCCCGACCCGCCCGAAAGGATCACGGGAACGATCAGGCCGGGGGAGGACAGAGCCGGCGCCGGCGCGGCGGCGGCTTGGATAGCGGGAGAAGACAAGGTTCCGGCTCCGATTGGGTCAATGCGGCGGCAGTCTGCGGCGCGGGGTGAACAAAAACGGGCGCCGGTCTCCGGCCCCCGCTGGCGAGTGCCTCTCACACCGACCTCCCTCCGCGTCAAGCGGGTTGTGCACCGCACCGAGCGTCCCGACCATGACGGTTCCGGAGCGGCCATTCAGAAGGCGTCGCCGCCGTGACCGCAGGGAGACGCGCGATCTTAAGTTTCGGCGGCTACCGGTCGGCGGACCGCGCTTATACGTGAACGGCTTGCCATCTCTTCGCCCGTTGCGCGCATATGCTGCCGAGCATGTCCGGAGACCCCTGTTGATCGGAAAAAACTGGATTTTGGCGGCGCTGCTCGCCTCGCAAAGCCACCCTCGCCTGTTGCGCCCGCTGTTCCGCCTCAAATCCGGCCCGTACCGGTACGACAAGCAACAATGGGAGGACGAGTTCAGCGCCGGCGGTTGGGATTTTCTGACCAGCCCGCTCGAGCGGCACCGCAATACCCTGCTCGCCGGCTGCGTCGACCAGTACGCGCCCGACGGATTGGTGCTCGAGATCGGCTGCGGCACCGGCGCGCTGCAAAGTTCCTTGCTGCGCAACGGACACCGCGCCTATCTCGGGATCGACATTTCGGAAGCGGCGCTGGCGCGCGCTAAGAAAAACACGGACGGCCGCTCCACCTTCCTGGCCGCCCCAGCTGAGACATTCGAGCCGCCCGGATCCTACGACGCGATCGTGTTTGCCGAGACGCTCTATTACCTCGCTGACCCAGCCGCTCAACTGGTCAGATATAGCCGCTATCTTAATCCTGACGGCCACCTATTCGTTTCTATGGCGCTGACCGGCTTGCGAGATGGCTTCTGGAAATTGTCGATCTGGCAGGATCTGCGGTCCCATTTCAAAACGGCGAACGAAATCGACCTCTTCTTTCCAGGCAGTAGCACCTGCCCAGCGGCGGTTGCCTGGACTCTCAAGGTTCTCAAGCCAAAAAATGGTTAACTGCAACCTGCCGTGCAGAGCGCAGGCCGTTTCGTTAAAATTCCATTAGTTGCAAAATGACCCAATCTCCGGTAAGCGCCGCCCCAACTCCAAGCACGGCTCTTCCAGAAAAGCGGAATGCCGTTGCCGCTAGGTAACGGTCTCTACATAGCAATCGATGTGACTTCACGGCGCCGCGACCTGGATGCGAAATCAAGATTATCGCCAGTTCGACGACGGGAACGAGAATATGCGATCGGGTGTCAGGGGATACGGCGAACATCATCGGCACGCGTTCCGATCGGCTC
>JAFAXA010000160.1 GCA_019241425.1 Acetobacteraceae bacterium | reverse complement strand
AATCATCGGCGAACGTATCATAATGGTAGCCACCCCAGGGCTGCCCGGAACGGCCGAAACCGCGCCGGTCGTAAGACACGACGCGGAAGCCCTGTGATGCGAGATACGACGCCTGATATTCCCACATGTCGGCATTGAGCGGCCAGCCATGGATCAGCACGATCGGTGGCCCGCTGCCCCAGTCCTTGTAGAAAATGGGCGTGCCGTCACACGCGTCGATGAATGGCATTGCGACCTCGTCCGGAGATGTGCGCCCCCAACGGATTGCCGTATGCCGGGTTTCCTTCAGCCCGGGTCGGCCGGCTCCGGTGTCGGTTGCGGCGCTGAAACGGGCTCCGGCCAGGTCTGGACCGGGCGGCCCAGATAGCGCTGCATCACCTCGTCCGCCGGGCCGTCATCGCGAATGCGGCCTCCCTCCAGCCACAGCACGCGCGAGCACCACGTCGCAATCACGCTTTCCTGGTGCGAGGACAAGACCAGGATCTCGGCGCCGCGCACCATATCCTCAAGCCGCGTGCGCGCCTTTTCCATGAAGTCGGCGTCCCCGGCCAGGAACCACTCGTCCATGAGCAGGATCTGCGGCTTGATGGCCGTGGCGAGCGCAAAGCCCAGGCGGATCACCATGCCGGAACTGTAGATCCGCACCGGCAAATCGAGGAAATCGCCGAGGCCCGCAAAGGTTTGCACGTCGTCTTCAAGCCGCGGCAATTCGGACGAGGAGAGGCCGTTATAGAGTCCGCGCAGCCGGATGTTTTCGCGCCCGGTCAGTTCGAGATTCATGCCGAGATTCGGATCGAGCAGCGCATTGAGGCTGCCTTGGACGCGGACATGGCCGATCACCGGCTCGTAGATGCCGGCGAGCGTACGCAGCAGTGTCGTCTTGCCGGCGCCGTTGCCGCCGATCAAGCCGAGCCGGTCACCGCTCCGGAGCGTGAAGGACACGTCCCGCAGCGCTTCCACGACGACACGCTGCTGCCGGTCCTGCCCGAGCCGTCCCGAGGCGGCGGCGAACACCATCTTCTTCAGGCTGCGGCTGTTGCCGTGATACAGCGGAAAGAACACCGAGACGCCGGCGATGTCGATGGCGGCCGTGCGGTTCATATCCAGAATGCGATCCTGCTGCGAACGCGCACGAACAGCACCCAGGTCACGAGGCAGAGCGCCGCGCTGTAGAGGCCTGCGCAGGCGAGGACGAGCATCCCGGGCGATGCACCGAGCAATGGCGCACGCACAACCTCCGTCAGCACGTAAAACGGGTTGAGCGGCAGATAGCGGGCATTCGCTCCGACCAGTTCGGGCTTCCAGATGATCGGGCTGACGAAGAAGGCGATCTGCATGACGCTCGCAACAATCGGCGGGATGTCGCGAAAGCGCGCGCAGATCGCCCCGAGCAGCAGGCAACACGCGAGGCCGTCGATCGTCCAGAGCAGTATGCCTGGCAGCGCCAACAGGCCGTGCCAGCCGGGCCATACGTCGAACACGGCCCAGACGACCAGAATGACCGGGATGTTATGCGCGAGAACGATCGCGTTCCGGATCACGGTCCGGGCGGCGTAGAGGGTGAACGGCATCCGCACCGAGCGGATCATGCCCTCGTATTGGGTGAAACTGCCGCAAGCGTCGGCGACCAACCCGCCGATCGCGTTCCAGAGAACGAGGGAGAGCGCGAGAAACGGCAGATACTCGTTCAGATCCATGTGGAAGAGCTGCGAGTACAGGAAGCCGAGGGCGGCGACCATGATGCCGGTCGAGAGCGTCAGCCAGAACGGGCCGAGCAGCGACCCGCGATAGCGCACGCGGATATCGAGCCAGCCGAGGACGCAGCTCAGGCGCCACGTCGTCAGACCGTTCGCGAGATCGGCGAGCGCCAACCGGCGCCGGGCGCTCCCCGATCTGCCGGACGTAAGATCAAGGAGGACCGGCGGAGTCTGTTGCAGAGCTGTGCTCATGGCGGGCGGGGCGTACCCGATCGCTTCGACGGCTGCAACCGCCGCCGGCGCCGAGCAAGGTCACGAAACTGCCGCGCCTCACGTTGTCGTGATTGCGGACGACGGTTCGCGGCGGAGGGTGGTCAGGGCTCCGAGTCGCACCGCAGGCCGCCTTGCTTTGCGGCGGGGTGCCCGCCCGCTGACCGTGACGGTCCTGCAACGCTTGCGGCGCCGTTTGTCTTGCCACCCTGTTTGGCTTCGGATAAGGGGTTAGCAGAGATTCCTGATTAGCCACCTGAGCGACGGTCGCTGACCGCCGTAGCCTGACTGCACTCGGCCGAAAACTGGAGGTTCGAAGCGCATGGTGCGCGCCAGCGACAAACCATCCGATTCGAAAAGCGTCAGCATTCCTGCCGTAATACGGGCGGCAACCGCCGCCGCCGTGCTTTCCCTTCTCGCCGCCTGTTCCGGCCACACGCCGGTGGTGAACCAGAGCCACGAAGCAGCGCAGTACGCGGCGCGCGCGCGCACCGACTATGCCCGCCCGGGTCCGCCCGAGGATCCGTGGGGGCCCTATATCAACGAAGCGTCTTTGCGCTTCGACGTGCCGCAGCGATGGATTCGCGAGGTGATGCGGGTCGAATCGGGCGGCAAGCTCTTTCAGAACGGGCAGCTCATCACCTCCTGGGTCGGGGCCATGGGTTTGATGCAGGTGATGCCGGAAACGTATGACGAGCTGCGCAGCCGCTACGGCCTCAGCGACGATGCTTATGACCCGCACAACAACGTCCTCGCCGGCACCGCCTATATGCGGGAGATGTACGACATCTACGGCATGCCGGGCTTCCTCGCCGCCTATAACGCGGGCCCGAAGCGGCTCGATGACTATCTGAGCAACACCCGACCGCTTCCCGACGAGACCCGCCGGTACGTGGCGGCGATCGCCCCCTACATCATGGACAGCCGCCCGGTGAGTCGTTCGCCCGCCGAGGACTACGCCATGAACGACCTGCCGATCGATATTCCGCCGGGCTTGCGGTATGGCCGTCCGGTTCAGGTGGGGCGGAGTGGCGCGGCGGAGCGGCGCGAGCATGGCCGCGGCAGGGCGGTCCAGGTCGCGTCCCGTTTGCCCGAGCCGCCACGCGCGCCCGTGCAGACGGCGATGGCCGTGGAGCCGTCCGGGCGGGGCAAGCATGGCGGCTTCCGGATCATTCCGGCGGCTGTCGCGGAAACGCTCCCGCCTCAGCGCGGCGGTCCGGTGGCCGGGAGCTGGGCCGTGCAGGTCGGGGCGTTCGCGGACCAAGGGCAGGCGCGGGAGGCGGTCGGGGACGCGAAGCAGCGCGCCGCGCCGCACGGTAAGTCCGCCGTGTCGAGCGTCAGGCAGGGACACGGCACGCTCTACCGTGCCCGGCTGACCGGCATGTCCCGGAGCGCGGCGATCGAGGCCTGTCAGAAACTGACGCGCAGCCGCACCAACTGCATCGTGCTCTCGCCGAACTCCCAGTCCTGATCTAGCCGGCGCAGGGCGGGGCGACGGGTCAGGCCTCGCCGTCTGGGCCGGGCGGCACGGGGGACGCTGCCGGGCGCCGTCGTTCGACCATCATGAAGGCGGGAATTTCGTCCCCGAAGCCCTTTACCGATGGTCCCATGTCCTGGTCGCGCCGCCATTCGCCCCGCCGCCGCTCGTCACGGGCCGGCCTTGCCTGTGCGGCGGGCTGTTCAAAGCGCCCGGCGGCCGGCGCTGAAGCGGCCGATGGCGGAGCGGCAGCCTTTGGCTCCGGCGAGCGCGGCGCCGGTTTCGAGGCCGCGCGGGCCCGCGCCGGCGACTTCTCGCGGGCGGCAGGGGCTTTGGCGGTGCGCCCGCCGCGCCGGCGCTTCCTGCCGTCGTCCTCGGCCCAATCGACCGGGTCCAGTCCCTCCAGCAGCACCGGAGGGATCGGATGGCGGATGAGGCTTTCGATCGACTCGATCGCGGAGCGGTCCTCCGGCTGCGCGATCGTGAAGGCGTGCCCTTCCAGCCCCGCCCGCCCGGTCCGGCCGATGCGATGGACGTAATCCTCGGGATGATGCGGAACGTCGAAGTTGAACACGTGCGACAAGCCGCCGATGTCGAGTCCGCGCGCCGCCACATCGCTGCAAACCAGCAGCTTCAATTCTCCCGCCCTGAATTTCTCGAGCGTTGCAAAGCGTACGGTTTGCGACAGATCGCCATGCAGCGCGCCGGCGCTGAACCGGTGCTTGACCAGCGATTTGTGCAGGATATCCACATCCCGCTTGCGGTTGCAAAAGATCAGGGCGTTCTGCACGTTCTCCGTCCGGATCAGGTGCCGGAGCGCTTCCCGCTTGTCGTGCTCCGCGACCAGCGCCAAGCCTTCGGTGATCGTCGCCGCCACCGAGGCCGGGCGGGAGACCGTGATCTCCTTCGGGTTCTGCAGGAACGCATCGGCCAGCCGCTTGATTTCGGGCGACAGCGTCGCGCTGAAGAACAGCGTCTGCCGCTGGCTCGGCAGCAGCGAAACGATGCGCTCCACATCGGGAATGAACCCCATGTCGAGCATCCGGTCCGCTTCGTCGATCACCAGAATGCGCGTATCCGTGAGCAAAATGCCGCCGCGCTCGAACATGTCGAGCAGACGTCCGGGCGTCGCGATGAGCACATCGACGCCGCGCATCAGCACGTCTTTCTGATCCGAAATGCTCTCGCCGCCGATGATGAGCGCGTGCGTGAGCTTCAGGTATTTGCCGTACTGGACGAAGTTCTCGGCCACCTGCAGCGCGAGTTCCCGCGTGGGCTCGAGGATGAGGCTGCGCGGCATCCGGGCGCGGGCGCGCGAACCGGACAGGATATCGATCATCGGCAGCGTGAAACCGGCGGTCTTGCCGGTGCCGGTCTGTGCCGCGCCGAGAATGTCCCGGCCCATCAAAACGACCGGGATCGCGCCCTCCTGGATCGGCGTCGGATGCCGGTATCCCATCTCGGCGATCGCTTGCAGCACCGGCTGGGAAAGACCGAGATCCGAGAACAGGACCCGCGGCGGCTCCGGCGGCAGCGGCGACGGTTCGTCCGGATGCGACTCCGGCATCGTCGCTTCGGTCGCGGAAGATTCGTCACGCGGCGGCACCGCCGACGGCTCAGCATCCGCGTTGCGGACCTGCTCTTCGCCGTCCGCGGGAAGGGTCGTTGTTTGGATCAAACTGGGTGTCTCGATCTCGGCTCCAGGTTCAGTCGGCTGAACCGGCGCTCATGCGGCAAGTTTCAGCGGGCCGCCAATCGGGGCGATATCAAGAGCCGCGGCGCAAAAGTCAAGGTTGGTCGTCCCAAATCAATGGCCTAGAACGCCGCCATGTCCGCCTTTCCCCTGCTGCTGCTGCCCGGTCTGCTCTGTGACCGGGAGCTTTGGGCGGCTCAGGTGGAAGCGTTGTCCGGGCGCTACGATCTGCGAATCGCGGATCTGACGCAGGATGACAGCGTCGGCGCGATGGCGGCGCGTGCGATCGCCGGCATGCCTCCGCGCTTCGCCGTCGCCGCCCTGTCGATGGGCGGATACGTGGCGTTCGAGCTGATGCGCGCGGTGCCGGAGCGGGTGGCGGCACTCTGCCTGTTCGACACCAGCGCCCGGCCGGACACGAAGGAGCAGGCACGGCGGCGGCGAGGGTTGATCGCGCTGACCCGTGTCGGCCGGTTTCGCGGGGTCAATCCGCGCCTGCTGCCCGAACTGCTGCATCCGGATAATCTCGGCAACCCGAAACTCCGCGACATCGTGACCGGAATGGCGCTACGGGTCGGGCGGGACGCCTTCATTCGCCAGCAAACCGCGATTCTCGGCCGACCCGACAGCAGGCCGGTTCTGACGCGAATCGCCGTGCCGACCCTCGTCTGCACGGGTGAAGCGGACCGCTTCATTCCGCCCGAGCACGCGGCCGAGATCGCCGCGGGCATTCGCGGGGCGCAATTTGCGGTGATTGCAGGAAGCGGCCATCTGCCGCCGCTCGAACGCCCGGCCGATGTCAACCGCTTGCTCGCGGAGTGGATGGAAAACGCCGTGGTTTCAAGGTAAGAAGTGTTCGATCGGTTCGAGAGAGCGACTTCCATGAAGACTACCCGCGAACGTTTCCTTTCCGTCGGCTTGCTCGGAGCGGGCGTTCTGGCGGCGGCGGTTATCGCCGTCACGCCGAAGCCGGCCGAAGCCTGGTGGCGCGGCGGTTTCTATGTCGGCGGACCTGCCTTCTTTGTCGGGCCGCCGGTCGTCTACCCGCCCCCGGTCGTGTACGCGCCACCGCCTGTGGTCTACACGCCGCCGCCGCCGGTTGTGTACACGCCGCCGCAAGCGGGCTACGCGCCGGGCCCGCAATCGTCTGCTCCGTCCTGCGTTGCCGGGCCGTATGTCTGTCCGCTGCCGACGTCCTACAACGGCGACGGCAGCTGCTCCTGCTTCGACAATGCGGGGAGGCGCATCTTCGGGCAGGCCCGCTGATCGCCGCCGACCGCCAGCCGTTGCGCGAACACATGGTCCGCCTTTCGGGCGAGCTTGAACGGCCAATTTTCCACCCGTGACACTCTCGATCGGCGACTACGCCTTTATCGGCGACTGTGCGTCGGCGGCCCTTGTCGGGTGCGACGGGTCCATCGACTGGCTTTGCTGGCCCTCGTTCAGCAGCGCCGCCTGTTTCGCGGCCCTGCTGGGAACGCCGGAGCATGGACGCTGGCTCATCGCACCGTCGGCGCCGATCCGCACGCAGCGAAGGCGGTACCGCGAAGGCACACTCGTCCTCGAGACGACCTTCACGACCGACGAAGGCGAGGTTGTGCTGACCGATTTCATGCCTGTGGGCGCCGCTCACTCCTCCGTGGCCCGCATCGTCGAGGGCCGATCCGGTCGGGTGAAGATGCAGATGCAACTGGCGCTGCGGTTCGACTACGGCGCAACCGTTCCGTGGGTTTGCCGCGTGGCGGGGGAGCAGGCCATGTGCGCCACCGCCGGCCCCGACATGGTCGTGCTACGGGCGGACGTGCCGGTCGGCGGCAAGGATTTCACAACGGTCGCTGATTTCGCGGTTGGTCCGGGCGAACGGGTCCGCTTCACCCTCACCTACGGGCTGTCGCACCAGGAAATTCCGGCGGCGTTCGACGCCGACGCGGCGCTGGCAGCGACCGAAAGTTTTTGGGCGGACTGGTCGGGCCGCTGCACCTACACCGGGGAATGGCCCGACGCGGTGAAGCGCTCGCTCGTCGTGCTGAAAGCGCTCACCGATCGCAGCACGGGCGGCATGGCTGCGGCGCCGACCACGTCGCTACCCGAACGGCCCGGCGGTGCGTGCAACTGGGACTACCGGTTCTGTTGGTTGCGCGACGCCACCATCACGCTGTTCGTCATGCTTCACTGCGGCTATCGGGACGAGGCGGCCGCCTGGGAGGCATGGCTTCGCCGAAGCGTCGCCGGCAACCCGGATCAGGTGCAACCGGTGTACGGCCTGCAAGGCGAGCGCCTCATCATGGAATGGAAGGCCGAATGGCTGCCCGGCTATCGGGGCGCCCGGCCGGTCCGCATCGGCAACGCGGCACGCGGGCAAGTGCAGCTCGACATGTACGGCGAGTTGATGAACGCGCTGCATCTGGCGGCGAAGAGCGGGCTCAATCAATCGCCGGTGACCTGGTCGTTGCAAGTGCACATGCTGGCGCATCTCGAAGCGATCTGGACCGAGCCGGATAACGGCATCTGGGAGATGCGCGGACAGCGCCGGCAATTCACCTTTTCCAAGGTCATGGCTTGGGTCGCGTTCGATCGCGGCATCCGCTCCGCCGAGGCAAACGGATGGGATGCGCCGGTTGCCCGCTGGCGTAGCGTCCGGGACGAGATCCACCGTTCCGTCTGCACGCGCGGCTTCGACGAGACAAAGAACAGTTTTGTGCAGACCTATGGTGGCGAGCATCTCGACGCGAGCTTGCTGCTGCTGCCGCTGGTCGGATTTCTGCCGCCGGACGACTCGCGGATTCGCGGCACGCTGGCGGCGATCGAGCGCGAGTTGCTGGTCGACGGGCTGGTGACGCGCTATCAGGCCGAGGCGCCGCTCGGGTCGCCACCTGGCGAAGGCTTGTTCCTGGCCTGCAGCTTCTGGCTCGCCGACAACATGGTGCTGCAAAACCGAAGGGACGAAGCGCGCGCGCTGTTTGAACGACTGCTCGGATTATGCAATGACGTCGGCCTGCTCGCCGAAGAATACGATCCGCGGACCGGCTCCGCCTGCGGCAATTTCCCGCAAGCCTTTTCCCACGTCGCGCTGATCGGCACCGCCCTCAACCTCTCGCGCGCCGACGAAGCGGCGGCGAAGGGCGGCGTGCTGCACAACCCGGCCTGACGCTACTCGGCCGGCACCGCCGCCGGCAGTTTCGGACGCCGCCCGGCGGCGAGGCGCTCCAGTGCTAGATAGATCACCGGCGTCGTGTAGAGCGTCAGCATTTGCGAGACCAACAGGCCGCCGATGATCGCGATCCCGAGCGGGCGGCGCAATTCGGCGCCGGTCCCGAACGCCAGGGCGAGCGGCAGGGCACCGAGCATCGCCGCAAGGGTGGTCATGATGATCGGGCGAAACCGCTCGATGCAGGCCTCGTGGATCGCCTCGAACGCCGCCAGACCGCGGTCGCGTTCCGCTTCCAGCGCAAAGTCGACCAGCATGATGGCGTTCTTCTTGACGATGCCCATCAGCAGGATGATGCCGATCATGCCCATGATCGACAGATCCGTGCGCGTCACGAACAACGCCAGCAGCGCCCCCAATCCGGCGGAGGGGAGGGTGGAGATGATCGTCAACGGATGGATCAGGCTCTCGTAGAGCACGCCGAGCACGATGTAGATGGACAGCAGCGCCGCCCCGATCAGCAGCGGTTGCGAGTTCAATGACTGGGTAAGGAAGCGGGCATTGCCGGCGAATTCCGTGTGCACGGTATCCGGCATCCGCAAATCGAGCGCGGCCCGCTCGATCGCGGCGGTCGCATCCCCGAGCGACATGCCGTTCGCCAGATTGAAGCTGAGGGTCGCCGCCGGGAACTGGCCTTGATGGTGGACGGAAAGGGACGCCGTATCGCGCGTGAAATGCGCGACCGCGGATAGCGGCACCTGGCCGCCCCCCGTCGCGCCCACATAGATGCGGTCCAGCATGGAAGGATCGCCTTGCAGTTCCGGCGCGACCTCCAGCACGACTTTGTACTGGTTCCGTTGCGTGTAGATGGTCGAGATCTGCCTTTGCGAGTAGGCGTTGTCGAGCGCATTGTCGATCGCGCTCACGCTGACGCCGAGCCGGGCTGCCGCCTCGCGGTCGATCGTGACGTTCACTTGCGGGCCCGCCCGATCCTGGTCGCTCGAAACGTCGACGATGCCGGGCGTCGTTTGCAGCTTGTCTTTGAGCAGCTGACTCCATTTGCGCATGTCTTCGAGTTCGGGCGCGATCAGCACGAACTGGTATTGGGCGCCGCCGGTGCGGCCACCGCCGCGCAGATCCTGCGCTAGATAGAGCGTGGTCTCGACCCCGCCGAGTTTCGCGAGTTTCGGCCGCAGGCGTTCCACCACTTCGTTGGCGCCGATGCCGCGTTCGGAGAGCGGCTTGAGGCTGACAAACACCTGGCCGCGGTTGAGCGAGGACCAGCCACTGCTCACGCCGATCACGGACCCGACCCGGGCAATCGCCGGATCGCTCAGAAGCACGTCGACGACCTGTTGCTGCCGCTCGGCCATCGCCTGAAATGATACGTCGGGAGAGGCGACCGTCTGACCCCAAAGCAGCCCGGTATCCTGCTCCGGAAGGAAACCTTTCGGAACGGCTCCGTAGAGCCGCACCGTCAGCACGATGGCGGCGACGAAGGTCAGCAGCATCAGCGCGCGATGGCGCAGCGCCCAGGCGAGCGTGCGGGCATAGAAACGCAGCGCCACGACGAAGCCGCGCTCGACGGCGCGATCGATCCTGCCCCAAATGCCGGTCGGGGGCGTATGGATATGCGCCGGCATGAAACGGCCGCAAATCATCGGCGTGAGGGTCAGGGACACGGCGGCCGAGATCGCGATCGCGACGGTGAGCGTGACCGCGAATTCGTGCAGCAGGCGCCCGAGAATGCCGCCCATGAACAGCAAAGGAATGAACACCGCGACGAGCGAAATGCTGATCGAAATAACGGTGAAGCCGATCTGCCGCGATCCAACGAGCGCCGCCTCCAGCGGCGACATCCCTTGCTGGGTGTGACGGAAGATGTTCTCAATCATCACGATCGCGTCGTCGACCACGAACCCGACCGAGATCGTCAACGCCATCAGCGAGAAATTATCGAGCGAGTAGCCGAACAAGTACATCGCGCCGAGCGTGCCGCAGATCGACAGCGGCACCGTGACCGCCGCCGCGATGGTTGGCATCAACCGGCGCATGAACAGGGCGACCACCATCAGCACGAGGGCGATCGTGATGAGCAGGGTGTACTGCACGTCCTCGACGCTGGCGCGGATCGTCGTTGTCCGGTCGGCGATCACCGACAGCTTGATGTCGGGCGGCATCCAGGACATCAGTTGCGGCAGCAGGGCCTTCAGCGAATCGACGGTTTCGATGACGTTGGCGCCCTGCTCCTTCGAAACATTCACGAGGATGGCCGGCTGACGCCCGTCGGACGCGCCAAGCCGCGAATTGGCGACCCCGTTCTGCACCGTCGCGACATCCGTCAGCCGAAGGATTGCGCCGTTGCCGGTCTTGATGACGAGTGGTGCGTATTGCTCGGCCTGCGATATCTGCCCGTTGACGCCGATGGTTTCCGCGCGCTCGGCGCCCTGAAAGCCGCCGACCGGCTGCAACACATTGGCGTTGCGAATCGCGGTGTAGACGTCCTGCGCGGCCAGCCCCGTCGCGGCGAGGCGAACCGGGTCGAGCTGCACGCGTACGGCCGGTTTTTCGGCGCCGTTCACGGACACTTGGCTGACGCCCTTTGCCTGCGACAGTCTTTGCCCCAGGATGGTATCGACCGCGTCGTAGATCGCGGCGGTCGAGAGCGTGTCCGATGTCAGCGCGAGCACCAGGATCGGCGCGTCGGCCGGGTTCACCTTGCGGTAATAGGGGCGCTGCGGCAGATCGGCGGGCAGGTCGGAGGTCGCGGCATTGATCGCCGCCTGTACGTCATGCGCCGCGCCGTCGATATCGCGGTCGATGTCGAATTGGATGACGATCGCGCTTGCCCCGGTCGAGTTCGTCGAGGTGAGTTCGGTAACACCCGGTATTTCGCCGAGCCGGCGCTCCAAGGGCGCCGCGATCGAGTTGGCCATGGTTTCCGGCGACGCGCCGGGGCGATTTGCGAGCACGAGGATGGTCGGGATGTCGACGCTCGGCAGCGGCGCGACCGGCAGAAACCGATAGGCGACGAGGCCGGACAGCAGCAGGCCGATCGCGAGCAGCATGGTCGCGATCGGCCGGGCGATGAAGGGTGCGGAGAAATTCACGGCGGGAACGGAAAGGTCGCGGTCATTCGGCGGCGGCGACGCGCGGTCCGGCGACGCGCACCCGCAGTCGTTCCATGTAGAGATAGATGACGGGCGTGGTGTAGAGCGTCAGCAACTGGCTGACCAGCAGGCCGCCGATGATCGTGACGCCGAGCGGAAAGCGCAGCTCCGACCCGGAGCCGCGCTCGATCACCAGCGGCAGAGCGCCAAGCAGCGCCGCCATGGTCGTCATCATGATCGGCCGGAACCGCAGCAGGCACGCCTCCTCGATCGCGGCGAGTGAGGACAGGCCGCGATCGCGCTCGGCATCGATCGCGAAGTCGATCATCATGATCGCGTTCTTTTTGACAATGCCCATCAGCAGCACGACGCCGACCAGCGCAACCAGCGAGAAATCGGTGCCGGTGAGCATCAGCGCCAGCAACGCGCCGATGCCGGCCGATGGCAGCGTGGAAATGATGGTGACCGGGTGGATCCAGCTTTCGTAGAGCACTCCGAGCACGATGTAGATGACGACCACGGCGGCGAGGATCAGCCACGGCTCGCTCGCAAGCGAGCGCTGAAACTCGGCGGCGTCGCCCGAATACGTGCCGCTGATGGTCGGCGGCATCCCCAAGCTCTGCTCGGCGCGTGCGACCGCGCGCACCGCGGCACCGAGCGAGGCGTCCGGCGCGAGGTCGAAGCTGAGCGTGACGGAGGGAAACTGCTCCTCATGCGTGATCACCAGCGGCGCGGTTGTGCGCTCGATGGTCGCAATCGCGGTCAGCGGCACCTGGGCGTCGTTGGTCCCCGGCACCCGCAGCATCCGGAGCGAATTCGGGTCGGCTTGCCATGACGGGTCTGCTTCCAGCACCACGCGGTATTGATTGGACTGGCCGAAGATCGTCGAGATCTGCCGTTGCCCGAACGCGTCGTAGAGCACGTCCTGCACCGCCTGCATCGACACGCCCATGCGCATGGCCGCCGCGCGGTCAACCCGTACATAGGTCCGAAAACCGCCATTTTGTTGATCGCTGGCGACGTTGCGCAGCTCCGGCGATCGGCGAAGCTCCTCGAGGAGCTTCGGCGCCCATTGCGCAAGCTCCACCGGATCGGTGTCGATCAGCGTGTACTGAAATTGGGTGCGGCTCAGGCGCGTTCCGATCTGGATGTCCTGCACCGGCTGAAAGAAGATGGAAAGGCCGGGTATGCCGGCGACCGCGCGTTGCAGCCGCTCGATGACCACCGGCGCCCCGTCGCGCTGCTTCAGCGGCTTGAGCGCGACCGTCAGCCGCCCCGCGTTCGGTGTGGCGTTGATCGTGCCCGCGCCGACGAAGGACACAACGCCCGCGACCGCCGGATCGCGTTCGATGATCGCCGCCGCATCGTTCTGCAACGTGCCGAGGCGCGGTATGGAGATGCTCTCGGCGCCTTCGGTGGTCGCGACCAGGATGCCGGTATCCTGCTGCGGCAGAAACCCTTTCGGAACCACCACGTAGAGCAGGATGGTGCCGCCGAGCGTCGCGACGGCCGTCAGCATCACGAGACCCTGGCGCGCCAGCGCCCAGGCCAAGGTGCGCCGGTAGAGGCGCAGCATGGCGTCGAAAGCGCGCTCCGACAGGCGCGCGATGCGGCCTTCGGAATGGCCGATGCCGCCATGCAGCAGCCGGCCGCACATCATCGGGGTGAGCGTAAGCGAGATCACCGCGGACACGATCACGGCGATCGAAAGCGTGACGGAAAATTCGCTGAACAATTTTCCGATCACGCCGGTCATGAACAGTAGCGGAATAAACACCGCGATTAGCGAGATCGTCAGCGATATGATCGTGAAGCCGATCTGCCGCGCGCCCAAATAGGCCGCTTGCAGCGGCGGCACGCCCGCTTCGATGAAGCGCACGATGTTTTCGATCATGACGATCGCATCGTCCACCACGAAGCCGGTGGCAACAGTGAGCGCCATCAAGGACAGATTGTCGAGCCCGTAGCCGAGCAGCGCCATCACCCCGAACGTGCCGATCAGCGACAACGGAAGCGCGACACCCGGGATGAAGGTCGCGCGCCAGGAACGCAGGAACACATAGATGACGAGCACAACCAGCACGACGGCGAGGATCAGGGTGAACTGCACGTCACGCACGGAGGCGCGGATCGTCTCGGTGCGGTCCGCGACAATCGTCAGGTTGATGCCGGCGGGCATCGCCCGCTGCAAGGCGGGCAGTTCCGCTTTTACCCGCTCCACCGTTTCCACGATGTTGGCGCCCGGCTGGCGCTGAATGTCGAGCACCGCCGCAGGCTTGCCCTCGTACCAGGCGGCGACGCGGTCGTTCTCTACGCCCGGCACGACACTGCCGATGTCGGACACATGCACGGGCGAGCCGTTGCGCCACGCCACCACGAGGCCGCGATAATTGTCGGCCGACATGAGCTGATCGTTGGCGCCGAGTTGAAACGATTGCCTTGTGCCGTCGAAACCGCCTTTGGCGCCGTTGACGTTGGCGGCAGCGACGGCGTTGCGCACATCCTCGATCGACAGCCCGTAGGCGGCGAGGCGGGCGGGATCGACCCGCACGCGAACCGCGGGCCTGAGCCCTCCCTGGACCGTGACCTTGCCCACGCCATCGATCTGGCTGAGTTTTGGTTGCAGCAGCGTATCGGCCGCGTCGCTGACGCGATCGATCGGAATGGAGTCCGAAGTCAGCGCGAGCGTCAGGATCGGCGCGTCCGCCGGGTTCACCTTGTTGTAGACGGGCGGGTAGGGAAGGTTGGTCGGCAGCGTGCCGGCGGCGGCGTTGATCGCGGCCTGCACATCCTGCGAGGCGCTGTCGATGTTGCGGCTGAGCTGGAATTGCAGCGTGATCTGGCTGGTGCCCTCGCTGCTTTGGCTGGTCATGGTGGCGAGGCCGGGGATCTGCCCGAACTGGCGTTCCAGCGACGCGGTGATCAGAGTCGAGATCGTTTCGGGTCCGGCGCCGGGAAGCTGCGTCGTCACCTGGATGGTCGGGAAATCGACCTGCGGCAACGCGGAAACGGGCAGCGCGCGATAGCCCAAGGCCCCCCCGAGCAGCAGCGCGATCGCCAGCAACCAGGTGGCGATCGGCCGTCCGATAAAGAGGGCGGAGACGTTCACGGACTGGCCGTCCGGCCCCTGCGGCTTCGGCCGGCACCCGGCGCCGCCGGTTGCTCCTGACCAGGGTGGGCGGGTTCCGCCGACGGCTCCGCGACCGTGACCTTCGAGCCCTCGGTGAGGCGGGACGTGCCGTCGACAACGACCGTCTCGTCCGGCTTGAGGCCATCGGTCACGACCGAAGCCTGCGCGTCCTCATGGCCGACCGATATCTGCCGGCGGCTCGCCGTTCCCCCATCCGAAACGACGTAGACATAGGGGCCCTGCGGTCCGCGCTGCACGGCGGCCGGCGGCACGACGATCGCGTGCTCCAGCGTTTCGGATTTCAGTTTCACCCGGACGAAGCCGCCCGGCCAGAGCTTGTGGTCGGCGTTCGGAAAGGTCGCCTTCAGCTTGATCGTGCCGGTGGTCTGGTCCACCTCGTTGTCGAGCACCGCGAGCGTGCCGCGATCCAAGATGCCGCTCGCTGCGCCGTCGGCGCCCTGCGCCAGCGCGAGCACCTCCACCTTTGCGCGGTTCATGGCGGCGGCGACCGCCGACAGCGTCTGCTGCGGCAGGGTGAACACGACGGAAATCGGCTGCAAGGTCGTGATGACCACGAGCCCGGTCGTATCGGAGGAGTGGACGATGTTGCCGGCATCGACCAGGCGGATGCCGGTGCGGCCATCGATCGGCGCCTTGATGGTGGCGTAGTCGAGCTGGGTGTGCGCGCTGTCGATCTGCGCCTGATCGCCCTGCACCTGCGCTTCCAGCTGCGCGACCGTCGCTTTTTGCGTGTCCGCCTGCTGTGCCGAGGTGTAGGCGGTCGCCGCCAGCTTCTGATAGCGGACGAGATCGACGCGGGCATTGGCCAGATTGGCCTGGTCCTGGGCCTTCTTGGCCACCGCCTGATCGTATGCCGCCTGAAACGGCCGTGGGTCGATGCGGGCGAGCACGTCGCCCTCTTTCACGTCCTGGCCCTCGCGGAACAGCACATCGACGAGCGGCCCATCCACGTTGGACTTCACGGTAACGGTGTTGAACGCCTGCACGGTGCCGAGCCCGTCGAGATAGATCGGCACGTCGCGCTGCGCGCTCTTCTCCACGAGCACCGGGATCGGCTGGTCGCGATTGCGCCTGTTCGCGGCGCTGTCCGGCGACCGCGCCGGCCAGAACCAGATCGCCCAGACGATGCCGGCGAGCAGCAGCACCCCGACCAGCACCGAAACGCCGCGCCGGAGCCGGGATCTTGCCCCGACGGGAGGACGTTCACGAACCGTTGCCTGCGTCATTTCAGATTGTCTCCGACCGGCAGGGCCAACCCGCCGGACAGCAAGCCGGGCGAGAGACCCGGAAACTGGTCGATCACGGCGCCGCCCGGCCGTTCCCAGCCCCCGCCGAGCGCCTTGAAGAGATTGAGAAGCGCGATGAATCGCGCAAGGCGGACCTGCACCAACAGGTCCTGGTCGTTATACAAGGTGAGCTGGGCTTGCAGTACGGTGGTGATGTCGACCGTGCCCGCCGCCACTTGAGCGCGCGCGATATCAGCCGCGCGCTGCGCCGTGTCCACCGCCCGCTGTTGAAGCGCCTGCTGCTCGGTCGTGAAACGATACGCGGCGAGGGCGTTCTCGACATCCGTGAAGGACTGTATCACCGCCTTGCGATAGTCGGCGACCAGTTCGTCATAGCGGGCGCGGCTTTGCTCGAGCTGGCCCCGCAACCGGCCGCCATCGAAGATCGGCTGGGTCAGGGAGGCGGCGAGCGAACCGATGGTAGCGCCGGGGCCGAACAGGGTGGTCAAAGCGAGGCTCTGAAAGCCGCCTTGTCCCGTCAGCGCGATCGTCGGAAAGAACGCGGCGCGGGCGGCCTTGATGTTTGCATTGGCGGAAACGAGCTGCGCCTCGGCTTCCGCGACATCCGGCCGCCTGCCGAGCAGCGCGGACGGCAGGCCAGGGTAGACGGGCGGCAATTTCAGCCGGGTGAGGGTGCCGCGCGGCACGTCGACCGCCTGCGGCGGCCGGCCGATCAGGATGCCGAGGCTGATAATCTCCTGTTCGGCCTCGTTGCGGAGATTGGGGATGCTCGCCCGCACGCCCTCGACGAGCGCCTGTTGCTGCGCCACGTCCAGCGCCGACGCGGTGCCCACCTGCAGGCGGGTCTGGATCACCCGCAGCGTTTGTTCCGAGTCGCGGAGGTTGTTCTGCGCAACGGCCAGCCGGTCTTCGAAGGCGAGCGCATTGAACCAGGCATTGGCGACGGAGGTCACGACGCTGAGCGCCACCACCTGCTGGTCGAACCGGCTGGCGACCGCGCTCGCCTCGGCGGCCCTGAACGCGGCGCGGTTGAGGCCCCAGAAATCCGCCTCGTAGCTGGCGTTGCCGAGCGCACCGTATTGCCGGATGTCGGTGTAGCGGTTGCGGCCGACGCCGCTGCTGCTCGCAAACGAACTCCGCCCGGAGGTTGAGACCTGCGCCCAGCTCGCGCTGCCCTGGCCCGACACCGTCGGCAGCAGCGGCGCGCCCGCGATCCGGGCCGCGGCGTCGGCCTCCCGCACCCGCGCGACGGCGGCGGCAATATCGAAATTGCGGGTCTCGGCTTCGGCGATGAGCGCGTCGAGGGTCGGCGAGCCGAAGCCGCGCCACCATTGCAGGCTCGGCCAGGCCGCCCGCGCCGTTGCATCGGTCGCCCGCCATTCGGCCGGGATCTCGGTTGCCGGATCCTTGTAATCCGGGCCGAGATCGCAGCCCGCGATCAAAACGAGCGTGACGAGAAGCGGGAGCAAGCGCCTCGCCGCTCGAGGCCGCGGTTCTGACAAGCCGTTCACCATGGAACCGGTCAGGGAAACCGGTCCCACCGCATCCGTATGCCGCCGGGGACCGGCCAAGCCGGGCGGCCGTTCGGGCCGTTCGAAAAGCTGGCCCAGGGAAGGGAAGGATGGGGCATGGTGGCACCGTCCATATACGAACACGACGGTTAAATCCCACACAGGCAATCGTTAAGAATTGTACGGCATTCGGAAGCCAGCGCTTTGGCGCAACAAACTTGCGCCCGAACGGCCGATGTGCAAAGCACCAGACAAGAAAAGGGGAGGAGGCGGGTGTCCGACGCCATCCTGGAGACGGCCGGGTTGACGCGCGAGTTCAGCGGCTTCGTGGCCGTGAACGGCGTCGATCTTCGCGTGCGGCAAGGCTCCATTCACGCCCTGATCGGGCCGAATGGCGCCGGCAAGACCACCTGTTTCAACCTGCTTACGAAATTCCTGCAACCCACGCGCGGAACCATCCAGTTCAAGGGCGCCGACATCACCGGCATGAAGCCGGCCAGCGTCGCGCGGCTCGGGCTGGTACGCAGTTTCCAAATTTCTGCCGTGTTTCCGCACCTGACTGCGCTCGAAAACGTGCGCATCGCGCTGCAACGGGCGCGCGGCGCCTCATTCGATTTCTGGCGGTCGGAGCGCGTGCTGACGAGCTTCGACGACCGCGCGCGCGAATTGCTGTTCGATGTCGGCCTTTCGGGCTATGCCGAGGAACCGGCGGGGCTGCTTCCCTATGGCCGCAAGCGCGCGCTTGAAATCGCGACCACACTCGCGCTCGACCCCGAAATGCTGCTGCTCGACGAACCGACCGCCGGGATGGCGCACGAGGATGTGGACCGCACGGTCGCGCTGGTGCGGCGGGTGCGCGAGAACCGCACCATCCTGATGGTGGAGCACAATCTTTCGGTGGTCGAAGGCTTGTGCGACACGATCACGGTGCTCACGCGTGGCCGGGTGCTCGCGGAGGGCGACTATGCGACGGTATCGAAAAACCCGGACGTCGTGACCGCTTATCAGGGGGCGGCCGATGCTTGAGATCACAGGGCTGAACGCCTGGTACGGCGAGAGCCACATCCTGCACGGCGTCGATTTCCAGGTGCAGGAAGGCGAGATCGTCACGCTGCTCGGGCGGAACGGCGCCGGCAAGACGACCACCATGAAATCGATCATGGGCCTTGTTCCCCGCCGCGAAGGCAGCATTCGCTATCGGGGACAGGAAACGATCCGCATGCCGCCGAACGCGGTCGCCAAAACGGGGATTGCGATCTGCCCGGAAGAGCGCGGCATCTTCGCGTCCCTCAGCGTGCACGAGAACCTGATGCTGCCGCCGGTGATCGCGCCCGGCGGCATCGACATCGACGAAATCTACACGCTGTTCCCGAATTTGAAGGAACGGGCGGGCACCGCGCAGGGCACCAAGCTCTCGGGCGGCGAACAGCAGATGCTGGCGATCGCGCGCATCATGCGGACCGGTGCCAAGTTCCTGTTGCTCGATGAGCCGACGGAGGGCATCGCGCCGGTGATCGTGCAGCAGATCGGCCGCACCATTCGCGAGATCAAGAATCGCGGCTTCACCGTGCTGCTGGTTGAGCAGAATTTCCGCTTCGCGTCCACGGTCGCCGACCGGCATTACGTCATGGAGCACGGCCGGATCATCGACATGATCCCGAATGCGCAGCTCGCGTCCAGCATGGACAAGCTGCACGAATATCTCGGCGTTTAGCTTGTCCCGCGCGGAACAGGCCGAACGTCGTGTTGGATGCAACGAATGGTCTGGAGGACTGACTAGAATGTCGATTTCCCGCCGCGGCGTCATCGCCACCGCCGCGACCGCCGCCGCTACGACGCTCCTCCCGGGGAGACCGGCGCGGGCGCAGACCGCGTCGTTGAAAATCGGCGTTCTCACGGACATGTCCGGCACCTACCAGGATGTTGGCGGTCAGGTTTCGGTGCAATGCGCCCGTCAGGCGGTCGAGGACTACAAGAAGGCGGGCGGCACCATCGATGTCGAGATCATTGCCGCCGATCATCTGAACAAGCCGGACAACGCGGTGAGCATCGCCCGCCAGTGGTTCGATCGGGACGGCGTCGATATGCTGATCGACGTGCCGAATTCGGGCGTCGGCCTGGCGCTGCTCGGCGTCGCCAAGGAGAAGAACAAGGTCTATATCAACACGGGCGGCGCGACGAGCGATCTCACCGGCCCGCAATGCAATGCGAACAGCATCCATTGGGGCTACGACACCTATATGCTCGCGAAATCCACCGGCGGCGCGACGGTGAAGGCGGGTGGCGATAGCTGGTTTTTCATCACCGCCGACTACGCATTCGGCAAGGCGTTGCAGCGGGACACGACGGCGTTCGTGGAGGCCGCCGGCGGCAAGGTGGTCAGCAGCATCACCTATCCGTTCCCCGGCACCACCGATTTCTCGTCGACGCTGATCCAGGCGCAGTCGAGCGGCGCCAAGGTGCTCGGGCTGGCGAGCGCCGGCATCGACACGATCAATCAGATCAAGCAGTCGAAGGAATTCGGCATCACGATGCAGCTTGCCGGGCTGCTCGTGTTCATCAGCGACGTGCACGGCCTCGGCCTCGAAACGGCGCAGGGTCTGACGATCACCAACAGCTTTTACTGGGATTTCGACGACCGCACGCGCGCGTTCACGACGCGCGTGCAGCCGAAGATTCCCGGCAAACGGCCCGGCATGGTGCAGGCCGGGACCTATGCGGGCAGCCTGCATTACCTGAAGGTCGCGCAGGCGATGGGAGCGGCGGACGCCAAGAAGGACGGCGCGGAGACCGTCGCGCGCATGAAGGCGACGCCAACCGACGATGATTGCTTCGGCAAGGGCAGCATCCGGCAGGACGGGGTCGCGCTGCATCCGGCCTATCTCTGGCAGGTGAAGAAGCCCTCGGAAAGCAAGGGGGCGTGGGACTACCTGAAGCTGCTGGCGACCACGCCGGCCGATCAGGCATTCCGCCCCCTGAACGAGACGGGTTGCCCGCTTGTGAAAGCCTGAGCCGAACGCGTCGGGAGGTTGCGCCATGTTCACCATCCTCGGTGTCCCGGGACCGCAATTGTTCGGGCAGCTTCTGCTCGGGCTGATCAATGGCGCGTTCTACGCGATGCTCTCGCTCGGGCTCGCCGTGATCTTCGGCATGCTCAACATCATCAACTTCGCGCATGGGGCGCTGTTCATGATGGGCGCCTTCGTCGCCTGGATGATGCTGGAGTATCTGGGGATCGGCTATTTCCCGGCGCTGATCCTGGCGCCGCTCGTCGTCGGCGCGTTCGGCATGCTGATGGAGCGGACCATCATCCGGCCGCTCTA
>JAFAXA010000130.1 GCA_019241425.1 Acetobacteraceae bacterium | reverse complement strand
TCGATTTCCGGCCGGTTCGCCGGCTCGTCGATCACCACATCCACGCTGCGGCCCCACACCCCGGCGGGCGGGGCGGCGCCGGGCCGTGGATCGATATAGATCAGGCCACGAGCGGCGATCTGCCGGAGCACCGGGTCCATTTGCGCGGCCGCGTCGGCAAACCGCTCGCCGCGCAGCGCGCCGAGCGCGCCGGTCGCGCCGACATAGCCGCTGATCCGGGCCAGCGCCCAATGGAGGCGGGCGCCGTTCTGCGCCGGCGTCGCGTCCCTGAGCAACGCCTGCGGGCCAGGGTCGTCGGCCGGATAGTCCGCCGGCTCCATCGGAACCGACACCACGCACTCGTGCTCGGTCGCCCGCGCGAGGTCGAGCAGCTTCGGCAAATTGCTGGCATAGGGCGAGACGGCGAACGTCACGGCGCCCGGCAGCATCCGGGCGGCGTCTTCGCCGTCGCCGGCATTCAGCCCGATCCCGGCGACCAGCAACCCGACCCGGGGTACGGCCCCGTTTGGGGGCGGAAATCCATGCGCGTAGACGGACATCGGCGCGCGGCCGTCGGCGGCGATCCGGGGCAGCATGCCGCCGCCCGGAACGTCGGTTGCCGCTTCGAGCAGGGCCGGGTCCGGGGGCGGAATCGGACCGGGACTGATCCGGCCCGGCTTGGCGGTCCCGCGCGGCGCCCCTGCAAAATGCGACCGGGGTGGGACGGCCCTGACGCCGATCATCGACGCGCTTCGCCCGGCATCGGACGCACGCGTGACGGCGGGAGCGGGCGGCGGCCCCAAAAACTGCAAAGCGACCGCGCCGGCGCACCCGAGCACGGCGAGCGCGACCCAGAACAGACCGAGCGGCCGAAGCGTCAGCCCCGGCCAACGGATGCGCCGCCCTCCCCTCATGCGGCCGTCCGGCAGTGGCGGGTTAGTTCGCGGCGGCGCGCTTCTGCGAGGCCATTGCCCGGGCCAGCACCAGCGCCTGCTGCAACTGGAAGTCGGTGTCGGGTTTGGCGGGGTCGAAGGCGGGGAAGCCTTCCGGCGGCTTGCCCGGTATGTCCTTCGCGACCGCCGGCAGGTCGGAGCGCGGCGGCGCGCCCTGATCCTGCGGGGTGCCGCCGGAATTCGTCAGCACGTGATTGAGATCGGCCTCCCGCTCCGGCCCGAACCGCGGCGTATCCTCGCGCGACGCCTGCACCTCGACGTCCGGCGCAATGCCGAGGCCCTGGATGGAGCGGCCGGACGGGGTGTAGTAGCGGGCCGTTGTCAGCCGCATCGCGCCGTTGCCGGGCAGCGGGATCACCGTCTGCACGGAGCCCTTGCCGAAGCTGCGCGTGCCCAACAGCACCGCGCGATGGTGGTCCTGCAGGGCGCCGGCGACGATTTCGCTCGCGGATGCCGAGCCACCGTTGATCAGCACCACCATCGGCAAATCCGTGATCTCGTCGCCCTTGGCGTTCCAGCGCTGACTATCCTCCGTGTGGCGCGCCCGCGTCGACACGATCTCGCCGTGATCGACGAAATCATCGGACACCGCCACCGCCTGGTCCAGCAGGCCACCCGGATTATTGCGCAGGTCGAGGACGATGGCCTTTAGATGGTTGCCGGATTGCTGCTTCAGCTGCTCCAGCGCGCGCTTGAGGCTGCTGTCCGTCTGCTCGTTGAAGCTCGTGAGCCGCAGATAGGCGATGTCGCCGCCGTCCAGCCGTTGCCGGACCACCTGGATGTGGATCACCTCGCGCTGCATGGAGAGTTCGAGCGGCTTGTCCGCGTTCTCGCGGCGGATGGTGAGGGTGATGCGACTGTTCGGCGGCCCGCGCATCCGGTCCACCGCGTCGTTCAAAGAGAGGCCCTGCACGGTCTTGCCGTCGAGCGCCAGGATCAGGTCGCCCGCTTTCACGCCGGCGCGCGAGGCGGGGGTGTCGTCGATCGGGCTGATGACCTTGATGAAGCCGTTATCCTGGGTGACCTCGATCCCGAGGCCGCCGAATTCGCCCCGCGTCTGCACCTGCATGTCGCGGAAGGATTTGGCGTTCATGTAGTTGCTGTGCGGGTCGAGGCCGGTCAGCATGCCGTTGATCGCGTTCTCGACCAGGTCGCGATCGGCGACCGGCTCGACATACTCGGCCCGCACCCGCTCGAACACGTCGCCGAACAGGGTCAGGAGGCGATAGGTATCGGCGCGGCTGCTGTCCTGCGCCCAGGCCGGCTCGATGCCGAGATGGCGGCCGATGACGCCCGAGGCCGGACCGAGCGCCACGCCCGCGGTAAAGGCGGCGCCGAGCAGAAGGCCGGTCCGCAGGCTCCGGGAAGGAAGTCGCATGTTCTGTTTCCTACTGCCCCGAACGCCTGCCCCTCGCGTCCGACCGGGGCGCACTGCCGGACCCGCACTGCGCCATCATTTCGGGGAACATGCCCCGCCGTCCAGGACCAAATTCTAAATAGGTGGAGAGGCGGGGGCGGGACCGGCATCGGTCAGCTTTGCTGATGACTGGGAAGGGCTGCCCGCCGCCTGGCTCATTCATGGACATCGCCTGAGCCGAGCGCCAGTATCCGGAATATTCCGGGATCGTTTGCTCAAGGAAGCCATGCCCCTCCTTTCCGTGTTCCGATCGAATCCAGCCGCCATCAGCGAGTTTTCAGTCGAGCAAGTGGTCTCCACGGCCGGTGACGGCGTCCTCCGCGATGGCTCGGTCTGTTCACAGGAGGTCCGAGACTACTTGGCACAAATTTCCTCGGACAGAATCGCGCGCTATGTCGAGCAGTGCCTCAGCTCGCGATTCGAGAAGAGTGGAATGATTCTCCAGGATCTCGTCAACGAACTCGGCCGGCGGCTCGACTACACGGTGGAGAACGGCCGCTATCAAGGCGTTCAGAACGCAGTCGGCTTCGATGGTATTTGGCTCGGACCTGAAGGCGGGACCATTATTGCCGAAATTAAGACGACCGACGCGTATCGGGTGTCGCTGGATACGCTGATAGGCTACCGCGAACGGCTTTTCGAACTTGGAAAGATAGCGGGTCGAGCGTCGATTCTGATCGTCGTTGGCAGGCAAGACACGGGCGAGCTCGAAGCGCAGGTAAGGGGGTCGCGACACGCTTGGGACATACGGCTTATCAGCGCGGAGGCGCTCATAAAGCTCGTTAAACTGAAGGAAAACTCCGACGAGACTGAAACGGGACGAAAGATACGGAGCGTTTTGAGCCCAGTGGAGTACACGCGCCTCGATCGCCTCGTCGATGTCATGTTCACAACGGTGAGCGACGTGGCGCAGCCGGTCGAAACGGAACCTGAGTCTGTTTCGAGTTTCGACAAGCAAACAAACGCCGCGACAAACACGTCTGAACGCGCGGACACTGCAAGCGCTGGATCATGGGTGTTCACCGATCCGGCACTTCTTGAGGCAAAGCGCGAAGCCATATGTTCGGCGATGGCCGCGAAGTTGCAGATGCAACTTGTCAAAAAGAGTCGGGCTCTTTTCTGGTCAGCGGATCACAGGAAGCGGGTCGCGTGCACTATATCGAAGCGCTACACGAAGCGCAGTTCCCATCCATATTGGTATGCGTATCATCCTGAGTGGAACGACTGGTTACAAGAAGCTGATGAGGGTTACGTCGGGCTGGGCTGCATGGACTTGCCCGTGGCGTTCGCCATCCCGCTCCGTACTATCCGCGAAGTGCTTCCCTATCTGAATACAACAACCACTCACAAAACGTACTGGCACGTCCACATCACACAAGGCCCGAGCGGCCAACTGGAGCTTTTGCTGCCGAAAGCGAAATCCGCAAATCTCAATTTGAGCCAGTTCGAGGTTCACCTCGGTGAGCAAACACCGTGAGGTGCTCCTAGCCTCGTCCCAGCCAAGGCCCCGGATTGACCGCCTGGCCGCCGCGGCGCAGTTCGAGATACAGCGCCGGGCGGGAGCCGCCGGTGCCGGGCTGCCAGTCCGGCATGATGCCGACCGGCTCGCCCCCTTGCACCTTGTCGCCGACCGCGGCGTTCAAGCGATCGAGGCCGGCGAGCACGACATGGGTGCCGCCGCCGCAATCGACGATCAGCAAGCGGCCGTAGCTGCGGAACGGAGCGGCAAACACCACCCGCCCCCCGCAGGGCGAGACGACCCGCGCGCTCGGCGGCGTTACCCAGGAGGCCCCGGCCGCCGGGCCGCCGTCCGTCGCCGTTCCGAAGGCGCGGATAAGCGTGCCGACCACCGGTTGCCGTAACCCGCCGCGCGGAGGTGCCGCGGGGGAGACGGGGACGGCGGGCGATGCGGCACGCCTTCCATTGGTCGGCCGCGCGCGTGCCGCGTCCGCGCGGGCGCGCGCCTCTGCCGCGCGTCCTTCCGCTTCCAGCGCGGCGACCGCGGCCTTCAGCGTGCTGGCCTGCGCCGCCAGGGACGCCGCCTGCCGTGCCGCGCGCGCCTCATCGTCCTCGGCGCCCTGGCGGGTGGCCTGTGCGGCGGCGATCTGGCGGTCGAGCGCGCTTGCCTCCTTGGCTTGCGCCGCCTCGGCCGCGGCGAGTTTGGGCGCTTCGCTCCGGAGGGCGGCGGTCGCCTCGTCCAGCG
>JAFAXA010000340.1 GCA_019241425.1 Acetobacteraceae bacterium | reverse complement strand
GACTTTCAAGGCATTGAGCAGACCCGGGTAGAGGCCTCTGTGCTTCCAAAGTTGCGCAATGGTCTTGAGCAGCCAAGCCTCCCGGACCGTCCAGTTCTCGCTCTGGTCGCCGATCTCGCGGAGCCAGCAAACTTTCGCCAGGAACTGCTCCAAGAGACCGATCGCCTCATCGTCGGACAGATGTTTGGAGCCGTACTTGCAGAGATGGGGATTTTCCGGAATAAGCCCCATCTCGGCCAGCCGCTGTGGATCGTCGAGATAGCGATGATATGGGAGACGTAGGCCTTCTTCTGGATATGCCGAGGAAATGTCGCGCGCCCAGACCATTCCGCCCGCATACTTTTTCGCGATGTTCTTGCTGACTTCCTCGTAAAATAGCTCCGGGCCGACGTTCACGATGCGCGAGACGCCTATAAGCAAATACCTCTGCGCGTCTTCCTCGGAGAGTGGGTTAGAATAATTTGCATAGTAGAAGATGAGATTGCTGCCGCAGTCCTTCTGGATTGGCTTGAAGAACTCTAGCGTTAGAGCGCGGCGCCGGTCATTATCGAGAAATCCACCTGCCTTGACCTCTTCGGCATACATGGCTTCATATGGCCAGACGCTTACCGTCGCTGGCTGGAGCCCATGCGTGCCGTTTTGCCCCGCCGTAGAAGAACTCCGGCGGATTAGAGGCCGCCTCGGCCCGGCCGATGCCGAAGGCATTGTAGCTATAACTGCAGGGCGGAATGTAGCCCTCCAGCCTCGCCCCCGATCGTCCAGCGAGACGCTGTTCGCGTTTCAGGTCGCGCTCTCGGGCAATGACATCTCCCGGGAAAGATTTCGCCCACACAGTAGGTGTTGTGCTCTGGCGAGCGGCAAACCGAACCGTCCCATCCGTCGTTGTGCCAAGCGAGGCGGGCCGTCAGATGGGTTGGCATGAGCGATTTACCCCGCGATTCCATTACTCCGTAGAGATGACTTTACCTTACCAGATTGGCAACCCCATGAAGGCCAGCGTGTCCCGCAGCGTCGGCGCCAAAAAACGCAACGGGCTTGCGAACGCGCCGATGGTTTCAACGTGGCCGATACCGGGATAGAGCCGCAGGAACGCGACGCCGCCCGAGGCGCAAATGCGCTCGGAGAGGCGGACGGAGTTGCGGGGGCGCACGGTCGTGTCCGCGTCGCCGGTCGCGAGCAGCATCGGCGGATTGCGGCCGTCCACATATGACACGGGCTGCGTTTCCGGCCGGTTCGCGCCGCCGAAGATCGCGATCAGTTCGGGATCGGTGAGCGGCAGAAAGTCGTACGGACCCGATAAGCCGATAACGCCGGCCAGATGCGACGCCGGTTCGGTGCCGGCCGCGGCGAGCCATTGCGGGTCGAGCGCGAGCATCGCGGCGTTGTAGGCGCCGGCCGAATGACCGAGCAGAAACATGCGCGCGGGATCGCCGCCGAAATGGCCGGCATTGCTGCGAGCCCAGGCGACCGCCGCTGCGCAATCCTGCAGGAACGCCGGATAACGCGCGGCGGGGTAGAGGCGGTAGTCCGGGATGATGGTGACAACGCCGTGGCTCGCCAGCGCGCCGCCGACGAAGCGGTACATCTGCCGCGCGCCGCTGTCCCAGTTCCCGCCGTAGAGGAACACAACAACCGGCGCGCCGCTCGCGTCGCGAGGCGCGTAGGCATCGAGGCGGTGGCGCTTCCCGGGCGCATACGGAACGCCATCAGCGACGAGCCGGTCGGGCGCCAGCGTGTTGAGGACGGCGGCGGGCGAACACCCGCCGGCAAGCAGCGCCGGCAATCCGGCCAGCGCCGCCGTCAAGCGCCGCCGCAGCATGTCACGCGCGGTCCGTGCGTACCCCGAGCCGCCCGGCCAGATCCTGGATGAACTGCCACGCCACGCGCCCCGACCGGCCGCCGCGCGTCACCGACCATTCCGCCGCCCCGGCGCGCAACGCGTCGCGCTCGATCGGCAGCCGGAACGCCGCCGCGTAGGCGTCGACCATCGCGAAGAATGTGGGCTGATCGCAATTGTGAAAGCCGATCCACAGCCCGAAACGGTCGGACAGCGACACCTTCTCCTCGGTCGCTTCCGACGGGTTGATCGCGGTCGAGCGCTCGTTCTCGATCATGTCGCGCGGCATCAAATGCCGCCGGTTGGAGGTCGCGTAAAACAGCACGTTCTCCGGACGTCCCTCGATGCCGCCGTCGAGCACCGATTTCAGCGCCTTGTAGTCGGCGTCCTCCCGTTCGAAGGACAGGTCGTCGCACAGCAGCAGGCACCGCCGGTCCTGGCCGCGCAACACGTTGAGCAGATCGGGCAGCGTGCGGATGTCCTCCCGATGGATCTCGACCAGCGCCAGGCTGCCGGGCGTGGCCGCGTTGGCTTCGGCGTGCGCCGCCTTGACCAGCGAGGATTTGCCCATGCCGCGCGCACCCCAGAGCATGGCGTTGTTCGCCGGCAGGCCGCGAGCGAAGCGGAGCGTATTTTCGAGCAGGATGGTCTTCTGCCGTTCGACGCCTTGCAGCAAGCCGATGCCGACGCGGGCCACCTGGGGCACCGGGGCCAGACGGGGCGGCTCGGGTGCCCAGACGAACGCATCGGCCGCGTGCAGGTCGGCCGGGGCGGGCGGCGGCGGGGCGAGCCGGTCGAGCGCATCGGCGATGCGGGCCAGCAGCTCGGGCAGGCGAGAATCCATGCGGGGGATCGTCCGTAGCTTGACGGGAAGGGGGCGGAAAGTATGGTCCGGCCGGACCGCCGACCCTGCGCCGAACCACAGCAAAGGAAAACCCCATGCTCATTTCACCCGCCTATGCGCAGGACGCGGCGGGCGCCGCCGGGATGCTGGGCAGCCTCACGCAGTTCGCGCCGCTGCTGCTGATCTTCGGCGTGTTCTACTTCCTGTTGATCCGGCCGCAGCAGCAGCGCCAGAAGGAGGTGAAGGCGATGCTCGGTGCGCTGAAGCGCGGCGATCGCGTCGTTACGGGCGGCGGCATTCTCGGCACCGTGCAACGGGTGCGCGACAACGCCAACGAAGTGGAGGTGGAGATCGCGCCCAATCTGCGGGTGACGGTGCTGCGCGACACCATCACGAGCGTCGTCAAGCCCGTCGCCGCAAACGACGCCAAGCCCGCGAAGGACGCCAAGGCCTCCTAGCGCGGCTCGCGCCCGCCCGGCTCGCAACCGGACGGGCGCCAGCGCTTCAGCCGGCGTTCAACTGCTGTTCCGCCCATTCGTAGTTGGCGAGCTTGTCGAGCCAGTTCTGCAGGTAGTCCGGGCGGCGATTGCGGAAATCCAGGTAGTAGCTGTGCTCCCAGACATCGACGCCGAGCAGCGCGCGGCCTTCGCCGGTCGCGAGCGGGTTCGATCCGTTCGGGGTCTTGGTGATCTTGAGCTTGCCGTCCGGCGCGAGAACGAGCCACGCCCAGCCGGAGCCGAACTGGCCGACACCGGCCGCCTTGAAGGCGTCCTTGAACTGCTGCGTGCCGCCGAAATCCTCCGTGATCTTCTTCTCGAGCGTCCCCGGCAGCTTGCCGCCGTTCGGCGACATCGCCTGCCAGAACAGGATGTGGTTCCAGTGCTGGCCCGCGTTGTTGAACACCGGCGCCATGTCCGGCTTGCCGTGCGATAGTTGCACGATCTCTTCCAGCGACTTGCCCTGGAGGTTCGGGTCCTTCTCGACGAAGCCGTTGAGCGCCGTCACGTAAGCCTGATGGTGCTTGCCGTGGTGGAGATCGAGCGTTTCCTCGCACATGCCGTTCGGCGCGAGCGCGGATTTGGAGTAGGGGAGCGGCGGTAGCTCGAATGCCATGGAACGGTCTCCGGTTTGCGGAATGTGAGATGGCCGGGGCGCGCGGTCCGGTGCGGGCCTGCGGGAGCAGAAACTAGCTATGGCCGGGCATACGGCCCGTCAAGCGAGCCAGCCGGCCGGGGCGGGCCTGACTGCGGCCGGGGAGATCGTAAAGCGCCAAGACCCCGACCGGTTCCTGACCGCCCTGTTTGCACCGGCCGAGAAGCGCGGGACGCTGCTGCTGCTCTATGCGTTCAACCACGAACTGGCGCGGGCGCGGGAGGTGGCGTCCGAGCCGCCGGTCGCGCTGATCCGACTGCATTGGTGGCGCGAGGTGATCGAGGGCACGTTCAAACGCCACCCCATCGCCGAACCGCTGCGGGCCGCAATCGCGTCCGGGGAACTCAACGGGGCCGACCTGCTCGCCATGGTGGACGCCCGCGAGCCGGAAACCGACCCGGCCATCACGACCACCGCCGAATGGCGCGACTACCTGCGCGGAACCGCCGGCGGTCTGGCGGTCGCGGCCGGGCGGCTGCTCGGAGCGTCGGACCCCGAGGCGCTGCGGCCGCTCGGCGCGGCATACGGGGCGGCCGGCGTGTTGCGCAGCGCCCGCACCCTGGCACGCCACGGCCGCTGTCTGCTGCCAGAGGATTGCCTGGCCCGCCACGGGCTCTCGCCGGAAGCCGTCACCCTCGCGCCCGAGTCCCCGGACCTCGCGCCCGTCCTCGTGGATTTGGCGGGCGAGGGGCGGACGATGCTGCGGGATGGCGCGTCGGTCCGGGTGGAGCGGACCGCCATCGCCGCGGTCTTGCCGGCGGTCCTCGCCGGTCGCGACCTCCACCGGATCGCGGCCCGATCGCTCCCGGCCTCGCCCGGCCCGCGCGGGCTCGGCGATCGCTTGGCGGTGACGGCGGCCGCGCTGTTTGGGAAGCTGCCAGCGGCCGGGGGCCGGTAAGGGACGCAGCGCGAGTTACGCCCGCTTGCGCAGCCGCTCGGGCCGGCCATCGCCGAGCAGCGGGGCGAGGAACCGGCCGGTGTGACTCTCGGGATTGGCGGCGACCGTCTCGGGCGTTCCCGCGGCGACGATCCGGCCACCGCCGTCACCGCCCTCGGGTCCGAGATCGAGCAGCCAGTCCGCCGTCTTGATCACCTCCATGTTGTGTTCGATCACGACTACCGTGTTGCCCTGATCGACCAGCGCGTGCAGCACCTCCAGCAGCTTGCGCACGTCCTCGAAATGCAGGCCGGTGGTCGGTTCATCGAGGATATAGAGCGTGCGCCCGGTCGCCCGCCGCGCCAGTTCCTTGGACAGCTTGATGCGTTGCGCTTCGCCGCCGGAAAGCGTCGTCGCCTGCTGCCCGAGCTTGATGTAGCCGAGCCCCACCTGTTGCAGGATGCGCAGGCGGTCGTGGATGCGCGACACGGCGCTGAAATACGGCACCGCCTCATCGACCGTCAGTTCCAGCACGTCGGCGATCGACTTGTCGCGGAACTT
>JAFAXA010000262.1 GCA_019241425.1 Acetobacteraceae bacterium | reverse complement strand
GCGGGACGCCCGGTCATCTTGTTTGCTGCTCACAGGACTGCCTTTCTCGCCGGTTGGCCTTTCGCAAGCTGATGACGCGCACATCGCCGCGCGGCGTCACAACAGCCGCGTGAAGCTGGTTGCCGATCAGAGCCAGGACGCGCAGGCGCGTTTCTCCGTAGTCCCGGCGGCTGTCTTCGAGGATTAGCGCCGTTTCCCAGGCGAGCTCGTGCACAAGCTCAAACGACAGATCCCGTTCCTGCAACGTTCCTGGCGTTCTTTTCCGGATCGTAGACGATCGCCATATGGCTTTTATGCTACAGCAGAAAAGGCGACCGGCAAACGCTACGCATGATGCCGTGCCTTAAGCGACCAATGTCTTCTTAGTGGCAGAATTCGAGGGTATAATGACGTTGCTGCCATCCGGCTGTGGTGCGATGTTCCGGGTCATGAATCACCAAGCCCCCCCTCAGCAACCGGAACGCCTGCAGCCGCCGCGATCCGTCGTTGTTCTAGCGGCCGCGCCTGCGCGGTTGCTCGATCTTACCGGACCGATCGAGGTCCTGGCGCAAGCCGGGCGGATTCGGGCCATTGAGGCCGATAAGGACGGTGACGTGAGCGGATTGCCGCCGCTCTACGATATTGCCGTTCACATCGTGCCCGCACGCGACATGCCGAGCACCTCGGCTGGCCTCTTTGTAGGCTCCACGGTCAGCGAAGAGGAGCTGCGCTCGCGCGCCGGTTTGGACACGCTGATTGTCGTGGGTGGCGATGGAGCAAGGCACCGGGCAGGTGAGCCGGCCGTGCGAGACCTGGTTCGCCACCTGGCGCCGCGTTCCCGGCGGGTCGTGGGCGTGTGCACGGGGTCGTTTATTTTGGCTGCGGCCGGGCTCCTGGATGGCAAGCGCGTCGTCACGCACTGGCGCTGGTGCGCCGAGCTTGCTCGCCGTCATCCCGCTGTGCGGGTGGATCCGGAGCCGATCTACATCCGCGACGGCAACGTCTGGACTTCGGCGGGCGTCACGGCCGGCATGGACTTGGCCCTCGCGCTCGTTGAGGAGGACCATGGCCATGCCCTTGCCCTCGCGCTAGCCCGCGACATGGTGCTGTTTCTGCGCCGGCCAGGCGGCCAGAAGCAGTTCAGCGCCACGCTCGCTGCGCAGACGCGAACGTCGTCGAACCGCTTCGGCGATCTTCTGGCCTGGATGAGCGAGAACCTGCACCGGCCGCTCCCGGTCGAGGATTTGGCGGCGCGCGCCCATCTCAGCCCGCGGCAATTCGCCCGCGCGTTTCGCGATGAGGTCGGGGTGACACCGGCTTTGATGCTGGAGCGTTTGCGGGTCGAGGCAGCGAGGCGGCGCTTGGAGGATGGCGGGGCAGGGATCGCCGCGGTCGTGGCGACGAGCGGCTTCGGAACCGAGGAAACCATGCGCCGGGCCTTCTTGCGTCAGGTCGGGACGCCTCCCGGCGACTACCGCGAACGTTTCCGGCGGGAGGCCGCCCGCGACGCAACGTCCATCGTTGCTGAGGAGGGCTTCGTCCCATGATCGCTCCCGATCGTTCGCTGCAAATCGGCTCATTACTCTTTGATGGGCTCGATCAGATCGACCTCACCGGACCGTTCGAGGTGCTGTCCCGTATCCCGAACGCGACCTATCGCCTCTACGGCAAGGGAGCCGAGCCTGTCCGCGATCTAAAAGGCCTGCGCCTTTTCCCAGATGCGGCCCTGGCCGATGCGCCGCCGCTGGACGTCCTCCATGTGCCGGGCGGTTTCGGCCAGGAAGCCTTGATGGAGGACACGGAGGTGCTTGCCTGGCTTCAGCGGCAGGCGGCTGGAGCGCACAGCGTTTTCTCCGTGTGCACGGGTGCCTTGCTGCTTGGTGCGGCCGGCCTGCTCAAGGGACGCCGGGCGACCACGCACTGGGCCTCGTTTCACCTACTGCCGCTCTTCGGCGCGATCCCCGTCAACGAGCGGGTTGTCGTGGACGGGCCCTGGGTATTCGCCGCCGGCGTGACGGCGGGGATCGACGGGGCGCTACGCCTCGCGGCCGAGCTGCGCGGAGACGCCGTCGCGCAGGCAATCCAGCTCTACATGGTGTATGCGCCCGAGCCGCCGTTCACCAGCGGCACGCCCGAGACCGCGCCTGTCGCAATTCTCGAACAGGCCCGGCGAGAGCTGCAAGGCATTACGGCACAGCGGGAAGCAACGACCCGGCGCGTGGCCGACCGCCTCGGCGTCGCCGTCCCGATATCAGCCAATGAAGCATCGGACCGACGGCTGCCCTATTCGTGCGCCTCTCTGTTTCTGCAAAAGCAAACGGCGGCCCGAGATGAGTGAGATAGCTGCATGGATTGATCAGGCAAGCTCGGTCGTGACACTGGCGTCTGCTGCTGTCGGCGCTTACCGCAGCCGGCACGCGAGGGCGCTGCGCACCCGGTTGAGAAAGCGGGGTAATTGCCGGCAGAAGCTGCCGCTCGATCACCAACATGAGGCGGTCACTCAGCCGCGGCTTACCCGGAAGAAGGGGCAACAGCGGACCGATTGCCCTCTGCAACCTATCGGTAAGCCAGAACAAGTCCGACATGGCGTGGTCGTTGCGGACCGACCTCAATCAAGCCCGACGACATCGGACGTTTTGTCAGACACCGCCGGGCTTGCGTTCCCGTGCTGTAAGCCGTGATCCCGCCCGACCGCGAAAGCTCGTCGCATTGCGTGCGTATCCGTCCGGCTGCGGCGGCGGACGAGGACGCAACAGTCGCATTGTGGCGCGCGTGCGGCCTGGTCGTGAGCTACAACGACCCGCACGTTGATTTCCGGTTTGCGATGGCAGGAACGGCGTCCGACGTGCTGATCGCGGCGGAGACTAACGGCCGTGTCGCTGGCAGCATTATGATGGGTCACGACGGTACACCGGGGATGGTTTTACTATCTCGCAACCGACCCGGCCGGGCGCTCGCGCGGGGTCGGCGGCGCGCTGGTGCAGGCGGCGGAAGCCTGGCTGCGCGAGCGGGCGTGCGCAAGGCGCAGCTGCTGGTTCGCGGAAGCAATGCCGGGGTGCTTGGGTTCTACGAGCGCCGCGGCTACGAGCGATCGGACGTCGTCGTCATGCAGCGTTGGCTCGACCGAAGCTGACAAGTAACAGTCACTCCCGGACCACTTCTCCCGACCGCCCCGCTTCCGTGTCGACGCCGAGCGCCGGTGCCGCCTTGTCCGCATCGAAGGCGCGCAGCCCGCGTCGTCGCCATCGCGCACGGACATCGGCCGAGATGGCGCCATCATCGCCACCGTCCCGGAGCTGATCGGCGAGGGTAAGAAAGGCGCCAAGCAACGTGGCGCGATCGTCGTCGGTCAGTTCGACGAGTCCCGCCTTTTGTACGAGGCCACCGAGTTCGATCAGGTGGCGGGTGCGGGCACGGCGGTCCTGCGCCCATTGCCGGGTATCGGTGCGGGCGCGAGCGAGATCGAGGCGATTACGCCGCACCGCCAGCCGCCGGAGTGCTGCCGTTGTTGCCTGGAGTTCCCGGAGCAGCGCCGCCGGGCGATTTCTTGCCTCGCTTGGCGCCGTTCTGAAAGAAGGCGTGGCCGCGTTCGGCCCACCTCGCGGTGGCCGGGGATTTTGCCTTGACCTGGTCGATAGCATCGAGCAGCGCGCCGGCGAGCGTCTCCAGGGGCAGAGTATCGGCGCCGACCACCTGGACCAACTCACCGAGCTGCGTGGTTTTCTGTGTCTTGACCTTCTTCGCGCGTTCCATGAGGGCCTGGAGTTCGGCGTCGAAGTCGCGCGGCTTGCGGGCCATGGGGGAGCACTCTCCGGTTCGGAACGATGACTTGGCGAGTCTAAGCCGCATCTGACTCTCTCGTCAGCCGGAAAGCGTGCAGAACCGCGTCATTGCGCCGGAGCGTAAGCGGAGGCGATCGGCGATGCGCGCTTATACATCGCTTTTGCGATGTGCACGAGGCAGCGCCAGGCCTGCAGCTCGAACGACCTGATGACTGTCCCGAGTCAAATGCGATGGCGACTCGGCACACGGCGGCTCTAAGCTGCCGGGCTCAGGCCGTCAGGAGCGCCGCTTTGGCGATCTACCATTTCAGCGCCAAGGTGATCAGCCGCGCGTCCGGCCGCAGCGCCATCGCGGCCGCGGCCTATCGCTCGGCATCGCAGCTGTATGATGAGCGGCTCGGGCGGGCGCAAGATTACAGCGTGAAGCCAGGCGTCGTGCATTCGGAGATCCTGCTGCCGGTCGGTGCGCCGGCGCGCTGGCTCGATCGCTCCGTGCTGTGGAACGAGGTTGAAGCGGGAGAAAAGCGCCAGGACGCCCAGCTCGCGAAGGAGTTCGAGATCGCGCTGCCGCAGGAGCTCGGGCAGGCGGAGGCGATCCGGCTGGCGCGGGATTTCGTGCACGAGCAGTTCGTGGCGCGCGGGATGGTAGCCGACCTCAATGTGCACTGGGGCAAGACGGCGGACGGGGAAGCGCAACCGCATGCGCATGTGATGCTGACGATGCGGCGGGTCGAGCCGTTGGCGCTAGCGCCCGACGGCGTCGGGTTCGGACTGAAGGAGCGGGCGTGGAATGACCGCGCACTGCTGCCGGCGTGGCGGGCGCGCTGGGCAGAGCTTGCCAACAAGCGGCTCGCCGAACTCGGGCACGACGTGCGGATCGATCACCGCTCCTATCGCGAGCAGGGGATCGCGCTCGAGCCGCAGAACAAGATCGGGCCGGCGGGCATGCGGCGGGAGAGCCGTGCGCAGGCGGCGGAACGGGCTGCGGAGCACCGGGCGATCGCCGCCCGCAACGGCTTGGCGATCGCGGAAAAGCCTGAGATCGCGCTGACGGCGCTCACCCATCAGCAATCGTCGTTCACCCGGCGGGATCTAGCGCGGTTCGTCGACCGGCACACGGATGGCGCCGATCAATTCCGCGACGTGATGGCGAAGGTTGAGGCGTCACTGGAGCTGGTGCGGCTTGGCATGGACGGGCGCGGGCGTGAGCGGCTCACCAGCCGCGAGATGCTGACCGTTGAGCGCCGGATGGAACAGGCGGCGGATGCGCTCGGCAACCGGCGCACGCACGCGGTTTCGCTGGAGCGTCGGCGCGCGGCGCTGGATGGCACGGAGCTTGGGCGCGAGCAGGCGCTGGCGTTCGGGCATGTGACGCGGGCGCGCGATCTGACGCTCGTGGTCGGCTACGCCGGCAGCGGCAAGAGCACGATGCTCGGGGTCGCGCGCCGGGCCTGGGCGGCGGAGGGGTATCGGGTGCGCGGGGCGGCGCTGTCCGGCGTCGCAGCGGAAGGGCTGGAGGCCGGATCGGGGATCGAGAGCCGGACGATAGCGAGCCTGGAATATGCCTGGGCGCAGGGCAAGGAGACGCTGAGCGCGCGCGACGTGCTGGTGGTGGACGAGGCCGGGATGGTCGGCTCACGGCAGATGGAGCGGGTGTTGTCGCGGGCGCGGGCGGCCGGAGCGAAGGTGGTCCTGGTCGGTGATCCCGAGCAGCTGCAGGCGATCGAGGCGGGGGCGGCGTTCCGGGCTCTCGCCGAGCGGCATGGCGCGGCGGAGATCACCGAGGTGCGCCGGCAGCGGGACGAGTGGCAGCGCCAAGCGACGCGGGAGCTGGCGACGGGGCACACGGCCGAGGCGCTGGGGCGCTACACCGCGTCCGGCATGGTGCGGGAGGCCGACACGCGCGAGGACGCTCGCGCGGCGCTGGTGGCGGGCTGGGACGACGCGCGGAAAACCGCGCCGGAGGAGAGCCGGATCATCCTCGCCTACACACGGGACGACGTGCGCACGCTGAACCGGCTGGCGCGGGAGCGGATGCGGGAGTCCGGCGCGCTGCACGGGGCCGACCAGGCTGTGCAGACGGAGCGCGGCGAGCGCGCCTTCGCCGCCGGCGACCGGATCATGTTTTTGCGCAACGAGCGCGCGCTCGACAGCGGCGGTTCCAGCGACCGGGACGGTGTCGCCGTGAAGAACGGCACGCTCGGCACGGTGCTGGCGGTCGGGGCCGATGGCGAGAAACTGACGGTGCGGCTGGACGGACTCGGCGGGGCAGCCCAGGGCCGCGCGGTTACGTTCTCCGTCGGCGACTATGCGCACATCGATCACGGCTACGCGGCGACGGTGCACAAGGCGCAGGGCGTCACCGTGGACCGGACGCATGTGCTGGCAACGCCGTTCATGGACCGGCACGCCGCCTATGTCGCGCTAACCCGGCACCGGGGCGGCGTTTCGCTGCACTACGCGCGGGAGGATTTCGCCGACCGCGCGCGGCTGGCGCAGGTGCTCGGCCGCGAGCGCGCCAAGGACACCAGCCTCGACTACGGCGCGGGCGAGCCGGAGCTGGCACGATCCTACGCCGCGCGGCGCGGCCTTGCGCCGGAAAGCGAGATCGTGGTGCGGCCAGGAATGCCGGAACTCGCGCCGAAGTCGCCGGCGGCCACGCGCGTGACCGCGGTGGAGCAGGCGCAGGCAATCGCGGCTGGGAAAACGAAGTTCCGGGAGCGCTACGCGGCGCATCAGCAGCAGGCGATGGAGCGCGACGAGCGGGCGGCGCGCGACCTGGTGGCAACCTGGGATCGGCTAGCCGGTCGTTTCGAGGCCGTCCTGCCTAAGCTGGACGCCGATCCCACGTTCGGCGGGGCACGGGACGCGCTGCTGCGGTTCGGGCGCGGGTTCAAGGATCAGCCGGCGGCGGTGGCTTTGCTTCGCGAGCGCGGGGAGGCATTCGGCATGACAACGCGCCCGGGCTTGCAGCGCGTGCTGGCCGCCGCACAGCCCGAGCAACTCATCGCCGCGAGCATTACGGGGGCCGAGGCCGACATGCGTGCGGAGCTGAAACAGCGGGCCGAGCTGGAAGCCAAGCGGCAGCAGGAACTCGAAGCGAAGCAGCGGCAAGCGCTACGGCGTGGCCCATCGCTCGAATGGTGACGAAATGAGCGAGACCGAGGACCGCCTATTCGGGCTGATGGAGATTGCCGAGCGGCAGCAGGCAACGGCCCAAGCGGCCCTGGATGGGCTGGCGAAGGAACGGGCTGCCCTCGCCCGCGAGCGTGATCTTCTGGCGCGCAGTGCGACGGCACTGGAACGTGGTGTGCGAACGGCAGTGGAAACCGCGATTCGAGATAGCCTGGCGGGAGCGGCTACTGACGGCGCCGCAGCGGTGCAATCGGCGGCGCAGCCGTTCCTGAGCAAGCTCGCTGCGGTGAACAAGGAAGCCGCGCAGGCGGAGACGGCGCTGCGGAACGTCGCGCGCTGGGCGAGCTGGCGCGCGCTGAAATGGGGCGCGGCGGCGGCGGCCATCCTGGTGCTCCTGACCTGGCTGGCGAGCAACGCGACGGTTTGGTGGGACACGAAGGCGATTGCCGGATATCGGGCCCAGAAGGCGATGCTCGAGGCGGAGATTAGCGATCTGCAGGAGCGCCGTCAGGAATGGATCGCGGCCGGCATGCTGGGGAAATTGGAGCGATGCGGACCGACGGCCCGGTGGTGCATCAGGGTGGACGAGAATGCCGGACCGTTTGGTGATCACGGCGATTACCGCGTGATCAAGGGATATTGAGTATGCAGCTTGTGGTTCTGCCAACCTTCGTCATCTCGGTGTGTAAGGCGCCATCGCAGTGCAGGCATTTTTGGCTTGAGGGTCACATCCGCGACAAAGCCGCTCGTGTCAGGGGCTCGCACGGCTTAAAGGCGAGTGGGAATTCCATTCTTTGTTGGGAATGAGACACGTCTCCGTGCGTTCGGCGGTTTCCCTTGCTAGACACTTTGCGGGCTGCTTTGTGCGCCCCAGCAATTAATTTTGGCAGGATTCGTGTAGTGAACTATCCCTCTTTTCACGACTTGGTTGACGCCGCGCGTCTCGGAACTCTTTTCAAGAGTTGGATGCCCAGCTTCTTTCAGCGTTCAGCGCCGGGCCCAGGCCCCCAGCTTGTCGCAGTTGTCGGGATCGCCCAAGCGCTGTTCGAGTACGGCTTTCAGACCATCAAAAGCACTAAGTTTCACGTCGAGCATCTACCGCCTGTGACGGCGGCGCTGAACGACAGCCTCATGCGCCTTCAGGACCTCCAGGCGAAGCTGCCGAGCGTTTAGAGGGTTACCGCGGTCGTATCGTAGCCGTCGCCGGCCGTGCATAAGTCAAGAATTTTTCGCAGCATCGCTATCCGACTTGGGTGGCGGTGTTCGGTCATGGCGATTGTCGGCTAGAGTTTCAATAGGGTGCAAAGCCTTGTCAATATCGTTGCGGCCTTTAACCTTTATCGTCACACTCCTGGTTGTACGCCCGCAGTTTCAACGTTAGTCACAGCACGATTTCGCGGCTTGTTGCGTAGGTCAATGTCACTTAAAGCAGCCATGTCGGGAGAAAGCATTTGACGCGCAAGCCGATCGAGCTGCCGGACGATTTACAA
>JAFAXA010000214.1 GCA_019241425.1 Acetobacteraceae bacterium | reverse complement strand
CCAGAATGGTCGCGTTTTCCCCTTCGACAATCTGCTTGAGGATCTCCGTGGTGTGCGCGGAAGCCGCGACGAGCACCGCGCCCTCGCGCAAGGCGTACGCCCACGGCCAAGCTGCTTCGGACGCAAGCACCACCCGATCGTCCGGCCGCAGATCCGCCTGTAGCAGCAGAAGCGAGGCGGCGGCGGTCAGCGCCTCCGGGGCGTGAACGGCCGCGAAGATCGCGGACCAAGCGGCCGGCAAGCCGTTGAGTTCCCCGCCCGCGAGACGCTCGGCGGGCCAGCTTTGCCGCCCCCCGCCCTCGCGCAGCACGAGCGCGCCTCCGGGAGCCGGCCGCACCAGCAGGCGCGATGGGCGCTCCGGCAGACCGGCGAAGGCTCGCACGCTGGCCGCGCAGCGCGCCGGCTCGGCCCGTGCCCATGCCCGCCATTCGTCGAGGGTGCCGATCGCGGCGCCGCCGGTCGCCCGCAGCCAATGCCGGTAGGCCCAGAAATTGGTGCAAATCTGCCGTTCGGCGGCGCTCGCCATCCTTGACTTGTCCCCGCCCTCCCACGTCGGTATAAGCCGCCCTCCCATCCGGACGGGGCCATAGCTCAGTTGGGAGAGCGCCTGAATGGCATTCAGGAGGTCGTCGGTTCGATTCCGATTGGCTCCACCACCTGCCTTCGCGCATCATCCTCCCCGAACAGAAGCGCGCGCAACGCCTCGAGCGGTCCCGTTCGCGGTGCCCAAAGCCGCTTCCCCGCAGGCACGGGCCGGGCGCAAGGGTCGGGCGTGCTGACCGAGGCCGACGATTATGCGGAGCTGCGGGAGGCGGTTCGCGCCCTGTGCGCGCGCTTTCCGCCCGAGTATCACCGCAAGATCGACGAAGCGCGCGGCTATCCGGAAGCGTTCGTCCATGCGCTGACCGAGGCCGGGTGGCTGGCCGCGCTTATTCCCGAACAATTCGGCGGCGCCGGCCTCGGCTTGACCGAGGCTTCGGTCATCATGGAGGAGATCAACCGCTCGGGCGGCAACTCCGGCGCCTGCCACGGCCAGATGTACAATATGGGCACGCTGCTCCGGCATGGGTCGGAGGAGCAGAAGCGGAAATACCTGCCGCCGATCGCCTCCGGCGCGCTGCGCCTGCAATCGATGGCGGTGACGGAGCCGACCACCGGCACCGACACGACGAAGATCCGCACCACCGCCGTCAGGAACGGCGAGCGCTACGTGGTGAACGGCCAGAAAGTCTGGATCTCTCGCGTGCAGCATTCCGATCTGATGATCCTGCTCGCCCGCACGACGCCCCTCTCGGCGGTTGCGAAAAAGAGCGAAGGGATGTCGATCTTCCTCGTCGATCTGCGGGAGGCGATCGGCAACGGGCTCACCGTCCGGCCGATCCCCAACATGGTCAATCACGAAACCAATGAGCTGTTCTTCGACGATCTCGAAATCCCAGCCGAGAATTTGATCGGCGAGGAAGGGAAGGGGTTCAAATACATTCTCGACGGGCTGAACGCCGAGCGGACGCTGATCGCCGCCGAGTGCATCGGCGATGGCTATTGGTTCATCGACAAGGTCGTTCCGTATGTCAGCGAACGCACTGTGTTCGGCCGGCCGATCGGCCAGAACCAGGGCGTGCAGTTCCCGATCGCAGAGGCCTATATCGCCATCGAGGCGGCGAACCTGATGCGGTTCGATTCATGCCGCCGGTTCGACGCGCGCCAGCCCTGCGGCGTCCAGGCGAACATGGCGAAATACCTGGCGGCGGAAGCGTCCTGGAAGGCTGGTAACGCCTGCATGCAGTTTCATGGCGGCTTCGGCTTCGCCGTCGAATACGACGTCGAGCGCAAGTTTCGCGAAACGCGGCTGTACCAAGTTGCGCCGATCAGCACCAACCTCATCCTCAGCTACGTCGCCGAGCACGTGCTTGGTTTGCCGCGCTCCTTCTAGCCCGCGCGCCGCGCTTATCGGCCCCGGAAAACCGGCTTGCGCTTGTCGTTGAAGGCGCGGACGCCTTCCTGCCGGTCTTCGGTCGCAACCAGTCGGTCGTACGCCTCCGCCTCGAAGCGGAGAGCGGTGCGGAGGTCCATCTGCAAGCCGTGGCCGATCGCCTTCTTGGCCTGCCGCACGGCGAGCGGCGCGTTGGCGGCGATCGCTCCCGCCGTTTGCAGGGCCATTTCGGTGAGTTCGCGCAGGTCCTCGCATAGCCGGTTCACCAAGCCCCAGCGATGGGCGTCTTCCGCCGAAAAGGGACGCGCGGCGAGGATGATCTCCTTGGCGCGCCGCTCGCCGATCGCGCGCGGCAGGGTCTGCGTGCCGCCCGCGCCCGGCATGATCCCGAGCGTGGTTTCCGTGAGCGCGAACCGGGCGGTGCGGACGGCATAGGCGAAGTCACAGGCGAGCACGAGTTCGAGGCCCCCGGCATAGGCGTGGCCGTTGACGGCGGCGACCACCGGGATCGGGCAGTCGAGCAACGCCCGCAGCGCGCGCTCGATTTGTTCGTGCTGGCGGCGCCACGCCTCGTCCGCCATGCCGTTCCGCTCCTTGAGGTCGCCGCCGGCGCAGAACGCGCGCTCGCCGGCACCGGTGAAGATGGCGCAACGCGCTTCGCCCGGGTCGTTCGCCAATTCTGTCCACAGCGCGCCGATGTCCTCCCAAGCCTGCGTATTGAGCGCGTTGGCGACCTGCGGCCGGTTGATCCGGACCAGCAGCACGCCGGCTTGCGGCGTCTCCACGGCGAGCGTCTCGAAGTCACGAGAGATCAAGGCGCTGCACTCCCTGTCATAGGCAACGAACGGGGTTCGTCGGTTAGCCGAACACCTCGGTCCAGGATGCACGCAAGGCCCGGTCGGCTTCCTCCATGCTGGCGGCCACCCCGAGCGCTTGCAGGCTGGTGACGCCGTGCTCGCGAATGCCGCAGGGCACGATGCCGCCGAAATGCCCGAGATCGGGCG
>JAFAXA010000058.1 GCA_019241425.1 Acetobacteraceae bacterium | reverse complement strand
GCGCCGCGCCGACGGCCCGTTCATCGTGCTGAACTGCGCGACGCTCAACCCGTCGCGTTTCGAGGAAGAGCTGTTCGGGCTGGAGGCCGGCGCCGATCCGGTCGCGCAACCGCGACGCGCCGGCGTGCTGGAACGCGCGCATGGCGGGACGCTGCTGCTCGATGAAGTGTCCGATATGCCTCTGGAAACGCAGGGCAAGATCGTGCGCGCCTTACAGGACCAGACGTTTGAACGTCTCGGCGGCTCGGCGCGCGTGAAGGTCGATGTGCGCGTCCTCGCGACCACCAACAAGGATTTGCACGCGGAGATCGCAGCGGGGCGGTTTCGCGAGGACCTGTATTATCGCTTGGCGGTGGTGCCGTTGCGGGTTCCTTCCTTGCGCGAGCGCCGGGAGGACGTGCCGCCGCTCGCGCACGCCTTCATCGAGCGATCTGCCGAGTCGTCGGGCATGTCCATGCGCGAGCTGTCCGCCGACGCTTTGGCGGCGCTCCAGGTCTATGACTGGCCCGGCAACGTGCGCCAATTGCGCAACCTCATGGACTGGCTGCTCATCATGGCGCCAGGCGGTCCCGCCGATCCGATCCGCGCGGACATGCTGCCGCCGGAGGTGGGCGCCAACGCGCCTGCGTTGCTGAACATCGATCCGACGGCGGACATCATGGGTCTGCCGCTTCGCGAGGCGCGCGACCTGTTCGAAACGCAGTATCTGCAGGCGCAACTCCTGCGCTTCGGCGGCAACATCAGCCGCACCGCGCAATTCGTCGGCATGGAGCGCAGCGCCCTTCATCGCAAGCTGAAACAGCTCGGCGTCAATTCCGAGGAACGGGTCGGCGGATGAGCCGCATCGCCTATGTCAACGGGCGCTACGTTCAGCAGGCCGAAGCCTCCGTCCACATCGAGGATCGCGGCTATCAGTTGGCGGACGGCATCTACGAAGTCGTCTATGTCAATGGCGGCCGGTTGATCGACGAGGCGTTGCACCTCGACCGGATGGAGCGATCGCTGCGGGAAATTCGCGTCCGGGTTCCAATGGACCGGGGCGCTTTGCAGCACGTGCTGCGGCAGGTGTTGCGGCGCAACCGGGTGCGCGACGGGCTGCTCTACATGCAGGTGACGCGCGGCGTTGCGCCGCGCGAGCATGCGTTCCCCGCCGCTCCGATCGCGCCGTCGATCGTGGTGACGGTACGGAGATTGCCGGCGTTTCCGCGCGACGCCGCCGCCAATGCCGGCAGCGCGATCACCTATCCGGACGAGCGCTGGGCCCGTTGCGACATCAAGTCGACGGCGCTGCTGCCCAACGTGCTCGCGCGCCAGGCCGCAAAGGAACGCGGCGCGGTTGAGGCGATCCTGATCGATCGCGACGGAATGGTGACGGAGGGTGCCGCAACCAGTGTCTGGGCGGTCGCCGCAGGCGACGTGTTGCGTACGCGGGCGCTCGGCCCCACCATTTTGCCCGGTTGCACACGCGCGGCGCTGATCGGTCTCATGCGGGACGCGGGTATTGCGTTCGAGGAGCGTGCCGTGAGCGAAGCGGAATTGCGGGAAGCGAACGAGGTCTTCCTCACCAGCGCCAGCAGCTTCGTCAAACCGGTCACGCGGGTCGACGGCACGACGATCGGCGATGGCACGGTCGGACCCGTTACGAGAAAGCTGTTCGACCTTTTTGCCCGACACGCGAACGGGTCTTTGCGGAACGCGGCCTGATCGGTGCGTGCGCAGTTCACCAGCAGCGCGCCATCGGGCGTGGAACCGCCGAGCGTCCTGCTCTGGGATTGGGACAACACGCTTGTGGACGCCTGGGCCGGCATCACGGCCGCGATCAACGCGGCGTTTGCCGCGTTCGGACTGCCTCCCTGGAGTGTCGAACAAACGAAGCAGCGCGCGCGCATTTCGATGCGCGAGAGCTTTCCCGTGATGTTCGGCTCGGATTGGAGGCGTGCCCGCGACATCTTCCACCGCACGATGACGCAGCAGCATCTCGATCACGTGCGCGTTATGCCGGGTGCGGTTGACGCTTTGTCGGCGGGCCGATCCTGGCCGCAAGCGGTCGTTTCGAATAAGTCCACCCGCTACCTGCACGCGGAGATCGCGCATCTCGGCTGGGCGGATTATTTCGGGGCGGTCGTGGGAGCGGGCGAGGCGCGCGCCGACAAGCCGGATGCGGCGCCGCTGCTGCTTGCGCTCCACAGGCTCGGCGCCGAACCTTCGCCGACCGTCTGGTATCTCGGCGACACCGCATCCGACATGGTTGCGGCGCGCGCCGCGCGCGTCACCGGCGTTTTGCTCGGCGACGCCGCTCACGACGGCGGCATTGAACACGCGGCCCCCGACATGCATCTCCCGTCAGCCGAAACGCTGGCGGCCCATCTCCGAATGCTTGCTTCGGCTTTTTCGGCTGCTACAGTGACAACCTAGTCGGGGTAAGAACCCGTTGTGGGCGAGACCATGGTGCTGGTCCGCAGCACCGGCGGGAGTAAGAAGGATCGAGCGGTGGCCACTGAGAAGTCGCAGAACGTTCAGGACGTTTTCCTGAACCATGTGCGAAAGAACAAGACGCCCGTTACCGTGTTTCTGGTGAACGGGGTCAAGCTTCAGGGCATCATCACTTGGTTCGACAATTTTTCGGTGTTGCTGCGCCGCGACGGGCACACGCAGCTCGTCTACAAGCACGCGATCAGCACCGTGATGCCGGGGGCGCCGATCCAATTGTTTGATCCAGCCAAGGTCGAGGTGGCCGCGTCAGCCCGGGAGACCGCTACTGCCCCTGGAGACTAACGGAACCGGCAACGCCCCGGCCGCGAACGACGCCTTCGGCCATCCGACCCGCTGCGCCGTTATCCTTCCCTGGAGCCGCTCGGATCGGCAGCGGCCCGATGCCGGCGGGACGGAGCCCGGGCGCAGCGACCCCGGACGCGCCGCGGAGGCACGGCTCGCCGAGGCGGTCGGGCTTGCGGCCTCGATCGGTCTCGTTGTTGTTCACGCGGCGATCCTGCCCATCCGCAGCCGCCGGCCCGCAACGCTTCTCGGCGAAGGCCAGGTCGCGGCGCAACGGGCGATCATCGAAGAGCATGGGGTCACGGTCGCCGTTATGGATACGGCGGTCACGCCGGTTCAGCAGCGCAATCTGGAACGCGCCTGGGGCTGCAAGGTCATCGATCGCACCGGGCTCATTCTCGACATCTTCGGCGAGCGGGCGGCGACCCGGGAAGGCACCTTGCAGGTTGAGTTGGCGCATCTCGAATACCAGAGGTCGCGTCTGGTCCGCTCTTGGACTCACCTGGAACGCCAGCGCGGCGGGTTCGGCTTTTTGGGCGGCCCCGGTGAAACGCAAATCGAAGCCGACCGCCGATTGATCGGCGATCGTCTCGCCAAAATCAGGAAGGAACTCGAGCAGGTGCGCCGGACCCGCGGTTTGCACCGCTCCGCCCGCCGCCGCGTGCCGTTTCCGGTCATCGCGCTGGTCGGCTACACCAATGCCGGCAAGTCGACCTTGTTCAACAGCCTGACGGGCGCCGATGTGGTGGCCCGCGATCAGCTATTCGCGACGCTGGACCCGACGATGCGGGGCATCCAGCTGCCATCCGGCCGGCGCGCCATCCTGTCCGACACCGTCGGCTTCATCAGCGACTTGCCGACGGAGCTGGTCGCCGCGTTCCGGGCGACCCTCGAGGAGGTCGCCGAAGCCTCCGTCATCCTGCATGTGCGCGACGCGGCGCATCCGGACAGCGCCGCGCAACGGGCGGATGTGGTTGCCGTGCTCGAAAGCCTCGCCGCCGATGGCACGCTCGCGACCGACTGGCCCGAGCGCACAATCGAGGTGTTGAACAAGGCGGACCTCCTCGGCGGCGTTGACGCGGTGCAGGCGCGACCGGGCGCCGTGGTCGTTTCCGCCATCACCCGGGAGGGCGTACCGGGTCTGATGGGCGTCCTCGACGCGCGCATCATGGCGGGCATGGAAACCGCCGATTACACGCTGCGGCCGGACGACGGTGCGGCGCTTGCGTGGTTGTACGAGAACGGCGACGTCGTGACCCGGGCCGACAGCGATGACGGCATCCGCGTCACCGTCCGTCTGCTGCCGGCCGACCGGGCGCGTTTCGCCCGACGCCCATGACATTCACCCATCGTGACGTTGCGGCTTTGGCCGAAATCCTGCGGGAGGCGGCGCGAAGCGCGATCATGCCGCGCTTTCGCAATCTCTCGGGAGATGCCGTGCGGATGAAGTCGGGGCCGCTTGACCTGGTGACGGAAGCGGACGAAGCGGCCGAGGAAATGATCGGAGCGGGGCTGCGCCGCCGGTTCCCCGGTTGCGCCGTGGTCGGTGAGGAAGCCGCCTCCGCCGATCCGGCCCTTCTTGCCGCCCTGCCGGACGCCGACCTCGCCTTCGTCGTCGATCCGATCGACGGTACCGCGAATTTCGCCGCCGGGCTGCCGCTATTCGGCACCATGGCGGCGGCGCTGGTCCGAGGGACGGTCGTTGCGGCGGCGATTCTCGACCCGGTGGGAGACGACACGGCGCTCGCCCTCCGCGGCGAAGGCGCATGGATGGAAGCGGCGGACGGACGCCGGACCGAGCTGCGCGTCGCCGGCCCTGTCCCGTTGGAAGAGATGACCGGCATGGTGTCCTGGCGCTTTCTGCCCGGCCCCGAGCGCGCGATCGTCTGTCGCAATCTGCCGCGCCTCGCCGCCACCTGGGAGTTCCGGTGCGCGGCCCACAGCTACCGCCTGTTGGCCGGCGGATTTGCCCATTTCGTGTTCTTCAACCGGCTGCTGCCCTGGGACCACGCCCCGGGCTGGCTCCTGCATCGGGAGGCGGGCGGCTATTCGGCGCAACTGGACGGCGCGGACTACGATCCGACGCAAACCGGCCGCGGCCTGATCTGCGCCCCGGACGAGGATAGCTGGACCGCCATCCGCGACGGCCTGCTGCCCTCATAGGAATAGCCGGATGCCGACAACGAGCAGCGTGATCGCGAGCACCGGGCGCAGCACCCACTCGGGCACGCGGGCCGACAAATAGCTGCCGATCAGGATGCCGGGAATCGAGCCGAGCAGCAGCGACCCGAGCAGCGTCCAGTTCACGCCGCCCAGCACCCAATGCCCGGCGCCGGCGCAGAGTGTCAGCGGCACCGCGTGCGCGATGTCGGATCCGACGATCCGGGCCAGTCTCATCCGCGGATAGAGAAAGATCATCGCGGTCACGCCGACGGCGCCGGCGCCGACCGAGGATAGTGACACCAGCACGCCCATGACGAAGCCGGTGACGATCGTCAGGTTGCGGATCTGCGTCTCGCTGAGGCGGTCGATCTGACCCGCCGCCAAGGCCAGGATCTGCTTGCGCAGCATCAGGGATGCGGCGGTGAAAACCAACGCGACGCCCAGCACGGAGGAAATCAGCATGGACGCGTATTCGCCGCGGATCGCGAGCTTGGAGATGACGAACAGCGTCAGCGCCGTCGCCGGGATGCTGCCCATCGCAAGCCGGCCCGTCAGCGTCCAGCTCACCGTGCGGTTGATGCCGTGAACCAGCGTTCCGCAGATTTTGGTTACGGCCGCAAACAGCAGATCCGTGCCGACCGCCGTGGCCGGATGAATGCCGAACAACAGGATCAGCAACGGCGTCATCAACGACCCGCCGCCGACGCCGGTTTGTCCGACCAAAATGCCGACCAGGAGTCCGGATAGCGAGTACAGAGGGTTGAAGGAAGAGACGGAACTCATGGCTGAGATGGTCGCCTCCGGGCCGCGTCGCGGGCGGGCGCCAGACCTTCCGCAAGGGACGCGGAACTGTCAACAAGGGTCATGGGCGGGCAGCCTGCTCCTCCCGCTCGCGATCCTTGACCGCCGCCCAGGCTTTCTCCATCGCGTCGAGAGTCGTATCGGACAGCCCTAATCCGTCCGCGGCGATGCGCTCCTCCATCGCCGTGAACCGGCGCACGAATTTGCGGCTCGCCTCGCGGAGGCAAACTTCCGGGTCGAGATCGAGCTTCCGCGCCAGATTGGCGACGACGAACAACAGATCGCCGACCTCATCCGCCAGCCGGCTGCGGGCGGCGTTCGGCAGTTCGGCCCGCAATTCCGCCGCCTCTTCTTCGAGCTTGTCGAGTACCGCACCGGCGTCGGGCCAGTCGAAGCCGACGCGGGCGGCGCGCACCGTCAGTTTCAGAGCGTGCGTGAGAGCGGGAAGCGCCGCCGGAATGCCGGCCAGTGTGCCCGTCTCGGCCCGCATCGCCCGCTCCGCCCGCTTCTGCGCTTCCCAGGCGCCCGTCTGGCTCGCGCTGTCGCGACTGGCGGCGTCGCCGAACACATGCGGGTGACGGCGCACCATCTTCGCCGTGACCGCGCGGGCGACAGCCGCGAAATCGAACAGTCCGGCCTCCTCGGCCATCCGGGCATGGTAGACGACCTGCAGCAACAGATCGCCGAGTTCGTCGGGCAGCGCCGCCATGTCGTTGCGCGCGATGGCGTCCGCCACCTCGTACGCTTCCTCGACCGTGTAGGGGGCGATCGTCGCAAAGCTTTGATCCCTGTCCCACGGGCAGCCCGCGTTCGGGTCGCGGAGGGCGGCCATCACGTCCAGCAGCCGGCGCAGTTCGGCCTCGGGCTGATCGGTCATCATGCCTCCTCCTGGAGCGGACTCGGCGGCTTGGATCGGGGCACGCGCCAAAATACTTGACTCAAGCATCGTGCCCGGCGGGATAGTAGAAGGGGCCGGGTAACAATCGGCCGCGACGGAACGGTGTTGGAAGGAGCCGGGAATGCAGTCAAGCCGCCGCAGGGCCGTCGTTGTTGCGCTTCTGACCGTCTTGTTGACCTACGCTGCGGCTCCGTATGTGACGCTGTACCGCCTCGCCTCGTCGATCCGGCGCGGCGATGACGTGGCGCTCGAGGCGCTCGTGGATTGGGACGGGGTGCGCGAGGGCATCAAGGAAGACATTTGCGACACCGTGTTCGACGCCGAGCCGGCGCAGGCCGCCCCGTCACGGCAGCCCGACGCGCTGCCGCCGTTCGGATTCTCCTTCGTGCGCGGCATCGCGAGCAACGCGATCGACGAGAACGTGACGCCCACGGGCCTGGTCACCGCCGCGTCGCGGTTCCAGGCGGTGTCGGCCTCCGGCGTCCCGCTGACCCCGCCCGCCGCCGACGGCCACGCCGACCCCTCCATCGTCTGGGCCTTCTTCACCGGCCCAACCACCTTCCGCATCGACCTGCTGCCGCCGCCCGAGGCGGGCTTCGGCAAGGAGCCGGTCCGCATCGACATGGAGCTGGGCGGCAGCGGCTGGAAGGTGACGCGCGCCTGGCTGCCCCCCTCCATGCTGCGCGGACCGCTTCCCCGCACCTGACCGGGCGGTGGTTCCGCGTGAAATGCGGTATGTCGCCGCGTCCGCAAGCGGCGGCCCGGATGTGCTGCATTTGGCGCGCGCGGAGGTGCCCGCGCCCCGTGCCGGCGAGATCCTGATCCGGGTCGCGGCCGCCGGCGTCAACCGGCCCGACATCCAGCAGCGCAAAGGCCTTTATCCGCCCCCGCCCGGCGCCAGCCCGATACTCGGCCTCGAAGTCGCGGGCGAGGTGGCGGCCCGGGGACCGGACGTTCCGGCGCTGCGGGAGGGAGATCGCGTCTGCGCGCTTGTCAATGGCGGCGGCTATGCCGAATACTGCACCGCGCCCGCGACACAATGCTTGCCGTGGCCGCGCGGCTATGACGCGATCCGGGCGGCGGCGCTCCCCGAAACCTACTTCACGGTGTGGGCGAACCTGTTCGGCCTCGGCCGGCTGCAAGCGGATGAAACCGTGCTCATCCATGGCGGCAGTTCGGGCATCGGGCTGACCGCGATCCAACTCGCGCGGGCGTTCGGCGCCCACGTGTCGGTCACCGCCGGATCGGCGGAAAAATGCGATGCCTGCCGTCGCTACGGCGCCGCTGAGGCCATCAACTACCGCGAGCAGGATTTTCTCGAGCAAGTGAAACGATGGACGGATGGGCGCGGCGTCGATGTTGTGCTCGACATGGTCGGCGCCCCGTATACGCCGCGCAACCTCCGCGCTCTCGCGCCGGACGGCCGGTTGGTGCAGATCGCGTTCATGCATGGCTCCGAGGTGGACGCGCTCGATCTGATGCCGATCATGCGCAAGCGCCTGACCGTCACCGGCTCCACGATGCGACCGCGCACGGCGGCGGAAAAGGCGGTGATCGCCGACGCGCTTCGTCAGCGCGTCTGGCCGTTGCTCGACCAGGGACGATGCGGCCCGGTCATTCACGCCGTCTTCCCGCTGGATGCGGTCGCGCAGGCGCACGCGCTGATGGAAGACGGCGCGCATATCGGCAAGATCATGCTGCGCGTCGCCGGCTGAGCGCGGCCGGTTTCGAAGCGAAAACGCGCCCATGCTCCTGCACGCGGCTGAAACGGGCGAGGGCGAGCGGCCGATCGTGCTGCTGCACGGGCTGTTCGGCTCGGCGCAGAATTTCGGCGCCCTGCAACGGCGGCTGGGCGAGGCGGCGCGCGTGATCGCGCTCGACCTCCGCAACCATGGCGACAGCCCGCACGCGGACACGATGCGCTACCCCGAAATGGCGCGCGACGTCGTCGAAACGCTACGGGCGTTGCGCGGCTTGCCGTGCCGGCTGCTCGGACATTCGATGGGCGGCAAGGTCGCCATGCAGGTGGCCCTGCAAAGCGGCGGCGAGGTCGAGCGGCTGCTCGTCGCCGATATCGCGCCCGTGCGCTATCCGCCCGCGTTCCGCGGCTTCGCCGACGCCATGCAGGCGGTGCCGTTGCGGCCCGGTCTCACCCGGGCCGCCGCGAGTGCCGCGCTCGCCGACGCCATTCCGGATGCGGCGATCCGGTCGTTCCTGCTCCAGAACATGCGCTTCGGGCCGCAACCGGCCTGGCGCATCGGCCTCGACCGGATCGCCGCTGCGTTGCCGGGCATCGAGGGCTGGGAGGCGCCGGACGCGGCCCCGTTCGCCGGCCCCGTCCTGTTCGTCGGCGGTGCGCGGTCGGACTACATCCAGCCGCAACACCGGCCGGCGATCCGCGCCCTGTTCCCGCAGGCGCAGATCGTGGCCTTGAAGGATGCGGGCCATTGGCTGCATGCGGACAACCCGGACGGGTTTCTCCGGTTGGTTGCCGCCTTCTTCGGCGTGCGCCTCGCGGGTTAGCGGGTCCGCGGCGCGCCTTTCTCGTCAACCGACACGTTGACCGTCTGGCCGCCCTTGGTGCACTGGCCGGTCCAGTCGCCCTCCGCCGTTTCATTCAGGTTCGACACGTTGCTGCAACCGAACTGCATCAGCGCCGCGCGTGCGTGTCCTTCGGTGATGGAGTTGGCGGTGCTGGCCGAAACCTTGCCCTGCGGATCGACGGTAACGAACTGCGTCGTGCCGCCTTTGGTGCAGTTGCCGTGCCAGGCGCCGGACTTGCCGTGGCTCAGATTGGAAACGTTGCTGCAACCGTTCTGCATGAGCGCCGCGCGGGCGTGCGCTTCGGTGATCGTGTCCGCCTCGGCGGCCGGCCCGACGCTGCCGTCCGACTTCACCATCACGTCCATCGTGCGGCCGCCCTTGGTGCATTGGCCATACCAGCCGTTCTTGCCGCGGCTCACGTTGGAGACATTGCTGCAACCGTAATCCATCAGGAGCGCGCGGGCATGGCCTTCGCCGAGCGACGGGGTTGCCGGCGCCTGCTGCGCCCACGCGGCACCGGCCCCGATCGTTGCAAGCAGCGCCGCAAGGGTCGCGACCTGTTTCATGGCGTCCTCCTCGATCCTGTCCACACCGCGCGGAGTTTCCGCAGTTTCGTTGCCGGAGCAAGCCGTCCGAGCGGCGAGGCGGGGGAAAAATCGCAGCGCCCGCTTCAGGCGCGGGATTGCGGCGCCTTGATCCGCTTGCCCTCGTCGGAGGCGCGCCAGAGATACCAGGCGGCCGTGCTCCGGAACGGCGCCCAGGCGGTGCCGATCGCCGCCAGTTCCTTGGGCTTCGGCTGTTGCGCCAGCGCGAACAGCAGGCGGTAGCCGTCCCGCACCCCGTAATCGTCGACCGGCAGCACGTCCGGCCGACCGAGCGTGAAGATCAGCAGCATCTCCACTGTCCAGCGGCCGACACCGCGGATGGTGGTGAGCCGCTCGATCAGCGCGTCGTCCGACAGCCGGGCCGCGCCGCGGCGGGTCGGGATCGTGCCGTCGATCGCCCGCGCCGCGATGTCCCGAATGGCCGCGACCTTGCCGGCGGAAAGGCCGCACCCCCGCAGCGTCTCGGGGGCGGTCGCGAGCACCCGGTCGGGCGGCGGAAACGGCGCATCGGGGAAGAGCGCGACGAAGCGGCCGAGGATCGCCTCGGCGGCCCGCCCGTGCAGTTGCTGATGCGAAATGGCGCGCACCAGCGCCTCGTACGGCTCGCGCTTTCGATCCACCGACAGGCCGGACGGGCCGATCCGCGCGATCAAGGCCGCGAAGGCCGGATCGCGGGCGAGGTGCCGGGTCGCCGCGTCCTCGATCCTTGCGGGAGCCGCCCTCATGGTGGTTTGCTCGCCTCCGTTTCTCGCCGGTAGTATCCCACCCGCCGCGCCGACCATCGGCCAGCGAGCGCACCTGTCAGGAGAGGTCCCACGGACCGCCGCCCCCGCAAGCCGCCCGATCCGGACAGCGAAGCCAACCGGCAGACGGCCAGTCTCGCCGGTCTCGCGGTCGCGCTGCTGCTGCTGGTCGCTGGTTTGTTCCTGATACGGGAATTGCGGGGGAAGTCCATGCTTGAGGATTGTATGCTCGCCGGACGGCGCGACTGCGCGAGCGTGAGCACGGCCCGCTGACCGCCGTTCCGGCTGTTGCCCAAGTTCTGGCCGTTGCACGGACCCGGCGGCGCCGGGCGCTGCTATGGGCGTTCCGATGAGCTTCATCCTTTCGAAGTTGCTCTGGCTCCTGCTTTCGCCGGGCGTGTTCCTGCTGCTGGTCGCGCTCGCCGGGTTGCTGCTGCTGTTCCGCGCCCCGGACCGCGCGGGCCGGGTGCTGCTGGTCGCCGGGCTCGGCACCCTGGCGCTGGTCGCGCTTCTGCCGGCCGGAAACTTCGCGTCGCTGCCGCTCGAGGATCGCTTCCCGCCGCCATCGCCGATGCCCTCGCATGTGGACGGCATCATCGTGCTCGGCGGCGCCGTCGAGACGGCGCTCACCGAAAGCCGTGGCCTGCCGGCGCTCAACGGCGCCGCCGAACGGATGACGGCGTTGGTCGAGCTGGCGCGGCGCTATCCGGACGCCCGCCTCGCCTTTACCGGCGGCTCCGGTTCGCTGGCTTCGGGCGAAGTCTCCGAAGCGGATGTCGCGCGCGCGCTCTGGTCCGCCATGGGCGTCCCCAGTTCGCGCATCGTGTTCGAGGGATTGTCGCGCAACACCTGGGAAAACGCGCTGTTCCTCAAGGATCTGGTCCGCCCGCAAGCCGGCGAGGTCTGGTTGCTGGTGACGAGCGCGCTGCACATGCCGCGCGCGGTCGGCATCTTCCGCCGCGCCGGCTGGCCGGTCGTGCCCTATCCGGTCGGCTACAAGACGGCGCGCGACTGGCGGGTATGGTCCCACGCCGGGTTCGGCGAGCATCTCGACCTGCTGGATGGGGCCGCGCACGAATATCT
>JAFAXA010000187.1 GCA_019241425.1 Acetobacteraceae bacterium | reverse complement strand
GATCGGTCGCATCGCCCACGCCCATGCCGGTCGCGTCAAACACGGCGCCGTCCTCGCCTTCCTCCAGCTCGTCGCTCTTGGTGACGGCTTCGAGATATTGCGGCTGGCCCTGCGACTTGAGGTGACGCACCACCTTCTCGACTTCGTCATCGGAGACGAACGGGCCGTGCACGCGGCTGATCCGGCCGCCGCCCGCCATGTAGAGCATGTCACCCTGCCCGAGCAGCTGCTCGGCGCCCATCTCGCCGAGGATGGTGCGGCTGTCGATCTTCGACGTGACCTGGAAGGATACGCGGGTCGGGAAGTTCGCCTTGATGGTGCCGGTGATGACGTCAACCGACGGACGCTGCGTCGCCATGATGACGTGGATGCCGGCCGCCCGCGCCATTTGCGCGAGCCGCTGCACCGCCGCCTCGATCTCCTTGCCCGCGACCATCATCAGGTCGGCCATTTCGTCAACCACGACAACGATCAGCGGCAGCGGTTCGAGTTGCAGCGGCTGTTCCTCGAACACCGGGCGGCCGGTATCCGGATCGAAGCCGGTCTGCACGCGGCGGGTCACCACCTCGCCTTTGGCGCGCGCCTCGGCCACCCGGTCGTTGTAGCCGGCGATGTTGCGCACCCCGAGCTGGCTCATGGCGCGGTAGCGGCGCTCCATTTCCCGCACCGTCCATTTCAGCGCGACCACCGCCTTTTTCGGCTCGGTGACCACGGGCGCCATCAGATGCGGGATGCCGCCATAGACGGACAGTTCCAGCATCTTGGGGTCGATCAGAATGAAACGGCACTGGTCCGGCGACAGCTTGTAGAGCAAGGACAGGATCATCGCGTTGACCCCGACCGACTTGCCCGAGCCGGTGGTGCCCGCGATCATCAAATGCGGCATCCGCGCCAGATCGGCGACGATCGGCTCGCCGCCGATATCCTTGCCGAGCGCGAGCGACAGCCGTCCGGCGTGGTTTTGAACGTCGTCGGCCGCCAGCACCTCGCTCAGATAGACGGTCTCGCGCTTGGCGTTCGGCACCTCGATGCCGATCACGTTGCGGCCCGGCACCGTCGCGATGCGGACGGCAGTGACGGACAGGCTGCGGGCCACGTCGTCCGCGAGCCCGATCACCCGCGCGCTGCGGATGCCGGGCGCCGGCTCCAGCTCGTACAAGGTGACGACCGGCCCCGGCCGGATGTCGGCGATGTGGCCCTGTACGCCGTAATCCCCGAGCACCGTTTCGAGCAGGCGCGCATTAGCCTCCAGCGCATCGCGGCTCGGGCCGGTCGAGGCGCGGGCGGCCGCCGGATGGAGCAGGGACAGCGGCGGCAGCCGCCACGCCCCTTCCTCCAGCGGCAGCGCTTCCTGCTGGCGCGCTACCGCCGCCCGCCGCCCCGAGGCGGAGGGCTTCGGCCGCGCGATCACCGGGTGCACCACCGGCGGGGCGGGCGGCGCGAGCGGGGCCTCCGTCTGCGGCACGGCGCGCGCCGGCCGCCGGCCAGCCGCGTCGGTCGGATCGGCCGTGAGCCCCGGTGCCCGCCGCCGGAACAGCCGCGCCACCGCACCGGTCGCCGCTGCCAGCCGGCCGCGGGCACGCGGCGCCGTCCCACGCCGCCGCCAAACCGGGACGGGCACGAGCCGGCCGGCCATCCGCGCCGCGCCGCGCCATTCGGCCGCCGTCAGCCCGAAGGACAGCGCGACCAAGGTGGCCGCGAGCGCCAGGCCCAAGCCCCAGACGGACGCGACACCGAGCGGTCCGAACACGCCTCGTCCGGCGTCGAGAACGCCCCGCGAGATGATGGCACCGGCCGCGCCGCCGGGACCGGCCGCCGGCCAGTTCGGCGGCTGGGGTTCGAGCGACGCGAGTCCCGCGAGCACCGACGCCAGCACCGGCACGCCGGCGGCCGTCGCCAGCAGGCGAGCCAGAATGCTGCCGAGGCCGCGACCGGACGCGATACGCCACGCCCAGGCCAGCATGGCAAAGCCCGGCAGCACGGCGGCGAGGCCGAAGCCCTGCAGCAGCAGGTCGGACACGGTCGCGCCAACCGGCCCCGCGAGGTTGGCGGTGTGCCGGGCGGTTGCGGTGTTGAGGGAGGGATCGGCCGGATCGTAAGAGGCGAGCGCCACCAGCAGCGCCAGACCCGCCAGGCCCAGAGCCAGCCCGCCCAGCTCGCGCAGGCGCCGGCCGGCCACCGACCGCACCGCCGGCGAGGCAAGGCGACGCTCCGAAAGCGCGGCGGTTCGGGCAGCAGCTTGCATACGGGGCTTTCGGCTTGCGACTCGGGGGGCGGCAATTGAGGGCCCGGGCAAGCTACACGGGCCAAGTGCTTGGCGAAAGAACCGTTGCGGCGACGCGAGGATATTCCGGCGCTTGCCCCGGCCGCCGCCGACCTCCACCTTGGGGGCGATGAGTGGGACGATACACGCCGATATCTGCGTCGTTGGCGCCGGGCCGGTGGGCGGCACGCTCGCCTGCCGCCTCGCGGCCGAGGGCATCTCCACCGCCATCGTCGACCGCGCGCCGCTGCCGCCGATGGAGCATCCGGCGTTCGACGGCCGGGCCTACGCGATCGCCGCCGGGTCGCGGCGGCTGCTGGAAGCCGCGGGGCTGTGGGAGAAGCTGCCCGATCCGCCGTGCCCCATTCTCGGCATCCGGGTGTCGGACGGCCGGGTCGGGCAGGCCGCCTCGCCGCTGTTCCTGCATTTCGACCACACGGAAGCGGGGGAGGGCGCGGGCCCGTTCGGCTGGATGGTCGAAGCCCGGGCGCTGCGCGTCGCCTTGAACGCGCATCTGCACGCGCTGCCGGCGCTGTCCGTATTCGCGCCGGCCGAGGCCAGGGTCGAGCGCGACGGGGCGGGCGCCCGCGTGCATGTCGCGGGCGGCCCGACGGTTGCGTGCAAGCTGGTGGTGGCGGCGGAGGGGCGGAACTCGCCGCTGCGGGAGGCCGCCCGCATTCCCGTCAGCCGCTTCGCCTACCGGCAGACCGGGCTGGTGTTCGCGATCAGCCACGAACGCCCGCACGGCAGCACGGCGCTCGAGCACTTCCTGCCGTCCGGGCCGTTTGCGCAATTGCCGATGAGCCCGACGGAAGGCGCGCCACACGTTTCGGCGGTGGTGTGGACGGAGCTGACGCCGGTCGCGCACCACATGCTGCGGCTCGACGACGCGGCGCTCGGGCGGGAAATCGCGCGCCGGCTCGGTCCGCATCTCGGCGCTGTGCGCGTGATCGGCCGCCGCTGGCATTACGGCCTTTCCGCCATGCACGCGCACCGCTACCACGACACCAGGCTGGTGCTGGTGGGGGACGCCGCGCACGGAATCCACCCGATCGCCGGGCAAGGCCTCAATCTCGGCTTCCGCGACGTGCAGGCGCTGTCCCGCCTGCTGACGGAGGCGGTCTGGGGCGGCGGCGATCCGGGCGACCCGGCGCTGCTCGCCCGCTATCAGGCGGCGCGGCGTCCGGCCAACCTCGCCATGCTGGCGGCGACCGACGCGCTCGACCGGCTGTTCAGCACGGACAATCTGCTGCTCCGCGCCGCGCGCGATGTCGGCATCGCCGCCGTGCATCGCTTGCCGCCCCTGAAGCGGGCGTTCATGCGGGCGGCGATGGGGCTGTCGGGCGCCGCCTGAGCGGCCCGACCGCAGTGCGACCCCGGGCGGCGGTGGTCATGGCGGGAACGCCCGCACGGCGGCGAGAAACGCCCGTGCTCAATACAACCCCGCAACAGTATAAATTCTTTGCTAACGAACCTAGTCTGGCGGTTGATTGCTCCGGCCGGCATTCTACCTCCCGGCGCGGGAGCGGACCAATTCCGCGCTCACGGGGAGAGACATCATGACAACCAAAACCTGGGACGGCTCGGACGGTCACTGGCGCGACAGCAATCACTGGATACCGGCGGGCGTGCCGCAGAACGGCGACAGCGTGGTTATCCGCGAGGGCACCGTGCACGGGACCTTGCTGAACCTGTCCTCGAACCCGATCGACATCGGGTCGGACCACCCCGTGAGCGACCCACAGCTCGACCTCAATACTGCCGTGCTCGGCGACGTTTCGGTGTTCGACGAGTCGGCCCGAACAGGCCCCTATCACACCCGATACGCCGACATATCCGTCTCGGGCGGGGTCGCCGAGAACGGGCACTTGGCGATCGGCAATCTCGCGCCCGAAGGGGTCGGCATCCCCGGCGATCTCGATCTGACGATCGCCGACTATTCGGTTTTCGCGCTGACGGGAAGCGCGCTGGAGCAGGCCAGCAGTTCGTTCGTCGCCTCGGGCGCTTCGCATAGCGCATTCGCCAATTTCGGTTCGTTCACCGACATCGGCGGCAAGGCGGATTTCGCGGTGCCCGTGATCGGCTCCGGTTCGTTCACCGTCGAGCGGAGCAAGTTTCCGAGCGGCACTCTTACCTTCGAAGGGAGTGTGTCCGCCGGGCAGGCGGTGAACGTGAACGAGGGCGGCTCTCTCGCCCTTGACCAGCCGCTCAGGTTCTCGGCTCGATCACGGAACGGCCTGGGGCGGAGGTGTTGCTGAGGAACACGTCGTCCACCTCGTCGAGCTTCAGCGACGGCGTGCTGAAAGTCTTCAACGGCAGCCAGCTTGTTGCCGCACTGCGCATCGAGAGCGTGACCGGCTTGGGCTTCGACGTCAGGCAATCCGGCCCGGACACGACGATTACGACGCCATTCCCCGGTGGCTCGAGCGCCCTTCAAATGACCCAGTCCAGCATGGATATTCCCGTGCTCGCCCAAAGCTGACGGCCGGGCGTGAGGTTCGTCCGGCGCTGCAAAAGCGCCGCCACGACGAACCGACGGGAGCGAGGGAGAAGCGTGAGTCTGGCGGTGCGGTCCGGGTGCGGCGGCGTGACCCGGAGCCGCATACCGCTTCGTCGCCATCAAAACAGCGGTTTCACTTGTAATGAACAGTCGGGACGTACCGCTTCCTCATCGCGGCTGCGGCGCTACGTGCAACGCGATCCCCGCCTGTTTCTGGAGAAAGCCGATGACGCAGAACAGGTTGCGGGCTTGCGGATTGCCGCGCGGCCCGAACATGCGAACCAGGCTCTTTGCCGGCGTGGCGGTGGCTTCGCTCAGCTTCTCGAAGCCGACGGTCGCCTTAATGTAGTCGCGCAGGATGGCCCTCCCGGTGTCCACGTCGCCGGTCAGCATCGTGTACCGGCCGTCAGCCCGTCGCTGAGCGGGATTGCAGGACCGGGACGAGAGACCGACTGTTCAGGCGAGACAAGGACGATGGGGAAGGAAAGGAAGAACGCTACGCAGCGTGAAGGGCCGAGCCTGGAACCGCCGGCGACAATTGGAAGGATGCTATGCTAACCTGTCCCACCGAAAGGGCTGACATGAGCACCGAGAAACTTAGCATCACCCTGCCCGCCGACATGGTTGGCGACATTCGCGCTGCCGTCTCGAAAGGCGGCTATTCGTCAACCAGTGAGGTTATCCGCGAGGCCATGCAGCTTTGGCAGGAACGGCGCGGCGGGCGGGAACAGCGGCTCCATGCGGTTCGGACCAAGATCCAGGAAGCGGTAGACGATCCGCGACGGTTCACCGACGAGGAGATCCGCCGCCATTTCGCAGCAAGGTTTGATGAGGCCGAGAAACAGCGGAACCCGTGACGCGGACACTTGTTTATTCGGGCGCGGCCCTGGACGATCTCGACCAAATTTTCGACTACATCGCGGCTGATAATCCAGGCCGCGCCCGGGCCTACATCGAGGACATCCGGCGAACTTGCCGTGAGCTTTGCGAAACGCCCTTGATTGGTACAGAGCGGGCCGACCTTCGGCCAGGCTTGCGGGTTCTTTCTCTGTGGCGGCGTGTCGTCGTCGCCTACGAAATGTCCGAACACGAGCTTATAGTGCTGCGCGTGTTCGCCAGCGGACGGGACTACGAAGCCATCCTGGGGAGCGACTGAACAGCGCAGGGTGCGGGAGCGAACGTGCCACCCGTTCGAACCGGCTTCTGCGGCGTCCTGACGGGTTCGCGCTGCTACGGATGTCAACCGTGCCGGCTGGGTTGGCGCAGAGGAGAGCGTCGGGTGCGGATGACAGCGGACCACCCCGCGGCTCTTCTTCATGCGGCCTACACCAGAACGCCCCCAAGCCGCGCCGGGCGAACCGGCGCAGCGCGAAACGTCAGATGCTCGACGTCACCCAATCCTTGAGACGGCTGCGCGGCAACGCGCCGACCTGGGTCGCGGCCGGCTTGCCGTCCTTGAACAGGATCAGCGTCGGGATGCCGCGCACGCCATAGTCGTTCGGCGTCTTCGGGTTCTCGTCGACATTGACCTTGGCGATCGTCAGCTTGCCCGCCAACTCGCCCGCGATCTCCTCCAGCGCCGGGGAAATGGCACGGCACGGCCCGCACCACTCGGCCCAGAAATCGACCAGCACGGGACCCGGCGCCTTCAGGACGTCGGCCTCGAACGTGGTGTCGGTGACAGCCTTGGTGTGCTCGCTCATGCAATCCTCGGTTTTGCGTTGCCGAAAAACTGGTGCCGGTCACGGCAGGGATCAAGCAAGCACGCCCTGCACCCCGGTCTGCTCGGCCGTGCCGGGCGCGTGCAGGTCGAGCAGGGCATCCGGAAGCACCGTCACCCGGCCCGGCGCGGTCCAGATCAGCGCGCACAGCACCGGCCGGGTCGGGAAGATCCCGCGCAGCACGCCGCGATAGGCCGCCATCTGACGCAAATAGAGCAACGGAACGCGGTCGGGTGCCGCGGGTGCCGACCGGCTGGTCTTGAAATCCGCGATCAGCACGCGTTCGGGAAGCACCGCCAATCGATCGACCACCCCGCCGATCACCACCCCGTCGACATAGCCGGTCAGCGGCACCTCGGCCCGGCTACCGGGGCCGAACAGCGGCCGGAGTTCCGGATCGTCCAAAATCGCCAAAACCTCCCGCGCGATGACCGCCGCCTCCGCCGCCGCCACGTCCTGGGCGCGGTTCAGCCACGCCAGCACGGCGTCGGAGCGGCTCACAGGCGGCACGGACGGCAAATGCTGCAAAAGCGCGTGCACGATTTCGCCCCGCCGGAACCGGGAGGCCGCATCAGCCCGGTCGCCGAGCGGCGACGCCGCATACGGAACGGGACCGAGCAGGGCACCGTCCGGCCGGCTCGGCGCCAGCGGCTGCGGGCGATGCGGTTCGGCCGGGGCCGGGCGGGGCCGCCAATCCGGCGCGGCGCCGGCCCAGGCGGGCAGCGCCGGTTCCGCGCCCGAAGCGACGGCCGGCGGGCGCTCCGGTTGCACCGCCTGGGGCGCCGCGTGGACGAGCCGCTCGCCCCAATCCCGCCAGGGTTCGGCGCCCGTCTCCAATCCGGCAAACCCCGCCCGGACCAGGCCGTACCAACTCTCCGGGGGCACCTCGCCGCGCCCCGGCTGCCATCCGCACACAACCAAACGGTCCTCGGCGCGGGTGAGCGCGACGTAAAGCAAGCGGTTGTATTCCTCCGTGCGACGCGCGGCGGCGGCGTCGCGGAGACGGGCGGCGGCCTGGCACTTGAACTCCTTGCGGGGCACCCAGAGCGGCACCTCGATCCCGCTCTCCGGATCGGGCGCCCAGAGCAGCTTGTCCTCATCCTTCGGCAGCGCCGTCGTGTCCGGCACGATTACCAGGGGCGCCTGCAAGCCCTTGGCCGCGTGCACCGTCATGATCCGCACGGCGTTGCCGGCCGCTTCCGGTTCGCGCTTCACCTCGGTACCGCCGGCGCGCAGCCAATGCAGGAAGCCTTGCAGGGACACCGGGTGGCTGCGGCCGTAGACGATCGCGGCTTGCAGCAACTCATCCACCGGCTCCGCCGCCTCCGGGCCGAGCCGCGCCAGCAGCCGGACGCGTCCGCCGAGCGGCCCCAGCGCCTCGGCCAGGATCGCGTGCGGCGAAACATAGTCGACGCGCGACAGCAGCCGCGAGAGGAAGGCGACCGCCGCCTCCCAGCCCGGCCGTTCCGCCCGGCGGGCGCGCAGCGTTTGCCACAGCGACCCCTCCCGCCCGGCGGCGAGCGCCATCAGATCGTCGTCGCCGAGGCCGCCGAGCGGGCTTGTGAGCACGCAGGCGAGCGAGAGATCGTCCTCCGGCAGCAGCAACGTTTCGCCGAGCGCCACCAGATCCTGAACGGCCGGCTGGTCGGTCAGCACCAGCCGGTCGAGGCCCGCGACCGGCACGTTCCGCGTCTTCAGCGCCCGCACAAGCGCCCGCGGAAAATCGCCGCGCCTGCGGACCAGCACCATGACATCGCCCGGCGCGAGCGGACGGCCTCGGCTTTCGAGGAGGGTCCCCCCGGCGGTCTCCCCGGCGATCCAGCCCGCGAGCGCGTCGGCGAGCAGGCTCGGCGACGAGCTGCGGCTCCGGTATTCGTCCGGGATCGACCACGGAATTGCGGGCGGCGTTTCGGGTGCGGGCGCCAGCGGCCACAGCTCCACCGCCCCCGCATGTCCCGCCCGGTCGGCGAAATGGCTGAGCGTCTGCCCGGCGGCGACGACCCCGCGTGCGGCGGCGGGGTGGGCGAACACCCGATCCACCAGGGCCAGCACGGGCGCGGTCGACCGGAACGAAACGTCGAGCGTGGTATCGAGCCAGCGCTCGCCCGCCGCCCGGACGCGGTTGCCGAGCTGGTCCCGGGCCGCGTCGAAGGTCCGGATGTCCGCGCCCTGGAACGAGAAGATGGACTGCTTGCGGTCGCCGACGGCGAACACGGTGCGGGTGCCCGGCCGGCTGCCGGCGCCGGCGAAAAACTCCGCCGTCAGCGCTTGCGCGATGTGCCACTGCGCAGGCGCGGTATCCTGCACCTCGTCGAGCAGCAGGTGGTCGAGGCCGCCATCCAGCTTGTAGAGCACCCAGGCCGCGCCCGGCTCGACCAGCAGGCGGGAAGTGTGGTCGATCAGGTCCGCGAAATCGACCTGCCCTGCGAACCCCTTGCGGCCGGTATAGCCGTCGATCACCGGCCGGGCGAGCGCGATCAGGGCGGCCGACACCGACGCCATCTCGACCGCGCGGCACGCATCCTCGACGCGCATGATGCGCTCGGCCTCGGCCTGGAACAGCGGCAGCAGGTCCGGACACTGCCTGTGAAGCGCGCCGTTGACGAATCTGGTGTCGGCGAACGGTGCGCCGTCCGCCTTCAGGAACGCGGCGGCCCAGCGGTGCCATTGCTCGCCTTGCCGGGCCGGCTCCTGCCCCAGCCAGGCGAGCACACCCTCCGCCCTTTGCTTGCACCCAGCCGAGCCGCGCGCGGCGACCGTGCGGGCGGCGGCGCGAAGGGCCTGGCTTTCCGGCCAGGTCGCGGCGGCGGCGCGAAGCCCGGCGACGTCGGAGGCGGTCACGCCGAGCACCCGGCGCTGCGCGTCGGCAAGCCCCGCCATGCCGAGGCCGAGCGCGCGGCCGAGGCGGTCACGGTCGGCGGCGAGCGCGGCGGCGAGGTCGCCGAACTGGCTCGCCATGACGATGCCGGCCAGCCGGTCCAGCGCCGGTTCCAGCGCGCTGCCCCGGGCACGCGCGAGCATCGCTTCCCGCGCCGCGTCCATCGCCTCCCCGGCGTCCCGGTCCTCCATGAGCTGGAAGTGCGGCGAGATCGCCGCTTCCAGGGGAAAGCGCCGCAGCAGCGACTGGCAGAACGCGTGGATGGTGCCGATCCGCATCCCGCCCGGCAGATCGAGCACCTCGGCGAACAGGGCGCGTGCCCGCGCCCGCACGGCGGCATCGGGCCGGACGGCGAGGGCGGCCAGGGCCGCGTCGAGCGCCGCGTCGTCCAGCGTCACCCAATCGCCGAGGCGGCGCTGCAACCTGAGCGCCATTTCGGCGGCGGCGGCCTTTGTGAAGGTCAGGCACTGGATGCGGCCGGGCTCGGCGCCCGCCAGCATCAGCCGCAGCAGCCGATCGGTCAGCAGCTTGGTCTTGCCGGACCCGGCGGAGGCGGACACGAAGGCTGAAACCGCCGGATCGGAGGCGCTGAGCTGGCCGGTATTGGCGCGGAGGCGCGCGGACACGCTCATTCCTCGCAATCCCCGCCGCTGCCCCACTCGCCGACCCGCGCGAGCTGGGCGTATTGCGGGAAGCGCGGCGCACGGGCCGGATCGGGCTGCGCAAGGTAGGGCTGCGCCGGATCGTCGAACCGGTCGATCAAGGCGAGCAGGCTGTGCAGCGCCCTTCGCGCCCCTTCCGCGACATCGGCGGGGCGACCGTTGAACAGCGCGATCTCCTCACCGGCCACGAAACCGCCGGTCAGCTTCCAATAGGTGAGCGCCGCCGCTTCGCCCTGCCACGCCGGTCCGAACGCGCCTTCCCGCGCCATCGCGGCTTCCAGCGGCAGTTGCGGGGCGAGACCGGCATCGACGCTCTTCTGCGACGGCGGCGTGCCCGTCTTGTAGTCGAGAATGGTGATGCGGCCGTCGCCGGCGGCCCGCTCGATGCGGTCGGCGCGGCCGGCGAGGGTGAAGGCGCCCCCCGGCCGGAGAAAGCGGCACGCGCCGTTCGCCTCCGAGATGGTCGCCGGGGGCGGCCCGTCCGCCCGGCGGGCGGCTTCGGTCGCCGCGACCCAGGCGGCGATCCGCCGCAGGCGCGGGCCCCACCAGGCGGTCAGCGCCGGCCGCAACTGCGTCTCGGTCAGCGCCCGGTCCAGGCATTCGCGCAACCGCGCGGCCGGATCGGGCGGCCAAGCCGCGCCCGCTTCGCGCAGGAAAAGGTGCAGGCCGGCATGCACCACGGTGCCGAAATCGGCGGCGTCCATCGGCTGCTCGATCGGGTCCAGCGGGCGCAGCCGGAGAACGTGCTTGGCGTAGATCGCATAGGGGTCGCGCAGCCAGGTCTCGATTTCGGTGACGCCGAGCTTGCGCGGCCGCAAATGCACAGCCGGGCGCGGCTCGGGCGGCCGCACCGGCACCGGTCCCCCATCCGGCTGGTCGAGCTTGCGGACCCAGCCAGCCGCCGGATGCAGCGGCAGGCTTGCCCCCCGGCCGCGCAGAAAGGCGCGGATGCGCTCGAGCCAGCGCGCCGGAACGGTCGGCACGCCGTCGCGGCGCTGCGGGCAGGACAGCACCACGAACGGCGCCGCGCAGGCCGCGGACACGAAATCATGGGCGGCCTGCCCGACCCGCTCCTCCGGCGACGGCAGACCGGCGCGGGCGCGCATCAGGCGGCTCATCCACGGTCCGGGGTCGCTCGCCTGCGGCCAGACACCCTCGGCAAGGCCGCCGAGCACCATCACATCCGCCGCCTGCAAGCGCGCTTCCAGCAGGCCCCAGATAAACACGCGCGGGTGCTCCGCGCCGTCCCGCCCGCGCAGCGCCCGGCGGCTGCGGACGACGGCGCCCTCCAGCACGGCGTCAAGCAACCCGGGCAGAATGTCGCGCGGCTGCTCCGGCAGGCAGGCGAGCGCGGCCAGCACCGGCACCAGATGCGACGCCAGCGCCTCGCCCTCCTCGGCCGCCCAGAGCCGGGCCGGTCCCGGCGCCTCGTCCGTCGCGGCCAGCGCTTCCGCGGCGCGCAGCAAAGCGACGAACGCGGCTTGCGGGAACAGCACGAGGCGGGGGGCAGCCGGCGACGGCGCCAAACGCAGCACCGGCTCCAGGCACCGCTCGACCCGCCACAGCAGATCGGCCGCAGCCGTGTAGCCCTCCTTTCCCTTGTGCCGGTCGAGCGCCCGCCTCAGACCGCCGAGGCCAGGTTGCGGCCGAGGACCGCGAAGCGCGAGACGCTCCAGCCATCGCGCGGCGGCCCGGCAGTCGGCGGGAGCGAGCCCGGCCGCCGCCAGCGGATGCTTCAGCAACCCGAGCAGCGGCACTGGGGCGAGTTCCTCGGCAACCGCGCGCACCAGCAGGCGCAGAAAGGTGCCGGGCGGGGTTTCGGCGAGAGGCTCGCCGGCGCTGTCATCCGCGACCACCCCGAACCGGCCGAGTTCGACCGCGACGCGCCGCGCCAGATCGCGGTCCGGCGTGACCAGGGCCGCCCGGCGGCCAGGGGTTTCCAGCGCATCGCGCAGGATCATCGCGATCGCGACGGCCTCCTCCTGCCCATCCGCCGTTTCGAGCCGGTAGGGGAGGCTGTCGGCGGCGATGTCGCGTTCGCCGCTGCGCGGTGGTGGCGGCAGGGCAAGCGCGAGCTGCGCGCCCGCCTTCGTCTCCGCGGGTGGAACCGGCGCTGGCTGCGGCTGAAACCAGTCAAGCGCCGCAGCCGGCAGCAGCGCCGCCCGCAGCAGACGCAGGCGGCCGGCCGGAATGCCGCCGGGAACCGCCGGCCAGACCCGCACCTCTTCCCGCACCGCGCCCATCTCCGCGAGCAAGCGGCGCATCCCCGCCTGCGGATGGCCGTCATCGATCGCGTCCCACGCCGCCGGGGAAAGCGCGAGGTCGAGCCCCGGCAGCACCACGGCGCCCTCCGGCAGGCGCGCCACGGCGCCGAGCAGGCGGGCCACCGCCGGCACGCCGCCGGTCGCGCCCGCAACCCAGACCGGCTCGCGCGGCGGATCGGCCGCCCACGCTTCCGCCTGGGCCTCCAGCAGGCGCACCTGCCGGTCGGCCGGGTTCAGCATCCCTTCCTCGGCCAGCCATTCGGGCCACGCCGCCGTCACGATATGCAGGAAGCTGAGCGTCTGGCGCCAATGCTCGGCGAAAGCCGGGTCCGCGACATCGGGCAGCCGTTGCCCAAGATCAATGCCCGCGCGTTCCGCTTCGTCCATCAGCGCACAGAGTTCGGCGGCGAGCAGCCAGGCGCGGTCGGCGGTGGACGGCGCGCCGCCCGCGCCCTCCATGCCGAGGATCATCCGGCTCAGCACCGCGAGACGCTGCGCCGGTTCGACCGCTTGCGGCAGGTCGAAGCCGTGCGCGAGGGCCAGCGGCGCTTCGTCGGGCGCGCCGATCGCGCTGATCCGCGGCAACAGCAGCGGCCGGCCGTCCGTCACCTTCAGGAACGCTTCGGCGAGCGCCCGCGCCGCGCGGCGGGTCGGCACCAGGATAAGGCCGCCCGAAACCGCCATCGGATCGTGACCGGCACGGCGCAGCCATTCGGTGGCGATCGCATCGAGAAACGGCGCGTCCGGCGGAACGGTGAACAAGTTCAACGCGTGTCCCCGGTCGCGCCCGCATTCAAGAGCGCTTCGGCTTCGGCGAGGTCCGGCGGTGTCGACAAGTGAAACCATAGGCCGTCATGCACGACGGCGCGCAGCCGGCCGCGTTCGATCGCGCGGTCCCACACGCGGTTGGTGCTGAACGGCGCCGGCGGCGCCGCTTCGAACAGGCGAGGCGCCACCAGTTGCACGCCCGCGAAAATGTACGGAACGATCTCCCGCTCCGCGCGGCGGCGCGGTCGCCCCCATTTGTCGAGCGCGAAATCGCCGAACCCGACCTCCGCGTGTACCTGGAAGGTGCGCTGAAGCAGCAGCACCGCGTCATGCTCCGCGGGGTCGAACGCGCCCGACAACCGCCCGAGCGCGGTGCGCGGCCCGTCCAGCCAGAACGCATCGCCGTTCACGACGAATAACGGCTCAGGGCCAAGCAGCGGCAGCGCCGCATGCACCGCGCCGCCCGTATCGAGCAGCGTTTCCTCGTGCTGCATCACCGTCTCGGGCGGCAGCCCGCGCGCCGCGCGCTCGCGCAGATGGGCGCCGATCCGGTCGGCGCGCCAATGGACGTTGACCACCACCAACTGCACGCCCGCCTCGGCGAGCCGGTCGAGCGCGTGGTCGAGCAACGGCTTGCCGCCGAGCGGCAGCAGCGGCTTGGCCGTCGTGTCGGTCAGCGGCCGCATCCTTGTGCCCAGCCCGGCGGCGAGCAGCATGGCCCGAGTGGGACGCGTCATCCGGTTTTCCGCAGGCCCGGTTCCGGCGGGTTGCCCCGCCGCTCGCGGGGGATCCACGCCTCCAGAAAGGCGGCCAGGGGCGCCGCGGCAGGGTGCGCCGCCGCCCGTTCCAGCAGACGCCAGGTGCGCTTCCCATGCGCGAGATAGCCGGGCTTGCCGTCCCGCCGCGCCAGCCGCACCCACTGGCCGGCGACCCGGAGATGGCGCTGCGCCGCGCAGATCGCGACCGCCGCCGCCATCGCCTCGCGGTCGAGCGTCGGCCGTGCCGCGAGCAGGCGGGCCAGCGCCCGCTCCCGAAGCGACGGCGGCAGATCCCGGCGCGCATCCTCCACCAGCGATGCGAGGTCGTAGGCGGGATGGCCGAGTGCCGCGCTCTGGAAATCGAGCACGCCCATCCGCCGAAGACCCGCCCGTTCGGGCAGCCACATCAGATTGCCCGCGAAATAGTCGCGATGGACGAACACGCGCGGACCGTCCCGCAACGGGGCGAGGGTGCGGTCGAGCGCGTTCGCCAGCGCCGCCCGCGCCTCCGGCGGCGCCGGATCACCGAACGCCGCCGGCCACCACCAATCCATCACCGTTCCGCAGGCCGCCGCCGCCATCGCCGCCGCGTCCCAGGCGGGCAGCGAAGGCGGCGCCGCTTCCTGCATCGCCGCCAGCACATCGACCGCCGCATCGAACAAGCCGGGGGTCCCTT
>JAFAXA010000185.1 GCA_019241425.1 Acetobacteraceae bacterium | reverse complement strand
TAGGCGATCATGCCGAGCTTGTCGCTCATGCCCCATTCCGTGATCATCATGCGGGCCTGGCCGGTCGCCATCTTGATGTCGCCGGCGGCGCCGTTCGAGACCTTGTCCGGCCCGAAGATGATCTCCTCCGCAGCCCGGCCGCCCATCGCCATCGTCAGCTCGGAGAGCAGCTTCGACTTGCTTTTCGAGTAGCGGTCGCCTTCCGGCAGGCTCATCACCAGCCCGAGCGCCCGGCCGCGCGGAATGATGGTCGCCTTGTGCACCGGGTCGCATTCCGGTTCATGCAGCGCGCAGAGGGCGTGGCCCGCCTCGTGATAGGCGGTCATGCGCTTTTCCGCCTCGCTCATCACGAGCGACCGGCGCTCGGTGCCCATCAGCACCTTGTCCTTGGCGTTCTCGAACTCGGCCATCGCCACCACGCGCTTGCCTAGCCGCGCCGCCAGCAGCGCCGCCTCGTTGACGAGATTGGCGAGGTCGGCGCCGGAGAAGCCCGGCGTGCCGCGGGCGATGGTCTTGGGATCGACGTCGGAGGCGAGCGGCACCTTGCGCATATGGACGCGGAGGATCTTTTCGCGGCCGTTCACGTCCGGGTTCGGCACCACCACTTGCCGGTCGAACCGGCCGGGGCGCAGCAGCGCCGGGTCGAGCACGTCCGGCCGGTTGGTCGCCGCGATCAGGATCACGCCCTCGTTCGACTCGAACCCGTCCATCTCCACGAGCATTTGATTGAGCGTCTGCTCGCGCTCGTCGTTGCCGCCGCCAAGGCCGGCGCCGCGATGGCGGCCGACGGCGTCGATTTCGTCGATGAAGATGATGCAGGGGGCGTTCTTCTTGCCCTGTTCGAACATGTCGCGGACGCGGCTCGCGCCGACACCGACGAACATTTCCACGAAATCGGAGCCGGAGATGGTGAAGAACGGCACGTTCGCTTCACCGGCGATGGCGCGGGCGAGCAGCGTCTTGCCGGTGCCGGGCGGGCCGACCAGCAGCACGCCCTTCGGGATCTTGCCGCCCAACCGCTGAAACTTCTGCGGGTCTTTCAGGAACTCGACGATCTCCTGGAGTTCGCCCTTGGCCTCGTCGATGCCGGCCACGTCGTCGAAGGTGACGCGGCCCTGCTTCTCGGTCAGCATCCGGGCGCGCGACTTGCCAAACCCCATGGCCCGGCCGCCGCCCGCCTGCATCTGCCGCATGAAGAACACCCAGACGCCGATCAGCAGCAGCATCGGGAACCAGGACAGCAGGATATGGAGCAGCGGGTTGTCGCTGTCCTCCGGCTTGGCGATGACCCGAACGCCCTTATCCGTCAGACGGTTGACGAGCGAAGGGTCTTCCGGCGTGTAGGTCTGGAAGCTGCGGCCGTCATTCAGTTGGCCGCTGACGGTGCGGCCCTGGATGACGACGTCGCGGACGTGCCCGCCATTGACCTCACCGATAAAGTCCGAATACGCAACCTGTGCGGCAGCGTTACGGGAGGCCCCGGGCTGGAACAGGTTGAACAGCACCACCAGAAGCAGGGCGATGATGACCCACAGGGCGAGATTTCGGCCAAAATTACTCATCTATGCCTGCTTGGTTCACTCGATCTCAAAAGGCCAGACCGAATCAAGGCTGATGCCCGTGCGCGATCCTGTCAACAATATAGGTCGCGCGGTTCGTCCTTCACCCCCGTTTGATCGGCAGCTTGGCCGCGACCGTCGCATTGCAGCCACTTGCTGAACGGCGTTCACGTCGGATGCCAGTCCGCGCACGCAGCGGGGTCCGGTGGTGCGAATCCGATCACGGGTCTGGCGCGCAGTCCCCCATCGAAATACCCGAGATGCGGCACCGCCAGAAGCGTATCGCCCGACCGCAGCGCCGGCAGGGTTTGCAGAACGGAGGCGGGTAGATGCGTATGCTCGCGAAAGCGCCGGGCCGCTTGGCCGAGCGCGCCAAGCGTCGCATGCGGCGGCAAGCCTTCACCCTGGTGGAGCCGGAACCGGCCATCCCAAACCGCGCCGGAAACAGCATCGACG
>JAFAXA010000259.1 GCA_019241425.1 Acetobacteraceae bacterium | reverse complement strand
GCTCGGAGTGGCCGAGGATGACCCAGACGGCGCCGGCTTCGCTCAGCATGGCCGCCGAGACATCGCCGGTATGCGGACCCTTGCTGTCGCAATGACAATCTTGTCCGCCCACGCGAACAGGCGAGCCAACCAATGCACGCGCGGCCTCGGAAACGAGGGTGGATGGCGGGCACAGCACCAGCTCGCAGCGCAGTTCCGGAAGCGCCGACCGCATCTCGTCCGCGGTTGCGCGGACCAGCTCCACGCTGCCATTCATCTTCCAATTGCCGATAATCAGCTTTCGTTTCGCTAGTTCTGGCATTCGTTGCTCTCGAATCAGCACTTTCCTGGTCCCGGCAAACTGTCTCGCCCGGCTTTCGACAGGGAAAGCCGCTATAGGGATGCGCCGCCGCAGACGACGATCTGCTGCCCGGTGATCGCGCCCGCGTCGCGTGAAAGCAGAAACGCGCTCACGGCGGCGATTTCCGCCGGCTGGATGAAGCGGCCGATCGGCGGCGGCTTGGGCGCGACGCCCTCCCGGGCCGGATCTTTCAACATCGGCGTGTCGGTGGCGCCGGGCGCGACCACGTTGACGGTGATGCCGCGCGGTGCAAGCTCCATTGCCCAGGACCGTGCCAGCCCGACCATCGCGGCCTTGGTTGCGGCATACTGGCTCTTCTCCGGCGAACCGGCGGCCGTGCGGCTCCCGATCAGCACCACCCGGCCGCCCGCCGCCATCCGGGGGACCACGGCGTCGGCGAGCTGGCACGCCGCCTCGACATGCAGCCGCCACATGGTGGCGCCGATCTCCGGATCGAGCGTGCCCAGGGCGCCCACGCGCAACAGCCCGGCCGCGTGGACGAGCGCCGTCGCCGGTATGGCGGCGAGCGCGTCGCGAATTTCGGAAGGCTCGCTTTCAACAAGGTCGAGCCGGACATGCGTGATGCCCGGTCCCGGCGGGCTCCGGCTAATGCCCGTCACCGCCCAGCCATCGCGCAGCAGGCGCTGCGCGATGGCCGCTCCGATGCCGGAGCTTGCACCGGAAACGATCGCGTGCGGGGCTGCGCTCACCCGCGTATCCAGTCTTCGCTGACCCGCACATATTTGATCGCCTGCCGGAAATAGGTGTAGGCGACATGCAGCGCGCCGTCCGGGCCTTGATGGATGGACGGATACGAATACTCCCGATTCAACTGCTCGCGCGAGTTATTGCTCAGGCAGTAGCCGTCGCCGATATCGAGGTTGCGCTTGCGGGGCCAGGTGCGTCCGCCATCCTCGGAAATCGCGACCGTCATCGGCGCACGCGGCACGCCCCATACCACGGCCCGCTCGCCGGCTTTGGCGGTCGGCTCGACAAGTCCGGAATCGTCCTCGATCTCATCATAGAGCGAGCTCCGAAGCTCGGTGATACCGTCTTTGTTGACGTCGTTGAACACCAGCGCGAGATGACCGTTGCCGAGCCGCGTGAACTGGATCGACGAGTTGTTGTTCGGCAGGGACGTCGCTTCGGGCGCCGACCAGCTGCGGCCGCGATCCGGTGAACGGCTGCTGTAGATGTTGTCCGCCCAGCGGCTGCGATACAGTGCGAGCAGCGAACCGTCCGCGAGCTGAGCTACGTTCATATGCACGCAGCCGGTGCTGTCCGGCACCTCGTATTCTTTCCAGGTCTTACCGCCGTCGCTTGAAATGCGTACGGCGCTGGTGTCGTAGCCGCCAACCCAGCGCTCGCCCGGACGCGTCTTGCAGTAGAAGATCGGCAGCACGATGTCGCCGTTGTCCAGCACTTCCGGCGGGTGGCGGACGAAAACGCCGGAGCTGCCGATACGATCGAACAGTGTCTCGATTGGACCCCAGCTTTCTCCGTTGTCGGTCGAGATGCGGCGGCGGACGGTGGCGGTATCCTGGTTACCGGAGACCTGCGCCGTCCACAGCAGCCAAAGGCGGCCGTCCGGGGCCGGGAACAGGATCGGGTTCTGCTCCGAGCGCGTCGCATCGTCGGAGAGCCGCACCGGCTCCGGCCACCGATCTTCTCCGGGTCTGAGCCGCGCGAAATAGACGGAGATGTCCGGGATGCCTTCCTGCGTGCCGCCGAACCAGACGCAACCCAGGTTGCCGTTGGAAAGCGGCATGATGTTGGCGGCATGGTTCTGCACGCACGGGGACGGAAGGTAAGCATCGTGCCGGGCAGGGTCTCCGGGCACGGGCCGGACGATCGCTGCATCGGGCTGACCGAGGCGGCCGGGCGACGCCGCGGTATCGAGCGGGCTGTCCATTGGACGGTTCCTTTCGTTGCTGAGTTAGTGAGCGGCGACTGTTTTCTTCTGCGAGCCCAAGGCGCGCTCGGCGGCCATCACGACGAGTGGCGTAATCGCCGCGATGTACATGTTATCGATGCCGAACGGATTGCCGAGCACATACCAGATCGACGTCACCACCGCCGCCGCGAGCAGGCCCAGCGTGGCGCCCCGGCCGGTGGCGAACAGCGGAAGGTAGAAGCCGACGACCGCAACAATCGAGATCGAGAGGCGTAGCGCCCGCGTGAAGAAGGAGAGCTTCAGGATCGAGGGCACGAAGAACACGAAGATCAGGGGGACGAAGGCGATGACGAGCGAGATCAGCCGGGTCACCCGCAGCTCCTGCTCGGGCGTCGGACGGAAACGCGGGACGTAGAAGTCGCGCATGATGAGCGACGTGATGGCGAGCGCGACGGTGCTGACGCTGACGAATACCGAGGCGACGAGCGACGTCGTCACGAGCCCCGCAAGGAGTGGGTTCATCCCCTGCAGAAACACCGGCAAGGCGTAGAGACTGTCCAAGCAGGGATGGAGAAATCTCGAGGCAACGCCGATCAACCCGAGCGCGATGGCGAGTGGAAAGCAGAGCGCCGCCGAATAGAAGGTGGAGCGGCGGGCCTCTTCGGCGCTGTGCGCGCCGGCAACGGCCTGCATGATGAACTGCGTCGAGAAAATCGCGCCGATGGTGCCGATGGTCCAGGCAACGATGGTGGGGCCGCCGATGTCGCCGCTCCAGGTGAAATACTCGGGCGGCAAGCCGTCCATCATCGGCCGGATGCCGCCGGTCGCGTAGAGCGCCGTGCCGAGGATCAACGCCACGCCGATGATCTTGATCGTGCTGTGGAGGACGGTGACGTAGGCGACGCCCTTGAGGCCGCCGAACACGTAGTAGATCGTGCTGACGGCGGCGATGATGCACATCGCCAAGGGCAAGTTGATCCTGAGCACGGTGGAGATCGCCGCCGCGCCGCTGATATAGTTGCCGACATTCACGAGCAGCAGCGCGTAAATCATGATCAGTGACACGGTCATCATGGTGGACCGGCCGTATTTCTGGGCGATCGCCGCCGAGATCGTGTACTCTCCGGAGTTATAGAGCCTGCGGACGAAGAACAGGCCGAAGAGCAGGAACCCGATCGATGCGCCGATGACGGACCAGGCGGCGGCGAAGCCCGAATTGAACGCCTCCTGCGCGGTGCCGACCGTGGATTTGGCGCCGATGAACTCCGACATCAGCAGAATGCCGATGACCGACGCCGGGAGCGCCCGTGCAGCCGTCATGAACTGCTCGGCGCTGCGGCTACGCAGGCGCACCGTGAGCCAGCTCGTGAACAATATGTACGCGACGATCATCGTCACGATGATCCCGGTGTCGAACGCGCTGAACTCGGTCACTTCTATTCCTCCAATTTATTCTCTTCGTTTCGGGTGCTCAAAGCCGTTCGATCTCCTCGGGCGTCAGGGGCAGCAGCGGCGGCCGCATCGCGCCCCAGCTGGGATGGCCGGTCTTCTGGCGCAGCAATGCCTTCACCGACGGGATTTGAGCGAACTGGGAAACGCGGTTGCGCATCGCGACCACGCGTTCTTGCGCGGCCTGCACCTCCGCTTCGCGCGAAGGATCGGCGTAATGACGGAACACAACGGCGAGGTCCGCCGCCGCGAGATTGCAGGCGGAGGTGATGCAGCCGGCCCCGCCCTCCTTCAGCAGCTTCAGCATCAGCGGATCGGCGCCGGCCAGCACGGAGAATCCGGGGAAGCGCTTCACCAGCGCCTGCATGTTCGCGTAGTCGCCGGAGGAGTCCTTGAGGCCGATGAAGGTGCCGGGGAATTCCTTGCGCAGTCGCTCGATCATGTCATGGGCGATCGGCACGGCGGAGAATTGCGGAATGTGGTACAGGATAACGCGCAGTCTCGGGTCCGCCACGCGCTCGACGATCGCGGCGTAGGCGGCGAATACCCCTTCCTCGGGGACGCTCTTGTAGTAGTACGGCGGCAGCATCACGACCGTGTCGACGCCGAGAGACAAGGCGTGCTGCGTCAGCTCCGCGGTTTCGGTAAACGCGGCGACGCCGGTTCCCGGAATGAGCTTCTCCGGCGCGACGCCGCCCTTTACCGCCGCTTCGAGCAAGGACTTCCGCTCGGCCGTGGAGAACGAGTTCGCCTCCCCGGTGGTGCCGAGCAGGGCGATTCCGTCGCAGCCCTCGTCGAGCAGCGTGCGGCAGTGCTCCACGAAAACGCCGAGATCCGGTGAAAGGTCGGGGCGGAGCGGGGTTGCGGCGGCGCAGAAGACGCCTTTTATCGGCAGGTCGGTCATGATGTTTCCCTCAGAATGCGTGGCGGTACATCGCCAGGATGTCGTCCTGGCCGATCTCGCGCGGGTTGTTGTCCAGCAATCGGCGAATGGCGTGCGCTTCGGCGGCCATGGCGGGCAGGTCGTGTTCCGGCACGCCATGACCCGACAGCCGCATGTCGAGGCCGAGCCCCGCGCAGAAACCTTGCGCCGCGTCGGCGATGGCGGCCGGATCGGGCCGCGACGGCAGATCGAGTGCCTCCAGCACCAGCGCCGTCTTCTCCGCGACGGCGGGGGCGTTGAAAGCGAGCGTATGCGGATAGATCAGCGCGCACGCGAGCCCGTGCGGAATGTGGTGCCGCGTTCCGAGCGGATAGGCGACCGCGTGGCCGGCGGTCGTATTGACCGGACCGAGGCAGAACCCGCCATAGAGTGACGCGAGAGAGAGCCCGGCCCGCGCCTCGCGGTCGCTGCCGTCCCGCACCGCGCGGGCGAGAAAGCGGCCCACCAGGCGGATGCCCTCCAGCGCGTATAGATCGATGACGGGATGCGCGCGCCGGCTCGTGTATGCTTCGGTGCAATGGGCGAGCGCATCGACGCCCGTCGCCGCCGTCACCGCCGGCGGCACGGTCATCGTCAGATCGGGATCGACGATCGCGAGGTCGGCCAGCATGTGGCGGCTCTGCACCGCGAGCTTGTTGTCGGTCGCCGGGTCGGTGATCAAGGCGCGAGTGCCCGCTTCGCTGCCCGTGCCGGAGGTCGTCGGAATTTGCGCGAGCGCGGCCCGCCGGCCCGCCACTTTCTCTGCTCCGACCACGTCGTGAATGGATTGCCCGCTGCCGGGCAGCACCGCCGCCAGTTTCGCGAGATCCATGGCGCTGCCGCCGCCGAAGCCGACCACGAGATCAGGCTTGGCGCTCTGCGCCGCGTCCAGGAGCGCCTGCAGGTTCGGGATGTCCGGCTCCGGCTTCACCGTGCCGAACACCGTGGGCGTGCCGGGCAGGTTCAACGCCTCGACGCGCGCGGCGTTGAACGCGTCGGCCACGACGAGCACCCGGCTGAAGCCCTGCGCGCGCGCCCACTCGCCGAGCATGCGCGCCGTGCCGCTGCCGACACGCAGCACCGGCGGGCACTGGATCTCGATCGGCGTCACCAGTGTTCCGAGGTTCATGCCGCCTGTTCCCGCTGCGCGGATGCGTGCAGGCGCTCGGCGTATTCGATCGCTTCGACGAGACTCTGCTCGTTGGCGAGGCCCTTCCCGGCGATGTCGAACGCCGTGCCGTGGTCCACGGAGGTGCGGACGATCGGCAGCCCGAGCGTGATGTTGACGCCCGAAAGATCGTTCCATTTGCCGGTTTCGGGATCGACCTCGAAGCCCAGCAGCTTCACCGGGATATGGCCCTGGTCGTGATAGTTGGCGATGACAGCGTCGTACTGCCCGGCGTGCAGCTTGACGAACACGGTGTCGCCCGGCACCGGGCCGACCACGTCCTTGCCCTCCGCCACCGCTTCGGCGATCACCGGCGCGGCGACGTCGATATCGTGGCGTCCGAACAGCCCGCCTTCGCCGGCATGCGGATTGAGCGCCGCGACCGCGATCCGGGCGCGTTGCGTGCCCAGGCGGGACAGCGCGTCGTGCGTCAGCGCGATCACGCGGCGGAGGCGATCGGCGGTCGCCCGCTTCGGCACGTCCTCGAGCGCGATATGCGTGGTGAGGTGGCTGACGCGCATGTTGCCGTGCGCAAGCATCATGCAGGAGCCGCGCACGCCGGTCAGTTCCGCGAGCATTTCGGTGTGGCCGGGGTAGTGATAGCCCGCCTTGTTCAGCGCTTCCTTGTTGAGCGGCGCCGTCACGAGGCCGCCCACCCGGCCTGACCGCGCGAGCCTCACGCCGCGTTCGATCGCGAGATACGCAAACCGTCCGCCGTCGGCCGAAAGCTCGCCCGGTTGGATCGGCTCGCCTTCCGGCCCCGCTTGCAGGGCGCAGAGCGCCGGCCAATCGCCGTCCGTTTCCTCCACTTCGGGAATATCGAGTTCGGGCGCGAACTGGGCGCGCGCCCGTTCGAGCGCCGCGTTGCTGCCGATGACGACGAGGCGCAGGTCGCCGCCTTCGATCTGCGGGCGCAGCCTGGCCGCGGCTTTGACGATGATTTCCGGGCCGATCCCGGCCGGGTCGCCCATGGTGATCGCGAGATGGCGTGGAGGCATCAGAGCCGTTCCTTTCAGAGGGTAAGAGCGCCGCGCAGCAGATCGCGCAGCAGGGTCGGCGTGCCGAAGGCGCCGGATTTGGAGACGACGGTGATGCCGTCCCAAACGCCGCCGCGCAGGATGGAGCGGGGAAGGCCGGGCACGATGCGGCCCTGCACTTCGAGGCTGCGGGCGCCGAGCGAGAGGCAGAGCGCGCGCAACGTTTCGCCGCCCGCGACGAGCAGCGTCCCGGGACGTGGCACCTCGCGGGCCAGGCGGCCAAGCTCGGTGTCGATCCGCCGGGCCGCCTCGGCGCGTGACAGGCCGGGAGGCAGATCGAAACTCACCAGCACCTGGCCGTCGTCTCCGAGTTGCTCGGTGACGAGGGCTGCGCTGACCCGGCCGCCGTCGGGCAGAGGCCGCCACGCCGGCCCGCAGGCGGCGAGCTGCCCCGCGGTGACCGCCTGATCGGAACCGAACAAGCCGAGAATGGGGGTGGGCAGCGGCGACACGGCCTGGGAGGGGGTTGTGCCCGCGAGCGCCTGCGCAAGCCCGCCGGCGCCGATCCAGAGCACCGGACCCGGCGCGGCGCGGCCGCAGGCGGCGACCCGGCGAAGATCGTCGTCGGTTTCCGCGTCGAACACGCTGATCCCCGGCGGCAGCGGGCCGTTCCGCTCGCCGGGTTGCGCGACCACGCCCTCCTCCAGCCTGAGACGCGCGACAAGATCGCCACCGACCGCGGACCAGCGTCCGTCGGCATCCCGCGAATGCTGGACGCCCCGCCGCGTCACGCGCCCCTGAAACGGGAAGGCGGGGGCGAACACGGCGCGCGCCCAGCCGCCCGCGCGAAAGCAGGCCGCCGCTTCGGCGACGGTCGGGCCGCGCAACAGGCTGTCGACCTTCTTGTAAGCGATACCCGCGCCGTCGAGATGCGGCGCGAGTGCGACCGTTGCGGCGACGGCCGCTGGCGCGTCCAGCTCCCGTGTGCCGCTATCGAGGGCCGCGTTGGGCGGCAACGTTGACGGAAGCGCGCCGTGCCAGAACGCGTGTACAGGGCCGGTGACGCCGACCAGCTCGGCCGCGGTGTCGAGCGCGCCGGTCAGATCGTCGGCGAGCAGCCGGGCCGTCGTCATGCTGTGCCGCCGACCGGCTTGCGGCCAAGGCGCTCAACCGCATGCTTCGGCAACGGCTCGAAGCGGACGCGCTGCCTTGCGTTCTGTTCCATGCCCTCCCCCCGATCGCTTTCCGACCGCATGCTTGCAAGGGGAGCAAATAGCATTGCGCCCGCCGGCCTGGATCTCAAACCCATGCGCGGCCGCTTCGCGTGACCGCGGATCAGACCCGGGTGAAGCCGTCGGTGCTCCACGCCCCGCTGCCGAGGCCGTGGCGGGTGATGAACTCGTACACGTGGGAGCCGGCATTCGGAACCGCATCGCGGATCACCCCGACCGCCCACGCGACCGCCGCCGCGTTCCGGCGCGCGAGCGCCAGTTCGGGACCGGCACCCGGCATGCCCGGATAGGCCGGCGGGCCACCCGTGCCGATGATGGCGAGGGCGAAGGCATCGGCGACCGACCGGCAGCAGGGCCACGGCGCCCAGGCTGTGCAGCACGGCTCTGCGATCCGGCCGCATCGTCAATTCCCTACTCGTTCCGTTCGGGCCCAACCGCGCCGGCACGGCGATTCAACCCGGGGGCGTGCCGTCAGGATGTTGCTCGCTTCGTTCGGAACGCAACTATCAGGCGGGTCGCGCCTGTTCGGACTGTCGCCGCTCCGCCCGCAGTGCGTCGAGGGCGACGAGCCTGCCCTCCTGCTCGACATGCCAGAACGTCCAGCCATTGCAGGAAGGCGCGTTCTGCAACCACGCGCCGACTTGATGGATCGAGCCGCGCTCGGTGCCCGCGACCAGCGTTCCGTCCGCGCAAACGGTGGCGCGCAGCCGCCGGCTGCGGTCGTGCAGGACGGTGCCGGGCACCACCACCCCGCGCTCGACCAGGCTGCCGAACGCAACA
>JAFAXA010000071.1 GCA_019241425.1 Acetobacteraceae bacterium | reverse complement strand
GGTTGCTAACGCCGCGACCGGGCTGGGCGGTTCCGGGTTCAGTAGGTCGGCCACAATCCAGGCGTCGCAATCTCGATCGCGTGACCATCGGGGGCGCGGAAGTAGAGACTGCGGCCGCCATGCGGCCAGCGAAGATCGCTCTCGATTGCGACGCCGTGCGCCGCCAACTGCGCGCACCAGGCCGCGCGTTCGCTCGCCGGGGCGGAAAAGCAGAGGTGAAGCTGCCCGTCGCCGTCATGGGCCGGGATGATGCCGCCGGCCGCCTCGGTCGGCATCGCCGAACCGCCTTTGCGGAACAACAGCAGCACCTGGCCCGGGGCCACGCCGAGCGCGCACATCCGCTCGTCTTGCAGGAACAACTCGCAGCCGACGACCCCCGTGTAGAATGCGACCGAGCGCTCGAGATCGGCCACATAAAGGGAGCTTTCCAGGATTCCGCTGAGGCGGGGCGGCGATCGCGAGGGCATGGAATCGTCTCCCGGCGTTTGCAGGTGAACGCGCCTGACGTGGCGGCGGTGCCATCCTGCCGAGAATTGCACCGCGTTTCCGGCCCGAGCGCGTGAGCTTTGTGGAACATCTCGCCTTGCGCGGTGTTCCTCACGGGTGCGACAACTTAGCTCCGGACTCCGGAATGCTCCCAGAACAGGAAGGTCGGCGGCCATGAACCCAGGGGCTTGCATGCTGATCCACCGCGCCGGGGAGTAGAATGGGGCGGGTTCTCGTGACCGGCGGCGCCGGCTTCATCGGCTGCCACCTTTCCCGCGTGCTTCTCGAAGCCGGCTACGAAGTCAGAGTGTTGGACAACCTGATCGAGCAGGTCCATCCCGCGGGCGGCCCCGTTCCCCCGGTTATGCGGGAGGTCGAACTCGTCCGCGCCGATATCCGCGACGCCGATTCGGTTCGGCGCGCGCTCCGCGACGTGGACAAGGTGGTGCATCTGGCGGCCGAGGTCGGCGTCGGGCAAAGCATGTATGCGATCGACCGCTACGTGTCCGTCAACGATCGGGGCACCGCGGTTTTGTTCCAGGAGCTGATCGAGCGGCCGGCCGAGCGCGTCGTTGTTGCCTCCTCCATGAGCATCTACGGCGAAGGGCTCTACCGCACGGCCGACGGCCGCGTGGTCGAGGACGCCGAACGCCCCGCGCAGCGGAGCGATTGCGGCAATTGGGACCCGGCCGACGCCGATGGCGCGGCGCTCTATCCGGTCGCGACGCCGGAATCGAAACGCCCCAACCTCGCCTCCGTCTACGCCCTTACCAAATTCATGCAGGAACGGCTGACGCTCACCGTCGCTCCCGCCTACGGCATGGAGGGCGTGGCGTTGCGGCTGTTCAACGTCTACGGACCGGGACAGGCGCTTTCCAACCCTTATACGGGCGTGCTCGCGATCTTCGCCTCCCGGCTGCTGAACGGCGAACGGCCGCTCGTGTTCGAGGATGGGGAGCAGCGGCGCGATTTCGTGCATGTGGAAGACGTCGCCCGCGCTTTTCTGCTCGCGCTGGAACAGCCGGCCGCCAAGGGGCAGGTCTATAATGTGGGCAGCGGCCAGGACGTGAGCATCCATGCGGTCGGGCTGCAACTCGCGGAAGCGATGGGCCGCCCGCATCTGACACCGGAAATCCTCGGTAAGGCGCGGATCGGCGACATCCGGCATTGTTTCGGCGATATCGGGCGTGCCCGGTCGCAGCTCGGTTTCGCGCCGCGCCGGACGTTTGAGGACAGCCTCGGCGAACTCGCCGAATGGGTCGAGCGCCAGCAGGCGGTGGACCGCGTGCACGAAGCGCGGCGGGAGCTGGAGGCGAGGGGGCTGGTCGCATGAAGGGCAGCAGCATCGCCGCACCCGCACTGCTCCGCAGTGCGCCCATCCTGGTGACCGGAGGCGCCGGTTTCATCGGCTGCAACCTCGCCGACCGGCTGGCGGCCGAGGGGAACGAGGTGCTGGTGTTCGATTCGCTGGCCCGTCCCGGCGTCGCCGCCAACCTCGCATGGCTGAAGCGCCGCCATCCCCGCCTGGTCGGCACGATGATCGCCGACATTCGTGACGAGGCGGCGGTTCGTGCGGCCGTTGCGCGCGCAACGGCGGTGTTTCATCTGGCGGCGCAGGTCGCGGTGACGACCAGCATGACCGATCCGCGCGCCGATTTCGACGTGAACGTCCTCGGCACGATGTTGCTACTCGACGCGATGCGGCGACGGGGCGAGCGGACCCCGCTCATCTTCGCCAGCACCAACAAGGTCTATGGCGATCTTTCGGAAGTGGCGCTCGCCGATGACGGCGAACGCTATCTGCCGCGCGATCCGGATCTCCGCGCGCATGGCATCGGCGAAGTGCAGCCGATTTCCTTTCACACCCCGTACGGCTGCTCCAAAGGGGCCGCCGACCAGTATGTGCTGGATTTCGCCCGCAGCTTCGGCCTGCCCACGTCGGTGCTGCGCATGAGCTGCATCTACGGCCGCCGCCAGCGCGGAACCGAGGACCAGGGCTGGGTAGCGCATTTTCTGCTGCGCGCGCTCGCGGGAGAGCCGGTCACGATCTACGGTGACGGGAGGCAGGTGCGCGACATCCTGTTCGTGGATGACGCGGTTGCCGCCTATCTTGCGGCGTGGCGGCAGATCGGCGCCGTCTCCGGCCGCGCCTTCAATCTCGGCGGCGGTCCGCGCAATGCGGTCAGCCTGTTGCAACTGCTCCGATGTATCGAACACACGACCGGCACAAGCGTCGATGTTCGCTACGCCGATTGGCGTCCGGGCGATCAGCGCTATTTCGTTTCCGATACGCGACTGCTTTCCCGCACGCTCGATCTTGCTCCCCCGCTTTCCTGGCGCGACGGCGTGGCGACGCTCGCCGCCTGTTTCCAGCAGGAGAGACGGGAGCCGTCGCGGCGCGTCGCCGGTGCGGCCGATTGATGCGGGTCGCGCTCGTCAATCCGCCCTGGCGCTTCGATCACAGCATCTATTTCGGATGCCGCGCGCCGCATTTCGTGCTGGAGCTCGGCTATGCCGACGCGCTGCTGCGCCGCGCCGGTCACCACACGCTGTTTGTCGACGCGCATCTTTGCGGCCTCGACGCCCACGCCGCCGCCGAGCAGATCGCCGCGTTCAGGCCGGACATGACCGTTGTCACGACGGCGCCGAGCTACCTGTTCTGGCGCTGCGCGCCGCCGGAACTTCGCGTGCCGCGCGCCATGCTGGCAGCGCTCGGCGGACGCGGCGGCCTGACCGTCGCCGTTGGACCGCACGGCTCGGCCACACCGGAAACGACGCTGCGTAAGCTCGGCGTCGATGCGGTGGTGCGCGGCGAGTGCGAGGAAGTGGTCGCCGAAATCGCCGATCGCGGCGACCCGGACGGGATCAGCGGCACCGCGCGCCTGCTCGACGGCGCCTTCACCAGCGCGGGTCCGAACCGGGCGGCGCGGTTCGCCGATCTCCCCGCTTTGCGCTGGCCGCAGGATTGGGTGTCGCGCCACACCCACCACCATCACCGCTTCGACGCCGAACCGGTCGGTCCCGGCGCGGAAATGGAGGCGTCGCGCGGCTGCCCGTATCATTGCAGCTTCTGCGCCAAGATCGACTTCCGCAACGACTACCGCCGGCGCGACCTCGGCGTGCTGCTCGACGAACTCGACGCGCTGATCGTGCAAGGCGTACGCTACGTTTACTTCATCGATGAAATCTTCCTGCCGCAACGCCCGCTGCTGGAAGCGCTCGCGGAGCGCGACATCCAGTTCGGCGTACAGACGCGGATCGACCTCTGGAAGCCGGACATGATCGCGCTGCTCGGCCGCGCCGGCTGCGTGTCGATCGAAGCGGGCGTGGAAAGTCTGACGGAGGAGGGGCGAGACTGGCTGCTCAAGAAATGCCGGATGAGCACGGATGAATTGTCCGAGCGTCTGGTGTTGGCGCGCCGCCACGTCCCGTTCGTGCAAGCCAATTTGATCGCGACGGCGGGGGACGATCCCCGCACGGTTGCGGATTGGCGCGAGGGCTTGCGCGCGCACGGCGTCTGGGCCAACGATCCGGTGCCGCTCTACCCGTATCCGAGTTCGCCCGATTACCGGCGTCTTTGGGGCGCCCCTGATGATCGCGCCTGGGAGCGCGCACACGCGCATTACCTCGCGCAATTCGAGCGGATGAGCGACATCCAGGAACAACGGCCGCTGCCGCTGCCGGTTCTCGAAGACGAATGCCTGCAAGCGTGAACGGAACCGAGCCGCGTCGCATCCTCCTCAGCACGGATGCGGTGGGCGGCGTTTGGACCTATGCGCAGGATCTCGCGCGGGGGCTGTCCGCGCGCGGCACGGAGGTTCTGCTGGCGGTGCTCGGACCGGCGCCGTCACCGGCGCAGCGCGCGTCGTTGCCCCCGGAAGTCGGGATACGCTGCACCGGCCTGCCGCTCGACTGGACCGCCGAAACGCCGGCCAATCTCGCGCACGCCGCGGGGGAATTGGCGGCGCTCGCGCGATCGGCCGGGGTGGATCTCGTCCATCTGCACACGCCCGCGCTGGCGTCTGGAGCCGCGTACGGGCCGCCGGTTGTCGCGAGCGCGCATTCCTGCGTGGCGACGTGGTGGCGCGCCGTGCGGCCGGGCGACTTGCCGCAGGATTTCGCGTGGCGGCGGGACGCGGTCGCCGCCGGTCTCCAATCCGCCGCGCTGACGATCGTGCCGAGCGAGGCGTTCGCCGGAGCGCTGCGGCGCGAATATGGCGGCGGCTGGGCGTGCCGGGTCGTGCGCAACGGCCGGGCGATGCCGGCCGCCGATGCGTCGTCCGCCCGCAACGCGGTGCTCACGGCCGGGCGGTTGTGGGACGAAGGCAAGGGCGCGGCGTTGCTCGACCGTGTGGCTGCATGCGGCCGCTTCGCGATCGACGCGGCGGGACCGACCGCCGGGCCGAACGGCGTGCGTGCCGACTTGCATCACCTGAACCTGCTCGGAACGATGGGCGAGCGGGCGCTCCGGCAACGGATGCGGGAGGCGGCAATCTTCGCGTCCCCGGCGCTCTACGAGCCGTTCGGGCTCAGCGTTCTGGAAGCGGCCCAAGAAGGCGCGGCTCTGGTGCTGTCGGACATTCCCACCTTCCGCGAATTGTGGGACGGGGCGGCGCTGTTCGTGCCCCCGGCGGCGGCCGATGCGTGGCACGAATGTCTGTGGGCGCTGCTGCGGGATCCTGCGCTGACCGAAACGCTCGGCGCGCGCGCGGGGGAGCGGAGCCGCCGCTACAGTGCCGACGCTATGATCGAGGGCACGCTCGCCGGTTACCGGGCCGCGTCGCGCGCGGCTGCGATGGCGGTCTGACCGTGCGCATCGTCTATTTCACCCATTCCCTGCTCTCCTGCTGGAACCACGGCAACGCGCATTTCCTGCGGGGCGTGTTGCGCGAGCTGGCCGCGCGCGGTCACGACGTGCGCACCTTCGAGCCGCGCGACAGCTGGAGCATCCGCAATTTGGCGGCGGAGCCGGGCGGCGCGGCGGCGCTCGGGCGCTTCCCCGACCTTTTCCCGGAGCTTCGTCCGACCGCATACGACGCCGATTTCGACCTGGAACGATGCGTGGACGGCGCCGGGCTGGTGATCGTGCACGAATGGAACGATCGGCCGCTGGTTGCGCGGCTTGGCGCGATGCGCAAGCGCGGCGCCCGGTTCCGGCTGCTGTTTCACGACACGCATCACCGCGCGGTCAGCGATCCCCAGCAGATGCGGGCGTTCGACCTCACCGGCTATGACGGCGTGCTAGCGTTCGGCGCGACGCTCGCCGGCGTATACCGGCGCTGGGGCTGGGGCGATCGCGCCTTCGTCTGGCACGAGGCCGCCGACATGCGGCTGTTTCGCCCGCAAGCCGCCGAAAGCGCGCGCGCAGGCTTGGTCTGGATCGGCAATTGGGGTGACGGCGAGCGAAGCCAGGAGTTGCGCGAGTATTTGCTGGAACCGGCTGCGCACGCCGGGCTGTCGCTCGACATCCACGGCGTACGCTATCCGTCCCAAGCACTGGACACCCTGGCGTCCCACGGCGCGCGCTATCGCGGCTGGCTGCCGAATGCGGACGCGCCGAGCGTGTTCGCGCGCCATCTCGCGACGGTGCATGTGCCGCGACGGTTCTATGTCGAAGCGCTGCCGGGCATTCCGACCATCCGGGTATTCGAGGCGCTGGCGTGCGGCATTCCGCTCGTGTCCGCGCCGTGGCGCGATTCTGAAGATTTGTTCCGGCCCGGCGAGGATTTCCTGACCGCAGCGAATGGAGAGGCGATGACGAGGCATTTGCGCGCTCTGATGCACGACCCGGCGCTGCGCGCCTCACTCGCGGGGCACGGGCTGGCGACGATCCGGGCGCGGCACACCTGCGGGCACCGCGCGGATGAGCTGCTCGCGATCTGCGGCCGGCTCGGGGCCGAGGCGGCGGAGGTCGCCGCCTGATGCGGATCGCGTTCTACGGATCGAGCCTGCTATCGAGCTACTGGAACGGCGCCGCCACCTATTATCGCGGCCTGCTCTCCGAATTGGCGAAGCTCGGCCATGCGATCACGTTCTACGAGCCGGACGCCTTCGACCGGCAAGCGAACCGCGACATCGAGCCGCCAGCCTGGGCGCGGGTCGTCGTCTATCCGGCGACGGAGGAGGGGCGACGCGCGGCCGTTGCCGAGGCGTCCCACGCCGATGTCGTGGTCAAGGCGAGCGGCGTCGGCGTGTTCGACGACGAGTTGCTGCGCGAAACGATGGCCGCCTCCCGGCCGGGCGCGATCCGCGTTTTTTGCGATGTCGATGCGCCCGCGACGCTCGCCGCGTTGCGCGCGCACCCCGATCACCCGCTGCACGTGGCGCTGCGCCGGCTCGATCTCGTCATGACCTATGGCGGCGGCGATCCGGTCGTCGCCGCCTATACGGGTTTCGGCGCCGCTCGCTGCGTGCCGGTCTACAACGCGCTCGATCCCGCTTGCCACAATCCGGTTGCGCCTGATCCGGCATTCGCGGGCGATCTCAACTTCCTCGCCAACCGGCTGCCGGATCGCGAGGCGCGGGTCGAGACGTTCTTTTTCTCCGCCGCCGCGCGGCTGCCGCACCGGCGGTTTCTCCTGGGCGGCGCCGGCTGGCACGACAAGCCGATGCCCGGCAATGTGCGCGCGATCGGCCATGTGCCGACCGCCGCGCATAACGCATTCAACTGCTCCGCGCTCGCCGTGCTCAACGTCGCCCGCGACAGCATGGCGGAAAACGGGTTCTCGCCCGCGACCCGCGTGTTCGAGGCGGCCGGCGCGGGCTGTTGCATCATCACCGATGCGTGGCGAGGTATCGAACTGTTCCTGCAACCCGACGAGGAGATCGTGGTCGCGCGCGATGGGCAGGACGTCGCCGATCACCTCGCGGCACTCACCGGCCCGCGTGCGCGTGCGATCGGCGAGCGAGCGCGGGCGCGCATCATGGCCGAGCACACCTATGCTCGGCGCGCGCGCCTGGTCGATGCGCTGCTGCGCGAAACGCTGGCGCGCAAGTGCGAAAGCGTCGCGGCGTGAGCGGCAGCCTGCGCATCGTCGTGCTCGGCCTGAGCCTGAGCTCGTCCTGGGGCAACGGCCACGCGACCACCTACCGCGCGCTCCTCAAGGCGCTCGCCGCACGCGGCCACGACACGCTGTTCCTGGAGCGCGACAAGCCTTGGTATGCCGAGCACCGGGATCTCGGCGATCCGGCCTATTGCGCGCTGCGCTTTTATCAGCGCGTCACCGACATCGAGCGCTGGCGCGAGGAGATCGCGGCCGCCGACGCGGTTGTGCTCGGTTCCTACCTGCCGGACGGCGTGGCGGTGATCGAGGCTGTGCAGAAAATGGCGCGCGGGGTGGTCGCGTTCTATGACATCGACACCCCGGTGACGCTCGCCAAACTGGCGGCCGGGCAATGCGATTATCTCAGCGCCGATCTCGTGCCCGGCTTCGACCTTTATCTTTCCTTCACCGGCGGCCCGACGCTCAGGTTGCTGGAGAACGCATACGGCGCCCGCGTCGCGCGCGCGCTCTATTGCTCGGTCGACCCCGAACTTTATTTCCCGACCGGGGCGGCGAAACGCTGGGATTGCGGCTATATCGGCACCTACAGCCCCGATCGCCAGCCGAAGCTGGAACGCTTGCTATTGCAGCCCGCCCGGCTGCGGCCCGATCGCCGCTTCGTCGTGGCCGGTCCGCAATATCCGCCGGACATCGCCTGGCCACGCAATGTCGAGCGGGTCGAGCACCTGCCGCCGGCGGCGCATGCGGAGTTTTACTCGAGCCTGCGCTGGACGCTGAACATCACCCGCGCCGACATGGTGCAAGCGGGCTACAGCCCGAGCGTGCGCTTGTTCGAGGCGTCGGCATGCGAGACGCCGATCATTTCAGATCGCTGGCCGGGTCTCGACACGATCCTCGCCCCCGGGACGGAGATCGTGATGGCGAGCGAGCCGGCCCACGTCTTTGCCGCCCTCGACAGAACGGAGGCGTCGCGCTCCGCCGTCGCGCAAGCCGCGCGTCGGCGCGTGCTGGCCGAGCACAGCGCGGCGCGGCGGGCCGCGGAGTTGGAGGCAATGATCCGGAGCGTGCCCGGGCGGGCCGTCTCACACAAAGCGGCGTAGCCTCGCGCGGCCGCAACCGGCCGGCGAGCATCGGCGTTCCTCCCTGCGAGTTTAGGTTTCCTGTCATCGACTGCGGACACAGCAATGAAAACTTTGAAGCGCACGCTGAAGCGGCGTGCCGAGCGCTTCGTCAAGGATTGGGCCTTGCCCCGTCAGCTCGCGGGCGAGGACGCGGGCGGCAAAGCCGCCAGGAGCACGTTGTCCGAGACGCTCCGGCCGCGGCTGGAGGAAGCGGACACGGTCGGCACCAGCATCTGCCCGTTCTGCGCCGTCGGTTGCGCGCAACTCGTCTATGCGAAGAACGGGCGGCCGATCGCGATCGAGGGTGATCCGCGCAGCCCCATCAACGCCGGCACGCTATGCCCGAAGGGCGCCGGAACGCTCGGCATGTTGCTGAGCCCGTTGCGGGTGAACGACGTGATGTACCGGGCGCCGCACTCAGATCGTTGGGAGAAGAAGCCACTCGCTTGGGCGATGGACCGGATCGCCGAGAGGGTGATGGAAACGCGCGATCAGACCTTCGTCGAGGAGACCGCCGATGGCGAGCCGGTCAACCACACGCTCGGTATCGCTTCCATCGGCGGCGCGACCCTCGATAACGAGGAAAACTACCTCATCAAGAAATTGCTTGGGGGCGGCCTCGGCGTCGTTTCGATCGAGAACCAGGCGCGCATCTGACACTCTTCCTCGGTGCCCAGTCTGGGCTCGAGTTTCGGCCGGGGCGCGGCGACGATGTCGCTGTGGGAACTCGCCAATTCGGACTGCATCGTGGTGATGGGGTCCAACATGGCGGAAAACCATCCGGTCGGATTCCGCTTCGTGGTGCAGGCCAAGGATCGCGGCGCAACCATCATTCACGTCGATCCCCGCTTTACGCGAACCTCGGCGCTCGCCGACATCTACGCGCCGATCCGCTCCGGCAGCGACATCGCCTTTCTGAACGGCATCATCCGCTACATCCTGGTCAACAACGCCTGGTTCCGTGACTTCGTGCTTCCCTACACCAACATCGCGACCATCATCGATCCGCGCTTCGCGGATACCAGCGAGGCGGAGGGGCTGTTCTCGGGGTGGGATGAGGAAACCAAATCTTACAAGCAGGATAGCTGGCAGTATAAGGGCGAGCTGATGCCTTCGCCGCTCGCCGAGCATCACGTGCCGACCGACATGCCGTTCGTCACCCATGCCAAGCGGATGAGCAAGCAGCCGCATCCGGAGGATCGGACGCTCCAGCATCCGAACTGCGTGTATCAGATCATGCTCCGGCATTTCGACCGCTACACCCCCGAGATGGTGGAGGCGGCGACCGGCTGCCCGCAAGCGACGTTCCTCCGCGTCTGTGAGTCGCTGGTGCGAAACTCGGGGCGGGAGCGCACCGGCGCGTTCTGCTACGCGGTCGGCTGGACGCATCACAGCGTCGGCGTGCAGATCATCCGCGCCGCAAGCATCATCCAGGGATTGCTGGGCAATGTCGGACGCCGCGGGGCCGGCATTCTCGCCTTGCGCGGCCATTGCAGCATCCAGGGCAGCACGGACATTCCGACGCTCTACGACATGCTGCCCACCTACCTGCCGCAGCCGAGCGTCGATCAGCCGCACCGGACGCTGAAGGATTTTCTCGCGGTCGAAACCGTGCCGACCGGATGGTGGCACAATTTTCCGAAATACATGGTGAGCCTGCTCCGTGCCTGGTACGGCGACGCGGCGACCAAGAGCAACGAGTGGGGTTACGGCTATCTGCCCAAGCTCACCGGCGACCATTCGCAGCAGACAACGACGCTGATGATGGCGGACGGTGTGGTGAAGGGCCTCTTCGTGCTCGGCCAGAACCCGGTTGTCGGCGCCGTGAACACAACCGTCGTGCAGCGCGGCATGGCGAAACTCGACTGGATGGTGGTGCGTGACTTCGCGATGACGGAAACCGCCGAGTTCTGGAAGGCAGGCACGCTCGTTCGAAGCGGCGAGATGACGCCTTCTGACATCGGAACGGAGGTATTCTACCTGCCGAGCGCGATGGCCGCCGAGAAGGACGGCACGCTCACCAATACAAACCGCCTGGTGCAGTGGCACGACAAGGTGTGCGAGGCGCCCGGCGATAGCCGCTCCGACCTTTGGTTCATGTATCATTTGGGGCGCCGCTTGAAGGAAATGGCGGCGAAACGCAACGACGAGCGGGACGCGGCGCTCCGGGCTCTCACCTGGGATTATCCGGTGCGCGGCGACGAAGCGGAGCCGGACCCCGAAGCGGTGCTGCGCGAAATCAACGGCTATACCTGGCCGCAGCGCATCCAGATCGGCAGCTATCAGGAATTGAAGGACGACGGCAGCACGGCCTGCGGCGGCTGGCTTTATAGCGGTATCTTCCCGAGCGCCGACCACAATCAGAGCCGTGCGCGCATTCCGGATGCGCCGGACGGGCCGCAGACCCACCTCGGCTGGGCATTCGCATGGCCCTCCAACCGGCGCGAACTGTACAACCGCGCATCGGCGGACCCGGACGGCAAACCGTGGTCCGAGCGGAAGCGGCTCGTGTGGTGGGACGAAGCGGAAGGCAAGTGGAAGGGCGACGACGTCCCCGATTTCGTGGAAACCAAGCGGCCCGATTTCCGTCCGGATTGGAGCAAATCGCCGTCCGGCATGGATGCAATCAGCGGCACCGAGCCGTTCATCATGATCCCGGACGGCAAGCTGTCCCTGTTCGTGCCGTCGGGCTTGCCGGACGGACCGCTGCCCGCGCATTACGAGCCGGTGGAAAGCCCGGTGCGCAATCCGTTCTACGCGCAACAGGACAATCCGGGCCTGAAGCGCTGGCCGCATCCGGGCAACGAGTATCACGAGGTCGGCGACCCGCGCTTTCCGCATATCCTGACGACATTCCGGCTGACCGAATTGCATTGCGGCGGCATCGCGACGCGCGCGATGCCGCACACGGCCGAATTGCAGCCGGAGCTGTTCGTCGAAATCCCGCGCGAACTCGCCGAAACGCTGGATGTCAGCACCAGGGATTGGGTCGTGCTGTCGACCTTGCGCGGTGAGATCGAGGCGCGCGCGATGGTGACGGACCGGTTGCGCCCGTTCGCCGTCAATGGTCATCGCGTGTTCCAGATCGGCATACCCTGGGTGTTCGGCTGGGAAGGGTATGCGCGTGGCGATTCGGCTAATGTCCTGCTCTCGATGTCCGGCGATCCGTCGACCAGCATGCACACGACCAAGGCGGCGACCTGCAATCTGCGCAAAGGCCGCACGGCGCCGGCCGCGTCGGCATGAGCGAATTGGTGCAGCACGCGGAAGAGGCGAGGCGCCTGCTCGACAAGATCATGGCGGAAAAGCCGGCGAAGAACGGCCATGATTTCTCCGCCGCCGTCCGCTGCCTCGTCGAAGTGCGGAATGCGCTGGCGTCCCGTTCTTCGGATTCGGACGCCGACATCCAGCGGCTCGGGGCGGTGAACGCGATCATCAGTTCCGTGCTCGGCGGCCAGTTTCCCATGAAAAAAATGCCGTGGCCGCGCGTCGATGCCGCGCGCGAACGGCTGGCGCGGCTGTTGCCCGAACTGGCGGCGGAGAAGGGCGTATGAGCAAAATCGTGCGCGGCCGCATCCTCTTCGCGCAGGAAGGACGGTTCATGCTGCGCACCGAAAGCGGCACCGGGCAGCTCTTCGTGCTGTCGCACGACGCGGGGGTGGAGCCGCAGCAATTGCCGCCTTTGCAGCACGCGCAAGCGGAGGTGGAGGTGGAGTTCGACGAAACACCGGGCGGCCTGTCGGCGGTCGCCCGCGCGATTCGGGTACCGGATGACGACCTGGCCGGAAAGGCGGAGGCGGTTTGATGCAGGTCCACGCGCGGGCGCGCGACTATCCGCAATCGCAGTTCGGCGGCGTCCTTCCGCACGAAGCCGAGCTGACCGCGGGCGTCCGCATCCAGCCGGGCCGTAGCTACGGCTTCTTCACCGACACCACACGCTGCATCGGCTGCAAGGCGTGCGAGGTCGCGTGCAAGGAGTGGAACAACCTGCCGGCCGACAATGTCGGTCTCACCGGCATGAGCTACGACAACACAGGCGCGCTGTCCGCGAACACCTGGCGGCATGTCGCCTTCGTCGAGAAGATCGCGGGCCCCGGCGGCGGCCCGGCTGAGATGCCGCCCTATCAGAGCCAATGGCTGATGATGAGCGATCTGTGCAAGCATTGCCACAATCCGCCCTGCCTGGAAGCCTGCCCGACCGGCGCGCTGTTCAAGACGGAGTTCGACACCGTCGTGGTGCAGCAGGACATCTGCAACGGCTGCGGGTATTGCGTCCCGGCCTGTCCGTTCGGCGTCGTCGAACTGAGCGAGACGGACGGCAAGGCGCATAAATGCACGCTCTGCTACGACCGGCTGAAAGGCGGGCTCGAGCCCGCTTGCGCCAAATCCTGCCCGACCGACAGCATCCAGTTCGGCGAGATTGCGGATCTGCAATCGCGGGCGGCCGAACGGGTCGAGCAATTGCACGGGCTCGGCGTTGCCTCGGCCTATCTCTACGGCGCTCCCGGTTCCCCCGGCGCGACCGGCGATCTCGGCCACCTCAACGCCTTCTTTCTGCTTACCGATGCGCCGGAGGTCTACAATCTTCCGCGCGCGCCGACCCGCGCCTCCAACCGTGTGCGTCCGAGCCTCGCCACCGGACTCGCGACGATGGCCGGGTTCGCGCTTGCCGCGATCGCGCTGCTCGGGCGGCGCGCGTGAGCGACGCGTATCGGGGCGAGACCTATTACGGTCGCAGCCAATTAAAGCCGAGTCCGTTCGGCTTCATGGTGTCGCTCTACATCTATCTCGCGGGCCTGTCCGGTTCCGCGCAGATGCTGGCAACGATCGGCGATCTGTTCGGCGGACGCGCCGCGCGCGGCATGGTACGGCGCGGGCGCTGGCTGGCGATGCTCGGCACGGTATGCGGCCCGGCGCTGTTGATCGCCGATCTGCACACGCCGCAACGCTTCTACAACATGCTGCGCATCCTGCGGACGTCGTCGCCGATGTCGATCGGCAGCTACATCCTCACAACCTTCGGCCTGACCAGCACGGTGACCGCCGCCGCGCAATTCCTCGCCGACCGCTGCGGATGGCGGCGGCTGCTCGGGGTCGCGCGCGCCGCGTCGGTGCCGGCGTCGGTCGCGGGCGCGGGGCTCAGCGTCTACACGGCGGCCCTGCAATCATCGACGAGCACGCCGCATTGGGCGGTGTCGCCGCGCTCGCTCGCGATGCGCTATGGCGCCTCGTCGCTGGCCACGGCGGCCGCCGCCTTGTCGCTCGGCGAGCACCGCTTCGGTGATCCGAGGACGGCGCGACGGCTCGATGCGCTGGCATTCGGCGCGCTCCTCGTCGAATGGATCGCGAGCGCACGGGCGCGTGGGGATCTGCGCCGCACAGGCGTCGCCGCCGCGCTCAGCGGCAGCGCGCCGGAGCGCCTGGAGCGCGCCGCCGCAGGCTGGGGCACGCTGCTGCCCGCCGGCCTGTTCGGCGCCAGCCTGCTGCTCGGGGACCGGGGACGCCGCGCCTCCCGGAGCGCGTCGCTGCTGACGCTCGCCTCCGGCCTCGCGTTGCGGCACGCCATCATGCTGGCCGGAAACGAATCCGCCCGCCGTCCCGCCGCGAGCTTCGCGATGGCGCAACCGCGCAACCTTCCGCACATGGAAAGCTAAGACCGGCGCGCTTCCGCGAGCGACGCCGACGCCCGGCGCCCGCTATAAAGCGCATAGACGAGCAACCCGAGCGCAAACCAGACAGCGAGGCGCAGCCACGTCTCCCAGGGAAGCGACAGGATCATCAGCAGGCAACTCGCGATGCCGAGCAACGGCGTCACCGGGCTGCCTGGCACGCGGAACGGACGCGGCCGGTCGGGCTCGCGGATGCGCAACACGAGAACGGCGCCGCAAACGATTGCGAATGCGAGCAGCGTTCCGACCGACGTCATCTTGCCCAGCGCTTCCACCGGCACGAATCCGGCGAGCAGACCGCACATCGCCATCATCACGAGATGCGCCATCCAGGGCGTTCGCCGTGCCGCGTGCAGCTTTCCGAAAACGGGGGGCAGCATTCGGTCCTGCGCCATCGCGAACATGATGCGGCCTTGCCCCAGCAAGCCAACCAGGATCACGGAGGTGAAGCCGAGGATGATGCCGAGCTTAACGACGATTTGCAGCCACGCGAACGGCGTGCGGTCGATGGCGGTGGCGACCGGGGCGGCGTCGCCGTGCATCTGCTGATAATTGACGACGCCGGTCAGCACCACCGCGAATGCGATGTAGAGCGCGGTGCAGATGCCGAGCGCGCCGATGATCCCGAGCGGCATGGCGCGTTCCGGGTTTTCCGTCTCCGCCGCCGTGGTGGTGACGGCGTCAAAGCCGAGATAGGCGAAGAACACGATGCCGGCGCCGCGCAACACGCCGGACCAGCCGAAATGGCCGAACGCCCCGGTGTTGTCCGGGATGAACGGATGATAGTTGCGGGCTTCGACATAGAACGCGCCGAGCCCGACCAGCACCAGGATCACCGCGACCTTGATCACCACGATCACCGCATTCACGACCGCGGATTCGCGCACGCCGGCGAGCAACAGGCATGTGAGTAAGCCGACGATGCAGGAGGCCGGCAAGTCGATCAGCCCTCCGGCGGCGGGCGCCTTGGCGATAGCACGAGGCAAATCGATACCGAATCCGTGCAGCAAGGATTGCAGATAGCTGGACCAGGACACGGCGACAGTGCCGCCCGCGACCGCGTATTCGAGCAGCAGGTCCCAACCGATGATCCAGGCCATCAACTGTCCGAGCGACGCGTAGGTGTACGCGTATGCCGAGCCGGCTGACGGAATCATCGCCGCCATTTCCCCGTAGCAGAGGCCGGTGAGGCCGCAGACGATCGCCGCGAGGAGCAGACTGAGGATCACGGCCGGGCCGGCATAGTCGGCCGCCGCGATGCCGGTGAGCGAGAACAGGCCCGCGCCGACAATCGCGCCGACGCCAAGCGCAATCACCGCCGGCAGACCGAGCGTGCGCCGCAATCCCGTGTTCTCATCCGCCGCGATCGGCTTGCGCTGCAGAGCACGGGAAACGAAATCCGGGCGGCTTGGCATCTCCTAGCCGACCGCCTGGACGGCGCGCAGCGGCGCGGACGCCCGCTTCAGGAGTTCGGTCGCCACTGCCAGCGCATCGGCGACCGGCAGATCCTCCATCCGTCCAGTCGGGGCGCAAACGATTCCGGCGTTGCGTCCGGCCGGCGCGTATTCGGCGGCGGAGGTTGGTCCGAACAGGCCGAGCGTGGGGGTGCGCGAGGCGGCGGCCAAATGCATAAGGCCGGAATCATTGCCGACGAAGAGCGTGCTCCGCTTCAGGCAGGCGGCCACTTGCGGCAGGCTCAACGTGCCGCACAGATCGATCGCGTCCGGCAGCAGGGCAAGCAGCGGCGCCGCCATCGCGCGTTCCGCTTCGCCCGGCCCCGCGAAAATCGCGGGCGCCGCACCGGCGAGCGGACCGCCGGCGAGCGCGGTGAACAGATCGGCAAAGCGTGCCGACGGCCACACCTTGGGCGGCCAGTTGGCGGTCGGCCCGAGCGCCACCACCGGTTTTCCGGCCGGAATAAGTGCCGCGGCGCGCGCGTCGTCCTCCGCTCCGGTCCAGGCCACCGGCAGCGGCGGCTCGGGCAGGCGCAGCACCGCGCCGAGTTCCGCGATCTTCGGACCCGGCCGCCGGCGCCAAATCGCGCGCCTCCGGGTCGGCACCAGCAGCGACAGCGCGGAGCCGCGGATGTCGACCACCAGATCCCAGACGGTGCGCACCGTCTCCGCCCAAAGCGGCAGCCAGTGCCGCCCGTACGGGCGCTTATCGAGAATGATCGTTCGTTCGCGATTCGGCATGCGATCGAAAATGCCGGCCGCCACCGGGCCGCAGACGACGGTGATGCGCGAATCGGGATGTGTGCGAATGAGATGATCGAGCAGCCCAGTGGAAAGCACGGCGTCGCCGAGCCTGTTCGATGTCACGAAAAGGATGCGCATGGGCGGCGCGAATAGCATAGCTGAGCGTCCTGTCTATGCGACCCAACCGAAATCGCGGCATACTGACGGCAAAATGCGGTCGCTGCGCGGCAAGCGGGGCGGCGGGTCCGGAGGTGGCGTCTTGAACAGGCTCGAACGCGACGCCAAGCGCGCGGCGCTTCTGGCGAGTACGCTGTTTCAGGCGATGCGGCCCGAAGAGGTCGATCAGATCCTGAAGCTCGCCTCCGAGCGGCATGTGCCGCGCGGAACCACGATCTTCCAGAAGGGCGACGAAGGTTCCAGCATGATGGCCGTGCTGCGCGGACGGGTGCGGGTCAGCTCCGTCTCCGCCGAAGGTCGGGAAATCACGCTCAACGTCATCAATCCCGGCCAGATCTTCGGCGAGATCGCGCTGCTCGACGGAAAGCAGCGCAGCGCCGATGCGACGGCGACCGAGGATACGCTTCTGCTCGTCGTCGAACGGCGGCATTTCCTGCCGGTCTTGCACAGCAACGATGGCATGCAACTGAGGTTGATCGCGGTTTTGTGCGAACGCCTGCGCAGCACCAGCCTGGCTCTCGAAAGCCTCGCCCTGTTCGATCTGCCGGCCCGCATGGCGCGGCTGCTGCTCAAACTGGGCGAGGATTACGGACGCCCGAACGAGGACGGCTTGCGCATCGACCTGAAATTGTCGCAGCGGGACATCAGCACCATCGTCGCCTCCTCGCGCGAGAGCGTGAACAAGCTGCTGCGCGTATGGCGCGAAGACGGATTGGTGGATCTGAAGGCCGGCTATCTGGTGCTTCGCCGGCCGAACCAGTTGCGCTTGATGTTTGAGCAATAACGGATCGTGCATCTCGCCTTCTCCGGTGTTGCCCAGAATGCCCCGAATGCTCACGATCGCGTCGGCCGGCGCGGTGAGTGAGGGCGATGACGGTGCGGACTGCCGATGCCGAAAGAATGCCGGGCGGGGGCTTTACCCATCAGCAGATCCTGCGCGTCATTTTCGGCATCCTTCTCTGCATTTTACTCGGCGCCGTCGACCAGACGGTGGTGGTGCCCGCGGTGCCGGCCATCGCGGCCGAGTTGCGCGGCTTCGGCCATCTCTCCTGGATCGTCTCCGCTTATCTGCTGACCTCCACCGCGGCGACGCCGATCTACGGCCGGCTCAGCGACCTGTACGGCCGCCGGGCGCTGCTCCTGCCGGCAATCGCCGTATTCGCCGTCGCCTCCGTTCTGTGCGCGCTGGCGCAGTCGCTGGCGCAGTTGATCGTCTGGCGGGCGCTGCAAGGATTAGGGGGCGCCGGCCTGATGGCGATGTCGCAGGCGGCGATCGCCGACGTCGTCTCGCCGCGCGAGCGCGGACGCTACCAGGGCTACATGGCGGGGGTTTGGGGCTTCGCGAGCATCGCCGGGCCGGTGGTGGGCGGCTACGTCACCGATCATCTGTCCTGGCGCTGGATCTTCTGGGTCAATCTGCCGCTCTCCATCGTCGCCATGATCCAGTGCAACCAGGCACTCAAGCTGCTGCCGGTGCGTCGCGTGCGCGCCCGGATCGATTACGGCGGCGCGGCTCTCCTGACCGGCGCGGTCGCATCCTGGCTCGTGGTGCTCAGCTCCGGTGGTACCGAGGTTCCGTGGAACTCGGGCGCGATCTATTTTCTGACCGCCTTGGGCGCGGCCCTGCTCGGCATTCTCGCCTGGCAGGAGCGACGGATCGCGGAGCCGCTGCTGCCGCCGCGCATTTTCGCCAACGGCGTCATCACCCGCGGCGTGATGATCGCGTTCTGCGCCTCGCTGGTGTTGTTCGGTTCCATCTTCCTGCTGCCGCTGATGTTTCAACTCGTGCGAGGCGCGGATGCCGGGCAATCGGGGTTTCTGGTCACGCCCTTTCTCGGCACCAACGCGGTCGGCGCCTATATCGCAGGCAGCCTGACGCGGCGGATCGGGCGCAACAAACCGTTCGTGCTGATCGGCCTTTTCATGTGCCTGGTCGGCTTCGGCCTGCTCGCGATCGCGACGGCCGCGACCCCCTGGACGCTTCTCCTTTTCGAGCAGGTGATGGTCGGGGCGGGGATCGGCATGTTGATGCCGACGAGCCTTGTCGTCGTGCAGAACGCGGCGGAGCGGCGTGATGTCGGGGTGGTGACGGGATGCCTGCTGTTTCTGCGCGCGATGGGAGGCGCGTTCGGCAGCACGCTGGTCGGGGCGTTGCTTGCCAACCGCTTCGCGCATGCCGTCGCCCAACGCGGGCTGCGTGTTCCCCTCGATTTCACCACCATCCGCAACGGCGGCGGCGCGGCGTCGGGTTTTACGCCGGAGATCCAGGTTGCGGTGCGCGACGCGCTCACCAGCGGCTTTCATCTGGCATTCGCCGCCTGCGGCGCGGTGATGCTCGTTGCATTGCTGATCACCCTCGGCCTTCAGGACTTGCCGCTACGCACGACGGCGCTGGAGGAGCCGCAGGTGGCCGGGCACTGACCGAACGGGCTATGTCGATTGCGGCGGGTCGGCGGCGGCCAGCGCGGCGATCAGTTCCGGGATCGGCGTGCGCCCGCTCAGAAGCTGTTCCAGCGTCAGCGGACACGCGGCCGGAAGGGAAGGGATGGTGACACCGGCATCATCCGCGGCGGCACGCCTCCGGGCAGCCGCGTTCGCGTACAGCCTGTCGAGACCGATCCGTCCCCGCATGGAAGGGGTGAACCGGCGTTCGGCGTCGTGCAGAAATGTCCGGATCTCGTCACGCCAGTGGGTTCCGCGCGGCTCTGCGGCAGAGCGTAGAGTTTGAGCAGATACGCCAGCGCCTGTTCGAGCAGGCTCTGGCACGCCCGCAACTCCGATAGGCCCACCTCCTGCACTTCCTCGATCACATTGGGCCAATCCACGGCGGCGTTGAGCCGCTCGCCGCTTGCGAGGCGGCGCAACAATTCAGCTTGCTGCTCGCCCCAGGCCAGGACGTCGCGCTCGTACAAGCCGTCCGGCATTTGCCGTCCCCTTCTGCTCCGTGCGGGTGCGGTCTCAGCCTAGCACAGGGGCCGAGTTCGGTTGACAGCGGGGCCGCCGCGCTGCCCATAGCACCATGCCGCGCATTTCCAAGCTCACCCGAAGATGGCTGTTGCTGCTCGCGACGGTCGGATGGGCGTGCCTCGTCGCCCGCTCGGCCGAAGCGCAGTCCTACCCGGGAGCGACCGACCGGTTTTTCGTCGCGAGCGACGGCGTTCGCCTGCACTACCTCGAGGCGGGACCATCGGCGGCGTCGACGCTCGTGCTGATCCCCGGCTGGACCATGCCCGCCTGGATCTGGGGACCGCAGATCACCGCGTTCTCGCGCCACTACCACGTGGTCGCCTTCGACCCGCGCGGGCAGGGCCTGTCCGAGGTGGCGCTCACGGGCTACGAGCCGCGGCGCCGCGGCCAGGACATCGCGGACCTGCTTTCGGTGATCCGGGGACGCAAAGTGGTATTGGTGGGATGGTCCCTCGGCGTGCTGGATACGCTTGCCTTTATCCACGCGGAGGGCGACGGCCGGATCGCCGGCCTCGTTCTCGTGGACAATTCCGTGGGCGAGGAACCGCCCCCGGCGCCCTCCCGCGCCATCCGGCCGCCGGCACCGCCCATCGAACATGCGGATTTCATGCGCCAATTCGTGCGCAGCATGTTCCGCAAGCCGCAGAGCCCGGACTATCTGAACGCGCTAACCGATGCGACGTTGCGAACGCCGCAATATGCCTGCACCGCGCTGCTCGCCTACCCGGTGCCGCGCAGCTACTGGCGGAACGCGGTCTACTCGACAACGCGCCCGCTGCTCTATGCCGTGCGCCCCGCCTTCGCGGCGCAGGCGGCGAACCTCGAGAGGCATCGCCCGAACACCGAGATCGCGCTGTTCACCGGTGTCGGCCACGCGCTGTTCGTTGACGACGCACGCCGCTTCAACCAAATCGTCGGTGACTTCATCGCCAGAGTCTCCGGATGAGCGCGAGGACGGAGCGCGCGCCCACCGTGCTGATCCCGCTGTTTCTCGTATCGTTCTCGGCGCTCGGATACGAGATCGCGCTGACGCGCTACTTCGCCGTCGCGAAATGGTCGGAATACGGCTATTGGGTGATCTCGATTGCCATGGTCGGCTTCGCGCTGAGCGGCGTGGTGCTCGCTTTGTTTCGGGACGCCTGCGTGCAGAAGGCGCACTGGCTGCTGGCGGCTTTGCCGGCGCTGCTCGTGCTGGCGGCGGCGCTCGGCTTTCATTTCACCGCCCTCAACCCGTTCAACCCGCTGCAATTGCAGAACCGGGCAACCTGGGTTCCGCAGCTCTGGAACATTGCCGGCTATTACGGCTGCCTGCTGCCGTTCTTCTTCCTCACCGGCACATTCGTCGGCCTGAGTTTCATCCTGAACGACCGCCAGATCGGGCGCGTCTACGGCTACGATCTGACCGGCGCGGGCTGTGGCGCGCTCGCCGTGCTCGGGTTGATGTACGCCGTCCCGCCGTTCCATCTGGTGCCGTGCCTCTTGCTGCCGCTCGCCGCCGCTGCGGTTTGGACTGGCGGACGGTGGCGAACCGCCGCCATCGCGGCAACGCTCGTCGCTTTGATCGCGGGCGAGGCGCTGCTGATGTTCAGCAACGCCGCGTCCTTCAACGACTTCAAAGCGATCTACGCGCCGCTCCATACGCCGGGCGCGCGCGCTCTCGCCACGCTGACGCGCCCCGGCGGCTACTACATGCTGCTCGACGATTTCACCGAACGCGTCGATACCGACGTTTCCAACAATGCCGGGCTGCTCGGCGTCCCCGGGCCACCGCAAACCTATGGCCTCTACCGCGACGGCAACCGAATCGCCGCCTTGCCCAAGCCGGGCGGCGCCGAGGCCGCCTACGCCGGCGCGGCGCTCGACGCCTTTCCCTATCGTCTGCTTCCGCATCCGCGCGTTTTGCTCGCCGGCGCCTCCGGTGGCTTTCGGATCACCGAAGCACTGGCGCTCGGCGCCTCTCACGTCCTGGCGTTGGAACCGGAGCCGCAGCTACACAGGGCGCTTGCCGAAGGGCTCGGCGCCTCCCCGGCCTTCGGTCCGATGCCGCGCGTGTCGATCGCGAACGAAAGCCCGCTCGCTGCAATCCGCCATTCGGAGAGCGTGGATCTGGTCGATGTCTCGGCGGAATTCATCGACACGGCGGAGGCGAATGGCGCTTCGCTGACGGCCGAGGCGATCACCGCCTATCTGAACCGGCTCGGTCCCGGCGGCGTCGTCTCGCTTCCCGTCTCCATCCGCGACTTTCCGGTGTACGCGCTGCGGATGCTCGCAACCGCGCGCGCGGCCTTGCTGGCGGCGGGCATTCCGGACCCGACGATGCACGTTGCTGCTTACCGTTCGGCATGGAACGTCCGCATCCTGCTGTCGAACGAAGCCTGGGATGCGGCGCGCATCGCGGCCCTCAAATCGTTCTGCGACGACCGCTCGTTCGACGTCGTCTACTACCCTGGCCTCGATCTCTCGAGCCCCGACCGGACCATCTATAACGATCTGCCGGCGGTCTCCTTCGACGCGGGCGAGATGGCGTCGGGTGATGCGGACGATGCGGTCGCGGACGAAGCCGCGGCGATGCTGAGGGGCGAGCCAACGCCCTCGCAGCGCGCGTTCGATCTCTCGCCGGTAACGATGGATCGCCCAGCCTTCTATTCCGTGCTGCGCCTCGATCGGCTGAGCACGATCCTGAAGCGGCTCGAAATCCTGCCGCAAGCCGAGATCGGGGCCTTGGTCAATCTCGCCGTTCTGGCGCAGGCGGTCGTTATCGCGGCCATCGTGTTGCTGATCCCCCTGGTGGCGCCGCGCCGCATCCGCGCCGGGGCCGCGGACCCGCCGGGCCGCGTTCTGCGCGCCATGCTCTATTTCCCGGCGCTCGGCCTCGGATTTCTGTTCATCGAAATCTTCGCGATCGAAAAAGCGTCGCTGCTGCTCGGCGACCGGACGAGCGCCTTCGCGCTGGTGCTGACCGGGATGCTGATCTTTTCCGGCCTCGGCAGCCTCTACGCCGCGCGGCGTGCGGACGATCCGCGACGCGCGCTTTCGCTCGCCCTATCGGTCGTCGTCGTCTGGTGTTTCCTTGTCGCATCGGCGCTTTCACCGGCGTTGCTCGACGCCTTGGCTCTGCCCTGGATGGTGCGGGCGTTGCTCATTCTGGCGGTGATCGCGCCGGTGTCGGTCGCGTTGGGGGTGCCGTTTCCGCTCGGCCTCCATCATGCGGGCGCGGGCGGCTTTCTGCCTTGGGCGTGGGCGCTCAACGGCGCGTTCTCGGTGGTTGCGACACCGCTCGCGAACCTGATCGCACGCGAGCAAGGATTCACGGCCGTATTGTTGTCCGCGGCCGGGATTTACGTCGTTGCCTTTCTCGCTTTCCCGAGCACGCGGAGAAGGGTCGGTTGGCAGAGCCTGCCGGCGCCATCACGCGCCGTCGACTGATCGCCTCGCCGCCTGATCCGGCTGCGGTGACGGCTCACACGCCGCCGGTTGTTCGCCCGTGCAGAGTGTCGGCGGGAGATGCGGAGAAGGCCGGAGTCAGCGCGGTGCGCCGGTTGTCGGCGCGCCCGGGCGCGGACCCGTATTTGCGCATCCAAAGGCAGAGGGCGAGTGCGGCCATGACGACCCAGAACAGCAGCACCGCTCCGAGCACCATTTTCGGGCCGGCGAGCGCAATGACGAGGAGCGTCCCGCAAGTACTGATCGCGGTGCGGATCCAGACCGGCCTGTTGTCACCAAGCCGCGGCGCGTCCGGTCTGCTTCCCTCGGCAGGGCAACGATCCGCGACCGGGGCTGCGACGTCGTTCTCCATGGCCGCCAGCCCCGGTTCCCGCGTCATCTCGGCGCAGCGCGGGTTCGGCTTTCGCCGGGCCTCGGCATTTCCTGCGCGAGGCGGGTCAGTCGTTGCGCCTCACTTCGGGCCGCCTCTTCGGTCGGAAACAAGCGCGGTCGCTGGGGCAGCCGGTCCCCTCCCAGGCGGACCACGATCCAGCCATGCACCAAACCCTCGCGGTAACGTTCCACCCGAAAACTGACGCTCAGCATCGCCGATCGCGAAGGCAGAACCTCTCTATGCCCCGCTCTCATCGGGTGAAGACTCCGTTTTGCCGCACGACTCCGGGCCTCTCGCATGTCAGCAGCCAGCGTGCTGCCACCGCGCGAGTTTAGAAACATACCGGTCCGTCGACCATATTGGGCGGCACCGGAAAGCGTCAGGGCAAGCAGAAACTTTTTCATGATCTGATCGTGTGCGGGTCAAGTCAGCACTTTATGCAGCCAAACCGTGATTCGCTCCGGAGCGACTGCAAATTGCGACACGGACAAGCAAAAGGTCTCATTGTTTAATAATTGACCGGTGCCGCCCCGTCCTGGATCGTGTTGCGCCCAACCTCCCCGCGGGCCTCAGGACCGGTCCAGACTCACCCGCCGCGCAACCGTTGGTCCCACGTCGCAAAGCTGGCCTTAGGCATTCGCCTCACAGCGAGGCCTCACACTCGGCTCGGAGCTTGGGCACCCGGGTTGCGCTGGACCGAGCCCCGCGCGTCGGAGTCGTACGCGCTTGCTTGTTGTTCGCGCCGGCAAACGCATGTATGCGGTCGCCGCTTCATTCCAGCGACGAGAGAGATTTTTTGATGAGGGAATTTGCAACCGCCATGACGCGCCGGCGGCTCATGGCAACCGCAGCGGCGCTTTCGATCACACGCCCCGGTCTGGCCGCGAACGCGCCCTGGACCCGGCAGGCGTTCGAACAGGCGATGGCCCGCTCGGGCCGCCCGTGCACGCTGACCGATGAGCAATTCGAGGCGATCCAGGCGCGCAAGCCGGCGGCGATCAAGCGCATTGCCGACTACTTGCAGGCGCATCGCGGCGCCGCCGATCCACGCGTCCTCGCCGCATTCGAGGCCGTGCCACGCGA
>JAFAXA010000201.1 GCA_019241425.1 Acetobacteraceae bacterium | reverse complement strand
GGCGTCCGCTCGCCCGAGAGATAGGGGAGGAACAGCGCGCTGCGATCCGCGCGCGGCTCGCCCATTTCGGCCAGCAGATCGCGTTCCGCGACCCCGGTTACCTGCGCCCACCAAGCGAACGACGCAGCGGCCGACAAAGTGACGCCCATCTGGTGCCAGGTCGCCGGGATCGCATGGCAGAAGGCGTGCACCGCCGCTTGCGGATAGGGCATGAAGCGGTCCGTGGTCGCCCACAGTACGCCCGACGTGCCGAGCGAAACGAAGGCGCTGCCCGGCTCGATCGCGCCAAGCCCGACCGCCCCCGCCGCGTTGTCCCCGGCGCTGCCCGCGACCACCACCGGTTCCCGAATGCCCCAACGCGCGGCGAGGGCGGGCAGCAGCGTACCGGCCGGCGCGTTGCCCTCGACGAGGCGCGGCATCGCGGCGCGGCTCAGCCCGGTCGCCGCGAGCGCTTCATCCGACCAGTCGCGCGCGCCGACATCAAGCCAAAGCGTGCCGGACGCATCCGACATGTCTTCGATCCGCTCGCCGGTGAGGCGCAGCCGGACCCACGCTTTTGGCAGCAGCACGTGCGCGACGCGGGCAAAGATGTCCGGCTCGTGCCGCCGCACCCATAACAACTTCGGCGCGGTGAAGCCGGGCATCGCGATGTTGCCGGTCACCTGCCGCAGCGCCGGGAAAATCTCCTCCATGTCGCGGCACTCGGCGGCCGCCCGGACATCGTTCCAAAGGATCGCCGGCCGCAACACGGCGTCGGTTGCATCCAAGAGCACCGCGCCGTGCATCTGGCCGGAAAGGCCGATGCCGCGCAGGGCCGCGAGCGCGTTCGGCTGCTCGGCCCGGAGCGCATCGACGCTCTGGAGCAGCGCTTGCCACCAATCCTCGGGCGATTGCTCGCTATGGCCCGGAGCGGGACGCGCGATCGGCAGTGGCCGTGTGGCGCTGGCAAGGACGCGCTGGGCGTCGTCGACCAGCAGCGCCTTGACGGAGGAGGTCCCGAAATCGAGGCCGAGAAACATCAGGCGGCGAGCGGATGCCGTTCCAGATGCGGCAGGGCGCGCCCGGCCTCATTGAAGACGTGGCACGCCTCGCCGTCTACCAACAGGCGCACCGGCTGATGCGGACGGGTCGAGTCGCTGCCTTCGAGTTGCACGACCACGACCTGGCCGTCCGTCAGTGTCACGTGCAGGAGCGTCAAACCGCCCAGTCGCTCGGCAAGCAGAACCTCGCCGGCAAGCTGTCCCGCCGGTTCCGGCCGCATCGCCTCCGGCCGGATGCCGAGCGTCACCGGATTGCCGGCCGCGACATTCGTCGACTCGGCCGGAACCACGATCCGCGCTCCGCCCGCGACGTCAACCGCGACACCCGTGCGATCGACATGCGCGATGCGGCCAGGCAGCATGTTCATGCGCGGCGAACCGATGAAGCCGCCGACGAAAAGATTGGCGGGATGGTGATAGAGTTCCAGCGGCGAGCCGACCTGCTCCACGACTCCTGATTGCAGGACGACAATCTTATCCGCCATCGTCATCGCCTCGACCTGATCATGCGTGACGTAGACCATGGTGGCCGCCAGCTCCTCGTGCAGCCGGGCAAGCTCGATGCGCATCTGCCCGCGCAGCGCCGCATCGAGGTTGGAGAGCGGTTCGTCGAACAGGAAGACGCGCGGATTGCGCACGATCGACCGACCAATCGCGACGCGCTGCCGTTGTCCGCCGGACAACTCCTTCGGCGTGCGGTCGAGATACGGGCCGAGTTGCAGGATGCGCGCGGCCTCGTCCACCTTGCGGTCGCGCTCCTCCTTCGGCACGCCCGCAAGCTTCAGCGCGAACGCCATGTTGTTGCGCACGGTCATGTGCGGGTACAGCGCGTAGGACTGAAACACCATGGCGAGACCGCGATCGGCGGGTCCCACGTCGTTGACCCGCTTGCCGTCGATCATCAGGTCGCCGGAGGTGATCTCCTCCAGCCCCGCGATCATGCGCAGCAGGGTCGACTTGCCGCAGCCGGACGGGCCGACGAAAACAACGAATTCCTGATCGGCGATATCGAGATCGACGCCCTTGATGGTCTCGACCGGGCCATAGCTCTTGCGGATGTTGCGAAGATTCAGGGTTGCCATGCCACGTTTCCTACTTCACCGCGCCGAACGTCATGCCACGCACCAGCTGCCGCTGGCTGAGCCAGCCGAAAATGAGGATCGGAGCGACCGCGATCGTCGAGGCGGCCGACAGTTTCGCAAAGAACAAGCCCTCGGGGCTGGAGAATGACGCGATGAACGTCGTCAGCGGCGCCGCCGCGGACGAGGTCAGGTTGAGGCTCCAGAACGCCTCGTTCCAGCACAGGATCAGCGACAACAGGCCGGTCGAGGCGATGCCCGGCAGCGTGAGCGGCATCAGCAGATAGCGCATCTCGTTCCACACCCCGGCGCCGTCCATCCGCCCCGCTTCCAGTATCTCCCTCGGCACTTCCTTGAAGAAGGTGAACAGCATCCAGACCACGATCGGCAGATTCATGAGCGCGTAGACGATGATCAGGCCGCCGCGCGTGTCCAGGATGTTGAGGGAGCTGAACAGCAGGTAGATCGGCACCAGCACGCCGACGGGCGGCAGCATCTTGGTCGACAGCATCCAGAGCAGCGTCGAGCGGGTCCGCGGCGTCGGATGAAAGGCCATCGCGTACGCAGCGGGCACGGAGAAGGCCAGCGCCAGCAGCGAACCGCCGACCGAGATCAGGATGCTGTTGAGTGCGAAGGAGAAGTAGTTCGCCCGTTCCTGCACCTCGGCGTAGCTCGCGACCGTCGGATGCCAGACAAAGAGGGGCGGGGTCGAGATCGCGTCGGTTTCGGTTTTGAAGCTGGTCATCACCATCCAGATGATCGGAAAGGCCAGCAGCAAGGCGACCAGCCAGCCGAGGATCGTGATGAAAATGCGCTTGGCGGCACTGTCCTTCATCGTCAGACCTCCAGGTTGCGCGCGACGCTGCGCACCAGGAAGAACGCGACGATATTGGCGAGCAGGATGGCGACGATGCCTCCGGCCGACGCGCCGCCGACATCGAATTGCAGCAGCGCCCGGGCGTAGATCAGGAAGGCGAGATTGGTGGTCGCGTTGCCCGGACCCCCTGCCGTGGTCACGAAAATCTCGGCGAAAATCGTCAGCAGGAAGATCGTCTCAATCATCACCACGACGCTGATCGCCCGCCGGAGATGCGGCAGCGTGATGTAGAAGAACTGCGCGAACGCCCCGGCGCCGTCCATGCGCGCCGCTTCCAATTGCTCACGGTCGAGCGACTGCACGGCCGTCAGCAGGATCAGCAGCGCGAATGGCAGCCATTCCCAGGATACGATGATGATCACAGAAACCATCGGGTAGTCGGCGAACCAGTCGATCGGCGTCATGCCCAGGCCGCGCGCCACCGAGCCGAGCACGCCGTAGATCGGGTGCATCATCAGGTTCTTCCAGATCAGCGCCGCGACCGTCGGCATGACGAAGAACGGCGCGATCGCCAGCAGGCGCGCGACGCCCTGTCCTGGAAAATTCTGGTCGAACAGCACGGCGAGCAGCGTGCCGCCGACGACCGTGATCACCAGCACGGAACCGACCAGGACCAGCGTGTTGAGCAGCGAAACCCAGAAATCCGGGTCGGTGATCAGGTAGGAATAATTATCGATTCCCGCCCAGCCGGAGACGGTGGGATCCATGAGATTGTAGTTCTTGAACGAGAACCACACAGTCATAACCAGCGGCACGATGGACCAGATCAGCAGCACGCCGACGGCCGGCGCCAGCAGCGGCATCATACTCGGCGTGCGGGACGTGTCCGATCGGGGCGGGACGGCAACGCTGGTCGCGGATGCGGATGACATTCTTCCCCCGTTCTCGTCCCGCCGTGAAAGTCGGACCTCGAAGCCGTGCGGCTACTTCGAGGCTTCCTTTTCGGCGGCCTTCGGATAGCCCGCCTGCCGCATCGTCCGCTCGGTCGCCGACTGCGCGCTCTTCAGCGCCTGCTCGATGGTCGTATTGCCGGTGAGCGTGCCCGCGATCGTTTGACCAACCTGGGTACCAATGCCCTGGAACTCGGGAATGCCGACGAACTGCGCCCCTTGGTAGGGCCGCGGGTGCGCGGTCTGCCCGTTCGGGTTCGCGGACTCGATCGCTTTCAGCACGAAGCTCGAGAACGGCGCCGCCTTCTGATAGTCGGGATTGTCGTAGGTCGATTTACGCGTGCCCGGCGGTACGGCCACCCAGCCGTTTTCCTTGGCAACCAGCTTGATGTAGTCCTTCGACGTCGCCCAGGTGATGAAGGTTTTGGCCGCGTCCACGTTTTTCGAAGAGGACGGGATGCCGAGGTTCCAGCTCCACAGCCAGGTCGGGCCGCCCTTGAACTCGCCGGTCGGGAAGGATGCGAAGCCGGTGGTCTTGGAAACCTGAGACTGCTTCGGATCGAACAACAAGCCGGCGGCGACCGTCGCGTCCATCCACATGCCGCAATGGCCGCTCGCGAACAGCGCCAAATTTTCGTTGAAGCCGTTGGACGTCGCGCCGGGCGGACCATCCTTTTTCATGATGTCGACGTACCAGCTGACCGCTGACTTCCATTGCGGCGTGTCGATCGTCGGCTTCCAGCTTGCGTCGAACCACTGCCCGCCGAACGCGTCAACGAGCGGCGTGATAAACGCCATGTTCTCGCCCCAGCCCGGCTTGCCGCGCAGGCAGATGCCATAGGTCTGGGTATCCTTGTTGGTGATTTTGTCGGCGAACTCGCGAACCTGCGCGAAGGTCGGGGCGTCCGGCATCTTCAGCCCGGCCTTTTCGAACAGATCCGTCCGGTAATACGTCATGGCGCTTTCGCCGTAGAACGGCAGGCCGTAGAGCTTGCCTTTATACGTGATGCCCTCGCGCACCGGGCCGAGCAGGTCGTCGACGTCGTACGCCGCCGGCAGATTTTCGAACGGCTCCAGCCATCCCTGCCGCGCCCAGATCGGCACCTCGTAATTGCCGATCGTGAGCACGTCGAACTGGCCGGCATGGGTCGCGATGTCCGTCGTCACCCGTTGGCGCAACACGTTTTCCTCAAGCACCACCCAGCGCAAATGGATGTCCGGATGTTGCGACTCGAATTGGGAGGAAAGCTTCTGCATCACGACCATGTCGCCGTTGTTCACGGTCGCAACCGTCAGCGTGGTGTCGGCGCGCGCAGCGCCTGCCGCGAGCAGAAACGACAAACCGGCCGATACGTATAACGCGCGGTTGACTGATGGCCCCACGTGTCACTCTCCCTGTCCTGCTCTTTGGCAGTGTTTAGCTCGCCGAAACGGATGGCCTAACCAAACTCAGGCCCGGTGCAACCGACGCTCGAGGCGGGGAAAACCTTCCTCTGTCAACATTCTTCGCCGTTCCAGCCGAAGTCAAGCGCGCAACCGGAACTGTTTTGTAGGCTTCGCCCGGACGGCGTGCCAAGGCGGCAAGGCTCGCCGCCGCTTATGGGCGCGACATCTCCCGGATAGGAGCCGGGCGCCCGCACCCATGTTCGGCGCTTCAGCGCCTATTTGAGGTGCTGGGCGAGATGTTTGTTCATTTCAAACATGGTGACCTTGTCCTTGCCGAATACTTTCTGCAGCTTGTCGTCGGCCAGGATTTCGCGGCGGTTCTGCGGATTCTGCAGGTCCTTGGACTTGATGTACTCCCACACTTTGCTGACCACTTCTCCGCGCGGCAGCGGCCCTTCGCCGACAACGGCCGCGAGTTCGGCCGAGGGCTTGAGCGGTTGTTGCAGTGCGTTCGGCTTGCCTTTGTCCGAAGCCTTAGACGCGGGCTTCTTGGTGGCGGTCTTGCTCGGCATCAATGAACTCCAGAGAAAAGTGACGGTAACGGCACCACACGCCAGTATGGAAGGGCGTTCGATTCGCCGCTCCCGGACCCTGCGCCCGTCGCTCCTATCGTATCGCAGCCAATTCGGCCAGCGGAGATAAGTAATCGCGGGTGGGGCGAGGAATGCGACCCGCCCGACCGACGCGCGTTGGGGTCCAGAAGGAGATCAGCATGACGCCATCCGACAAACCGGAACAGGAAAAAAGCCCGGCCCCGTATATTTCGCCGCCGCCCTCGAAAGAGGATGTGGATCAGGTCAGCCGGGATCAGGCGCTGATCGCCGACGAGTGGGCGCCGGCCCAACCGCCGGCCGACAAGCCTCAGAACAGCTGAGGCAGCGCCGGCCGGCCGTTCCCTGGCGCTGCATCCCGCCCCGCCATCTCCTCCAGTGTCAGGCGGTGGCCGCCGAGCCGGTCGAAGACGTCGGCCCGGCATGTCAGCACGAGGATCTGCACGCGCCGGGCGGCTTCGGTGAGCAGATCGAACATGCGTTCCATCCGATCACGGTCGGCAAACGCCAGGGCGTCGTCGAGAATGATCATCGCAGGCCGGCCCCCTTCCATCAGCATATCGGCGAAGGCGAGCCGGGAAAGGATCGCGATCTGCTCCTGCGTGCCGTCCGACAAGCGGCTGAAATCCTCGGACGCGGCTCCGTCGCGCAACACGCCCGAGATGCGGAACGTCTCGTCGCACTGCACGGACGCGCTGGGAAACAGCCCCTGAAGGTAGGGCGTCAAGCGCCGGGTGATCGGCGCCAGATAGCGCTCCTTCGCCGCGCGCTCCGCTTCCCCCAATGTGTCCCGGAGCAGTTCCAGCACGGCTACTTCGCGCAGCAGCAACGCCCGTTCGCGGGCCAGCTCCTCGCGCCGGCTCTCGAGCGCGGCGATCTGTTCGGCGAGGCCGCTTGCTTCCTCCTGCTCGATCCGGCTTTGCCGCACCGCGCTCTCCCGTTGGAGCTTTTGCAGCGTCTCTCGGCGGCCACCGATCGCCTGTTCCAGCCGCGTGATGCGGGCGTCCATGCCGGCGAGCGTATCTTCCGGCCTCGCCCGCTCCACCAACGCCCGCGCGTCCCGCTTGGCGAGCACATCCCGCGCCGCCTCCGTTTCGCGGCAGGCAAGCGCGGCGTCGCTTTCCCCCGAGGTCACCTCGGCGATCTCGCGTTGGAGCCGGCCGGCTTCGGCTTCTGCCGTCCGCCGCTCGGCCGCGGTGCGGGCGGCCTCCCGGGCGCAGCGGTCGGTGCGCTCGCGGCAGCACGCCACCGCCGCCCGGGCCGGGCCGAGGGCGGCGGAGGCTTCGGCGTCCGCCGCGAGCGCCGCCCGCATATCGGCCTCCGCGTCGGTTGGTGGGGGCGGTGCCGGCATCCCGCGTTCGGCAAGCTCATGCTCGAGCTGTCGCCGCAGCACAGCGACGTGGTTGCGCAAAGCGCCGGCGCCGGCCGCCAAGCCGCGCGCGGGATCGCCGGGAGCGTGCATGGCGAGGTCCCGGCGCGCGTCATCGAGCCGCCGCTCGCACTGCACGCGTTGCACGTGCCGTCGCTCGGCATCGCGTTCGTCCGTGGCGCCGATCGCGCCTAGAGCGGCGGCAAGCCGTCGCTCGGCTGCGGCGATATCCGACAGCAATGCATCGCGGTCTCTGATCGCCGGCCGGATCAGGATGCGGCCGATGCCGGCGATGTCGAGCGCAACCTCCGCAACTGCCCGCAATTCGGAGGGCGCCGGCGCGCCGTCGACCAGCACCCGGCCCTGGGCCTCCGGTTGCAGGTCGAGCAGAACGGAGGTGGCCTGGGCATCAAGCACCGCGCGCGCGTGCGCGAGCCCGAGCGCGGCTTCACGCATCGCCGCCATCCCGTCCCCGTCGGCGCCGAAGGAGGCGCGTTCGCCCGAAAGCTCGTTCACGCGGGCTTGCGCGGCCTCCGCCTGCACCAGCCGCTCGGTGGCGGCCGCGAGTTCGCCCGCTTTCGCGGCAAGCTCGGCGTCGCGCCGTGCCTGGCGGAGCCGCCCGGAGGCGGCATCGGCCGCCCGCTCGGCCGCGCAGAGCGTCGCGCCGGCCGTGCCGGCCTCCGCGTCGGCGGCGGCGAGAGCCGTCCGAGCGGCCGCATCCGCCTCGGCTATGCGCTCGGCAAGGAGGCGCGCCGTATGGAGATCGCGCCGCCGCTGGCCCCGCCTTGCCGCTTCGGCCGCCAGGGCGGCGTGGGCGGCCTCCGCCAAGCGAAGCGCCATCTCGGCCTGCCGGTATGCGTCTTCATAGCGGAGCACAGCGTCGCGTCGGGAGCGGGCATTGGCCAGATCCGCGTCGAGCTTGGCCGCCTCGTCGGCATCATTGATGTGCGCGAGCATACGGCCGCAGCGCTGCAATTCCGCGATGTCGCTCGCCAGGGCACGGTGCTTGTCGGCGAGACGCAGCAGGTCGGCGTCCGCGCTGGCGAGCAGGTCGTCGACCTCCTTGAGGCGCCCCTTCGGCTGGCCGCGCTTGTCTTGCAGCAGGGCCAACCCGTCGAGCACCTCGCGCAGGATGCCCTGCCCGCGTTCGCCGCCCGTCACCGCGCCGATCTCCGCTTCCAGACAGGCCTGGAGCGTCGTTCGCGCCGGCTCCGACGACCAATCCGGCTGCTCAACCGAGCTGCGCTGGGTCACCCAAAGCGCGCTCCAAACGCCCGCATCCTCCGGCTTGGCGCCCTGCTTGGCTGCCCGGAAACCGAGCAGCGCCTGCAAGGCCTCCTCGGCGTGATCGCCCTCGATCCTGTGGCCGTCGGGAAGCGTCAGCCGGGCATAGGGTTCCCGATGCAGGAACCGCTTCTCGATCCGGTGCCGCCCGCGACCGGTGTCGAAGGTGAGTGCGATGCGGGGCGAGCTTCCGCCGCGCGCATGTCCCATCCGCCGCACCGACTCGGCCTTCGACGCATAGCGCTCGAACAGCACGCCCCGGATCGCCGCCAGGAGCGTCGATTTGCCGAACTCGTTCGGCCCGCACAGCACGTTGATGCCGTCCGCAAACTCGCCGAGCCTGACCGGCCCGCCGAACTTCCGGACCTGCTCGATCTCGAGCGCACGGAGTTTCATGGCGCACGCTCCTCGTGCCGAAACTGCAACGAATACAGCCGTTGCAGCGCCGCTGCCGCGAGGTCGTGCCTCGGCTCGGCGGGGTTCGCCGCCATCGCGGACAGCCGCTCGGCGGCATCCCGCACGAAGCCCGCATGGTCGATCGCGGCGAGGTCGGCCGCTGTCGGTTCGGCGCGGAGGCCGGCGTCGTCGATCCGCAGCAGCCGCAAGGCGCCTCGCAGCTCTTGCGCGATCCGCTGGTTAAACGTTTGCCGGCCGGCGAGCGAGAGCGTCCCCTCCACCTTGAGGCTGACCAGAACGCGGTGAAGATCGGGGTGCAAGCCGCGCAGGCGGGTTTCCAGCACGTCGATGTCGGTGACGCCGTGCAGGGTTGCCGCCTCGCGCCGCCACAGAAAGCCGCCGACCCTGTGCCGTTCGACAGCGGGAAGCGCGCGCGGGCCATCGATCGTGACCAGCAACACCTCGCCGCCTCCGCCGCCGCCCAGGTCGAAGCCGTCCGGCTCGGGCGTGCCCGAATACCAGCTTCTCGGCCCGAACGACTGGGCGCCATGCCAGTCGCCGAGCGCCAAATAGGCGAGCCCGGCCGTTTCCGCCCGGTCCGGCGCGATCAGATTGTGGGTCGTCGATCCGTCGCTGCCGAAGCTGCGCAGCGAACCATGGGCCAGACCCACGCGGATCGCTCCGTCCGGCGTGCAAGCGGCATCCATCGTCTGGGTCGGATCGCCCGCCGCGTGCCGCCTTGTCAGCGGCGCGGGGATGATCCACGCGGTTCCGTCACCGATCGGGGCGGGCTCCGGGGTCAGGTGCGCGCGCACATTGTCCGGCAACCCGGCTCGCGCCAGCCGCTCCCACGGCCCGCCCGCGCTATGCGGATCGTGATTGCCGGGGATCAGATGCCATGCAAGGTCCGGAAAGGCGCGCATCCGCTCGATCGGCTGACGCAGCGTTTGGTCCGATGGGGTCGCCACGTCGTAGACATCGCCGGCGACCAGCACCGCCGATGCGCCGCCTTGTCGCGCCAGCCGTCCGATCCGGCTGATCGCCTCCAGCCGCGCATCGCGCAGGATCTCACGGCCTTCGGTGCCGAGGAAGGCGAAGCACTTGCCGATCTGCCAGTCGGATGTATGCAGTAGGCGCATGGAGCAAGCTTTCAGGCCAGCGGGTCAGCGCCACGCGAATCGGGCGCACGGACGAGTCTATCAAGACTGCGCTTAATGTTCTCCTGCGGCTCCCGGCGTCTCGCCGGCGATCGCGCCGCGTTATCCCGCCTCACCCCTGGAGAGTTCGATGCGCTTGGTTCTCATTCTGGCTGCGACGACCATCGCCGCCTCTGCCGGATCGGCGAGGGCGGAGGTGAGCGTCACCGACGCCTGGGCCCGGGCCACGCCCGGCGCCTCGCAAAACGGGGCCGTGTATCTGACCCTCAGCGCGAGCGGCACGCCGGATCGCCTGCTCGGCGTCAGCACGCCTGCGGCGGGAATGTCGGAACTGCATCGGACCACGAACGAGAACGGTGTCATGCAGATGCGTCCGGTCGGCCCGCTATCGCTGGAGCCTGGGCGTCCGGTCGTTCTCGCGCCGGGCGGTTACCATGTCATGCTGATGGAGCTTCGCCACCCGCTCGTCAGCGGCGAACAGTTTCCTTTGACGCTGACATTCGAGCACGCCACGCCCGTCACCGTGCAAGTGGACGTGGAGCGGGCCGGAGCGACGCACCATCCGGCCGCAAACGAGGCGAAGGACGGTTCCGGCCACCAGCACTGAAACGGAGGCGGAGTTGAGCGCAATCCTCGAACGCACGCAGCGCTTTTGCGAACGCTTCGGCCCGCGTGTGCCGATTCTGCTCGCACCGATGGCGGGTGCCTGCCCGCCGTCGCTGTCGGTCGCGGTCGCCAATGCGGGCGGCTTGGGCGCGTGTGGCGCGCTCCTGATGCGGCCGGAGGAGATCGGTGCCTGGGCCAGCAAAGTCCGTTCCGAAACCAATGGCGGCTTTCAACTGAATGTCTGGGTGCCCGACGAGAAGCCGGCGCGGGACCCGGCTGCGGAGGAGCGTGTGCGGGCGTTTCTCGGCAGTTGGGGCCCGGCCGTGCCGCCGGAAGCCGGAGACGCAGCGCCGCCCGACTTCGCGGCCCAGTGCGACGCCATGCTGCAAGCGGCGCCGGCGGTGGTGTCGTCTGTCATGGGGCTCTACCCGCCCGAATTCGTGGCGCGGCTGAAGGACCGGGGTGTTCCCTGGTTCGCAACCGCGACCACGGTTGCGGAGGCCCGCGCCGCCGCGGCGGCGGGCGCCGATGCGATCGTTGCGCAAGGCGCGGAGGCCGGCGGCCATCGCGGCAGCTTCTATCCCGATCTTGGGGAGCGCCAGTTGGTCGGCCTGTTTGCCCTGCTGCCCGCGGTCGCCGACGCCGTCCCGGTGCCGGTGATCGCAGCCGGCGGAATCGCGGATGGCCGAGGCGTCGCGGCGGCGCTGCTGCTCGGCGCGAGCGCGGTACAGGTCGGCACCGCTTTCCTGCGCTGCCCCGAGGCCGGTATCGCGCCCGCCTGGGCCGATGCGCTCGCCCGGACCGCGCCGGAGGACACGACAGTGAGCCGCGTGTTCAGCGGACGGGCCGGGCGCAGCATCACCACCGCCTATGTGCGCGCGGCGACGAACGCCAGCGCCCCGGACCCGGCGCCGTACCCTGTGCAGCGCGGTCTCACGGCGTCCATGCGTGCCGGCGCCCAGAAAGCGGGCGACATCGACCGGATGCAGGCGTGGGCGGGCCAGTCGGCGGCGCTTGGCCGCGCAGAACCGGCCGGCGAGATGGTGCGGCGTCTATGGGACGATGCGCGCGCGCTGCTGGAATAATGGCAGCCGCTCACCGCTGCGCTCGGGCGCTCCCACCATCCCGAAGCGCGACCTGTGGCGCGTGCCTGACTCAGTTCGCCGTAAGGGCGTGCGACTTCAAATCCACGGTCACAAGGTCGAAGCGCGATTGCAGGAGGCTTCGCGTCCCAACCTGGTGATAGGCGATGCGCAACTGTTCCTTGTCGGCCGTGACCCGCAAGTAGCCGTAGTCGTGATCGTCGTATTTCTCCAGCACCAAGCCCGACGCTTGGATCGCCGGCTCGGTGTAGAGATAGGCCACGTCCGACCCGTTTTCCGGTTCCTGGGAAGGGCGGCCGCGGGTGCTGCGGACGAGCGGATTGACGTTGTGGCCGCCATTCCCGCAAACCACGAACGGCACGTCCAGCTCGGTGCCGTTCAGGCTCACCGTGCGCGTGTAGCGCTGATAGCAGTGAGCGTGTGCCGCAAGAAAGGCGTGCGGATACACGCCGACCTCGTGGCATACCGTGTCGATGTCGTGCAACATCGCTCCGCTCGTGCCGTGGTTGGCGGCGTTGCCCTCGGTCTCGGAGCGCGGGCGGTAGGAAAACGCCGGATGATGGGTGGCCAGGATGACGGCGCCCTCGTAGCGATCCTTCTTTATTCGTTGCAGTTGCGCCTTCAGAAACCGAGCTGATAGTCCGGAACGCCCGGCCAGTTGCCATTCTCGCTGGAAATCACGCCCGGATCTTCGAGGGCGTTGCTGAACAGCGCGATGATGCGCACGAACGGCGCGTCGACCGCGAAGTAGACTCCGGGAAGCGTCATTGCCGTTCGGTGCAGTGAGCCCGCCTCCGGTGTGACCTCCGGCCGTGCGGCGCAGAAGTTGCGCGTGAAGGTTTTAAACGGCTCCTGCTCGGGCGGGTGCCCGGAACGACGAAGCTGTCGTGATTGCCCGGAATTGCGAGGATCGGAGCCGGATACGCCCGAACGGCTCGTAGAACTGGTCGTAATAATAGCGGCTCTCGCCAAAACTATAGACCACATCTCCGAGGTGGAGAAAGAAGGACGGCCGGTTATTGGCTTCGGTGGTTTGGCTGTCCGCCGTCAGCTGGTCCGCCACCCGCAACGCGTTGCGATATTTCCGACTGTCGGACGCGCCGGTGTCACCAACCGCGTGAAACGTTATCCGCTGCGCCTCATTGATCGCGGCTGTGACACGCTCCCCGCCCGGGCCATACATATCGGCGACCGTAAAGAAACTGTCATCTGCCGCGTGCGATTTCGGAAAGCTCACCACCTGCCGCTTCAGCAGATCGCCAAGTTCCTTGTATACGGGATCATCCGACGGATGCGGGATGCCAAACCGTTCTGGATCGGCGCCGGGTCTCGGCTCCGCAAAGATCGGACCACTCAGTGAAGCAGGCGATGCGGGATGCGGTGTTGTGGATCTCGCCATCGGGCTCTCTCCGAAACTCGTGCGCTTCGTGCCTCGTCACCAAAGATATCGCAAATGAAATCTACGCCGCTGTCGCGGCGTCATGCAGACAGTCTGGGCAAGCGGCAGCGCGCGCGCTAACGACCCGCGAACCCCGATGGCTCAGCCGATTGCCGCGCGAATGAATCGCCCGGCGGCTGCAAGCGCCCGGCGCCCGGCCGCGACCTGCTGATGAAACAACGGCCAGACGTGAATCATGTCCGGATAGATCTCCAGTGTCACCGCAACATCCGCTCTGGCGGCGGCTCCTGCGAGCCGCACCGAATCATCGAGCAACGTCTCGGCCGACCCGCACTGGATCAGCATTGGCGGCAAGCCGCGCAAATCGGCATGCAACGGCGAAGCCTTCGGCAAGCGCGGGTCGGCGCCCCCCAGATACAGGCCCGCCAGTTCACGCAGATAGTCGATGCCGATGAGCGGATCGATCCTCGCCTTGCCCGACATGCTCGCCCCGGTCATTTCCAAATCCACCCAAGGCGAGATGCACCAGGCGCAGCCGGGCAGGGCTTCGCGGTTGTCGCGCAGCGTTACCAGTGTCGCGACTGTTATGCCGCCGCCGGCGCTGTCGCCCGACAGCGCGATCCGGCCCGGATCGAACCCGGACGCGACGAGGAAGCGAAACCCGGCCAGCGCGTCTTCGAGCGCCGCCGGGTAGGGATGTTCGGGCGCGAGCCGGTATCCCAGCGCCAGCGTTCGCGCCTTTGCCTGCCTGCCCGCCTCGGCGACCATGCTCCGGTGGCTGGCGATGGAGCCCGACACATAACCGCCGCCATGCAGAAAGAGCAGCACCCGGGACGGGTCGGCCTCCGGCGTCACCGTCCATTCCGCGGCGACGCCGTTGGCGGTTTCGGGTGTGACGCGCACGTCGGCCGGCAAGGGCGATTGTTCGCCGAGCATGTCGAGGCGGCGCCGGCGCTCGCTCAGCTCGGGGGGCCGGGGTCGGGCCAGCAACAACGCCCTGATGCGCTCGATTTCCGCGTCGGCCATGTTCACCCCTCCAACCCAGGAACGCATAGCATGACGATCATTGTCCGGAACACGTCACGGAACCGCTTGGCGCTTGCATGATGCCCGTCGGCGTGCTGCCGTAATCATGGCCTCGGAGTGCGCGTCATGTTGCAAGGAAAGGTGCTGGTCGCCCAGGGCGGCGGCCCGACGGCGGTCATCAATCAGTCGCTCGCCGGGGTCATCTTGGAGGCCCGGAAATCCCGCAATGTCAGCTCCGTTTACGGCGCGTTACACGGCATCAAAGGCATCGTCGGCGAAGACTTCATCGATCTGACGCAGGAAACCTCCCACAATCTCGAACTGGTCGGCGAGACGCCATCCTCGGCACTGGGATCGACCCGGGACAAGCCCGACCTGAAATACTGCCAGGAGATCCTGCGGGCGCTAAAGGCGCACGACATCCGGTTCTTTTTCTACTGTGGCGGCAACGATTCCAGCGACACGCTTCGCATCGTCGCGGAAGAAGCCCGCAAGACCGACTACCCGATCCGCTGCATGCACGTTCCGAAGACGATCGACAATGATCTGGTGCTGAACGACCATACGCCCGGATTCCCCTCCGCCGCGCGGTTCGTCGTGCAGGCGTTCATGGGCGCGAACCTGGATAACTGGTCGCTCCCGGGCGTCTATATCGGCGTGGTCATGGGTCGCCATGCCGGGTTCCTCACCGCCGCTTCGGCGCTCGCCAAGAAGTTTCCGGACGACGGGCCGCATCTGGTATTCGTACCGGAACAAACATTCCGGATCGACATGTTCCTGGCCGGTGTGAAGCGCACCGTCGATCGCTACGGCCGCTGCGTCGTCGCCGTCTCCGAAGGCGTCATGGACGAAGCGGGGGTGCCGGTCGCGACCAAACTTGCGAAACAGGTTGAGCGCGACGCCCACGGCAATGTCCAACTCTCGGGTAGCGGCGCGCTCGCCGAATTGCTGTCCAATCAGGTGAAAGAAAAGCTCGGCACCAGCCGGGTGCGCGGCGACACGTTCGGATACATGCAAAGAAGCTTCGTCGGCTGCGTTTCAGACGTCGACCAGCGGGAAGCCCGGGAGGTCGGCGAGCGGGCCGTGCAATACGCGATGGCGGGCGATGCCGACGGCTCGGTGGTGATCGAGCGCACCGGCTACTATTCGGCGGACTACCGGCTGGTGCCGCTGGACGCCGTCGCCGGCAAGACCCGCACCATGCCGCCGGAGTTCCTGTCTTCGGACGGCGCGGACGTTACCGACGCCTTTCGCCTCTATCTCCGGCCGTTGCTTGGCAAGTCGATGCCGGACGCCTATCGTCTGCGCCAAAGCCGTGTCGAAAAGATCCTGAACCGGCCGGCACACGGATAGCGGAACGCAGCGGTACTTTACGGGGACAGCAGGATGGCCAACGGGGAAATGACGGCGCAGATCACCGGCAAGCCCGGCTTTGTCGCCGCGCTCGACCAGAGCGGCGGCTCGACGCCAGGGGCGTTGAAGGCGTACGGCGTCCCGGACAGCGCCTACTCGGGCGACGCCGAGATGTTCAAGCTGATCCACGAAATGCGCGTGCGGATCATCACCGCGCCGGCCTTCACCGGGGATAAGGTCATCGCCTCCATCCTGTTCGAGGCCACGATGGACGGAACGGTGAGCGGCGAGCCGGTTCCCTCCTTTCTTTGGCGCGAACGGCACGTCGTTCCCATCCTGAAGGTCGATAAGGGGTTGGACGCCGCGAAGGACGGGGTGCGCCTGATGAAGCCGATTCCGGGCCTCGACGAGTTGCTCGCCCGGGCGGCCAAGCTCGGCGTGTTCGGCACCAAGATGCGTTCGGTCATCGAGAGTGCGTCACAGGCGGGTATCGCCGCAATCGTGGCGCAACAATTCGAACTTGCGGACCAGATTTCCCGCCACGGATTGGTGCCCATCGTGGAGCCGGAAGTCTCGATCAAGATCCCCGACAAGGCGGAGGCGGAATCGATCCTGCGCACCGAAATCGGGAAGAAGCTCGATGCGCTGCCGGAAAACCGGCAGGTGATGCTGAAGCTGACGATCCCCACCCAGCCGGACTTCTACGAGGAGCTGACCCACCATAAACGGGTCGCCCGAGTGGTCGCGCTGTCGGGCGGCTATTCGCGTGACGAAGCCTGCGAACGGCTCGCCCACAATCACGGCATGATTGCGAGTTTCTCGCGGGCGCTCACGGAGGGGCTCACAAAGTCGATGAGCGATGCCGAGTTCAATGGGGCACTCGCGGCCGCCATCGACCAGATCTATCGCGCATCCACCGTCAAGCACTGAACCGGCAGGGCTTACCGGCCGGGAAACAGCGCAGTCGTCCCGGAACAGCCGATGCGGCGGACCGGGATATGCTGGTACAACGCTGGTTCGCGCTCACCCGTGGGATGCTGCCGGCTCTGGCTGCGCGGCATCGCTGGCCGATCCGGTTCGACCACTGTTTCATGCGGGTGTGCCTCGACCACGCGTTCGGACGGCCTTGGCGAACGGTTGTCGGGGCCCCCGCAATCCGGAACATGACCGGCGCCGAGTTGCTCGCCGCAGTTGCGGTTGCCGAGCGCATCGCGGCCAATCCGGAAATCCTGCCCGCGCTCAACCGCGAAAGCCTGCGTCTGCGCCGGCAGTAGCCGGGAGCGGCGCGGCCATTTCTTGAAGGCCCGTTCCCGGCATGTGATCACGACCCTCCCTCACGCTTGACCGCGCCGGGCGGCGGACCTATGCGTTTCCCCGCCGCAATAGTATCATGGGGAACGTCTCGTGCTGCCTTTGATTGGGCTGGCTGTCAGCCTCGTTCCGGAACTCATCCGGCTGATCGCCGGAGACAAGGCCGGGCACGTCGCTCAGGATGTCGCCAACGCGGTCAGCACCGCCACGGGTACCACGGATCCCGTGCAAGCCAAACAGGCACTCACGGCCGATCCGAAAATAGCCGCGGCCCTGCAGGAAAAGCTCGCGGACATTGCTTTGCAGGCGACCAAGGCCCAGAACGCCGAGAGAGATGCGCAGCGCCACGACGAATTGGCGCGTCAGAATGCGTCGCTGCAAGCCGCATTGGAGCAGCTCAAGGCTTCGTTCGCCGACACGGCGGATGCCAGAGGGACCCTGGTCAAGCTCGCCGACAAGGAGAGTCCCGTCGCCTATGGCGCGCCTGTCGTGTCCATCGTCGTGGCGGTCGGGTTCTTCGTCGTTGTCGCACTGACGATCGCGTTTCCGGAACGGCTCGACAAGAACAACGCCGCCTATGCGCTGATCGGGACCATGGCGACCGCATTCGCCACCATGATCAGCTTCTGGCTCGGTTCGTCCCAAAGTTCGCGCAACAAGGACGAAACGGTTCGTCAGATGCAGCTGGCACACTCGGAGCAGACGTCGAGCCTGTTGAAGCAGATTCAGACCGGGCCGCCGCCGCAGGCGGCACTGCTGGCGGCACCCGAGCCGAAGCGAGCTACCGGCAGCAACAGCGACGCCGCGCGGTTCGACGCCTGCATGGCCATCCTGTTCAATCTCGAGGGTGGATATGTCGACAATCCCCGCGATCCCGGCGGCCCGACGAATTACGGCATCACTCGGCCGGATATCGCGGATTTCCGGCATGTGCCGCTCGATACGATCACGGCCGAGTACGTCAAGGAATTGTCGCGCGGGGAAGCGACCGAGATCTACCGCACCAGGTATTGGAACGTCATGCGGTGCCCGGACTTGCCGGCCGGAGTCGACCTGATGGTGTTCCAGTTCGGCGTGAACGTCGGTCCGGCAAGATCGGCCTGCGTTCTGGAAAGCTGTGTCGGCACCACGGTGGATGGCTCGATCGGGCCGGAAACGCTGGCGGCGGTGGCCAGAATGGATCCGAAGATCCTCATCGGCGACTTGAGTACCCAGCAGTTGACCTATTATCGGGGCCTGAGCGGCTGGGCGGAGTTCTCCAGGGGCTGGAGTGCGCGCGTGGCGGAAGCCACCAGGGATGCACTCCGCATGGCCAGCGTCGCATAGGCAGCGGGCCGGACGTGGCCGCAGGGGGGCGTTCGCGGCGTGAGCGCGGGAGAATGGTTGTGGCAAAGATGCGCGCTGGCATGCTGTGTGCGGCGCTCGTGCTGGCAGCGGAGTCCGTTTCCGCCGGGAACTGGGCCGATGTCGGCGGGCCCGCCGACCCTGCCTTTCTGCACTCGAAGGCGCTCTGCCGGAGCTTGAAACGAATGCCGGTCCAAGCTGCCGGCCCGGACGAAACCGCTTCCCTTCCTGGGACGTGCAGCTCGGAAGCCCTGTATTACGGCATCGGTATGCCCGCCAATCCGGCATTGGCGTTTCGCTGCGCCCTGCGCGAGCGAAACCACGCGGACGACCGCTCATTGTTTTCCGGCGACGTCATGCTCATGACGATGTACGCCAACGGCGTTGGTGCTCCGCGCGACCTTGAACGCGCGATTGCGCTTGCCTGCGAGATCGATGGCGCGCCGGCGGAGGTCAGCGGGCGCGTCGATCACCTCGCATCGCTCAGGGATCAGCACTGGCAGGGGCATGATTTCAGCTATTGCGACGACATCACCAGCGGAGCAGGGCAGGGTTTCTGCGCGGCGCACGATGCGGCGCTCGCCGATCAAGCGCGGAAAACGCGGATAGAAGCCGTCGCGTCGGGTTGGACCGGCAAGGAGAAG